>CAZUPH010000057.1:0-21024 GCA_964621995.1 uncultured Rubrivivax sp. | reverse complement strand
CATCAACGCCGGCAAGCAGCCGGTGACGCTGCTGCCCGGCGGCGCCTACTTCCACCATGCCGACAGCTTCGCGATGATGCGCGGCGGCCACCTGGACATCTGCGTGCTCGGCGCCTTCCAGGTCAGCGGCGGCGGCGACCTCGCCAACTGGCACACCGGCGCGGCGGACGCCATCCCGGCCGTCGGCGGCGCGATGGACCTCGCCATCGGCGCCAAGCGCACCTGGGTCATGATGGACCACGTGACCAAGGCCGGCGAGCCCAAGATCGTGCCCGCCTGCACCTACCCGCTGACCGGCATGGCCTGCGTGCGCCGGCTCTACACCGACCTGGCCGTGATCGACGTGCTGGCCGACGGCCTGCAGGTGCGCGAGCTGGCCGAGGGCGTCACGCCCGAGGCGCTGCAGGCCGCCACCGCGGTGCCGCTGCGCTTCTGAGCGGCCGGCCGCGGCGATGTAACCAAAGGGCCGCCGGCGACGAACTGGCCGGGGTCACCCGCGAACCTTCCGGAAGGATCCCGATGCTCCTGCCCCGACAGCCCGTGCCCGCCCTGGCCGTGCCCACGCTGGCCCACGGCGCGTTCTCGCTCGCCGACGAGCGGCCCGGGCACTTCACGATGGTCGTGTTCTACCGCGGCCTGCACTGCCCCATCTGCCTGAAGTACCTGCTCGAGCTGGGCCGGCTGCTGCCGGAGTTCGACAAGCGCGGGGTGGGCGTCATCGCCCTGTCCTCGGACACGCAGGAACGCGCGCAGGCGATGGCCGACAAGCTGCGGGCGCCGGACCTGCGCATGGGCTATGCACTGCCGCTGCCCGTGGCGCGGGCCTGGGGGCTGTTCGTCAGCACCTCGCGCGGCAAGACCTCGCTGGGCATCGAGGAGCCGGCGCTCTTCGCCGAGCCGGGGCTGTTCCTCGTGCGGCCGGACGGCACGCTGTACTACGGCGCGGTGCAGACCATGCCCTTCGCGCGCCCGCACTTCGACGAGCTGCTGGCGGCCGTGGACTTCGCGGTCGCCAAGGACTACCCCGCGCGCGGTGAATACACCGGCCCGCTCTGAGCCGCCCGGCCGGCTGCGCAGGCGCTGGCTGGGTGCCGCGCTGCTGGGCGGCGCGCTGCTGGCCGCCGGCTGCGCGGCGCCGCAGGCGCCGGTGGCCACCCTGCCGCTGCAGCGGGCCTGGGTCGACGACGCACTCGTCGAGTACGTCACCACCGACGTCTCCGACGCCGCGATGGCGCGCGAGATGGGCGCCAACTTCGTGCCGCGCCTTGCCGACGCCCTGCCTGCGCCCGCGGGCCGCGCGGCGCCCGGAACCTCGCTGCTCGAGCGCGTGTATGTCTTCCCCGCCGGCGAGCAGATCGGCGTATTCCAGTCGGCGCCCCTGCCGGCCGGCGCGGCCAATGCCGACCGCGCCTACAGCCCGCTGTGGCGCGTGGTCATGGTCCACTGGCTGAAGCCCGGGGCGCGCCGCGAGTTGCGCTCGCAGGAGGCGATCCTGGACGCGCAGGACCGCGGCGAGCTGCGGCTGACGCTCAGCGACGTGGTCGTCAACTGCCCCGTCGTTCGCGCCGCCGACGGCAGCGCGCTGCGCGGCCTGCCCGGCGCGCACGGCCGCTGAGCCGGCGCACGGTCAGCGCGCGCGCGGCAGCACCAGGCACAGCCGCGTGCCGCCGCCGGGCATCGGCAGCGGCCGCAGGCTGCCGCCGTGCAGCACCGCCACGCGCTGCGCGATCGCCAGGCCCAGGCCGCCGATGCCGCCGCTGGCGCGCCGCAGCGGCGGCTCGTGCATCGAGCGCCCCTGCGCCAGGCGGCGCTGCACCTCCTCGGGCAGCCCCGGGCCGCGGTCCTCCACCAGCACCTGCACCGCCTCGTCGCTGGCCGTCATGCGCACCGTGACCGGCCCGCCGCCCCGACCGTGGCGGCGGGCGTTGTCGATCAGGTTGGTCAGCGCGCGTTCGACGAGTTGCAGGTCCCCCTCCACCTCCAGCGGCGCCGGCGGGTCGCCGCCCAGACGCACCTCGGCCACGTCGGGCTGCGGCGCCAGCTGCACGAACTTGCCGACGGCGTCGGCCACCAGTTCGTCGATGCGGAAGCGCTCGCGCTGCGCCACCTCGGTGGCCGACTGCAACGCCGCCAGCTCGAACAGCTGCTGCGAGAGCTGGCGCAGCCGCTCGCTCTGCGCCAGCGCGGCCTGCAGCGGCCGCGCCTGGCGGTCGTCGGCCGCCGCGCCTTGCGCGCCCGCCTGCACGAGCAGCGCCTCGAGCTGCCCGTGCAGCGCGGTCAGCGGCGTGCGCAGGTCGTGGGCCACGCCCGCGATGGCCTCGCGGTGCGCGGCCGCCTGCGCGCGCTCGCGATCGGCCTGGCGCTCGATGCGCTCGGTCATCTGCACGAAGGCCTGCTCGATCTGCACCACCTCGTCCTGCGGCGGCTGCGGCGCGGCATCGGCCTGGCCGGCGGCATAGGCCTGCATGCGGGCGGCCAGGCGGCGCAGCGGGCGCGACAGCCGGCGCAGCGTGAAGGCGCCCAGCGCCGCCGCGACGACCAGCGCGGCGAAGGCCGACGCCGCGGCGCTGCGCCAGATGCCGTCGTCGCCGGCCGCCTGCGCGGCCTGCTGGCGCAGCGCCCCGTCCAGCACCACGTAGAGGAAGCCGCCGCCCGCCGCCTCGCCGCGCGCCGGCAGCGGCGCGACGCTGAACAGGCGGCCTTGGCCGGAGCCCATGGGGTCGCTGCCGCGCAGGGGCAGCGCGGCGCCGTCGAGGAATCGCCGCAGCGGCGCGAGCTCGACCTGCGGCACCCGCACCATGCCGGGCTCGCCCAGGTAGTCGAGCACGCGCCCCTGCGCGTCCAGCAGGTAGACCTGGATGCCGGGGTTGACCGTCATCAGCATGCGGATCACCGCCTCGCGGGCGGCTGCGCCGTCCGCGCCGGCCGTCCCCGGCGCCACCTCGGGCCAGTGGGCGACGATGTGCGCCGCCAGCTCGCGCGCGACCTGCTGCAGCAGCGCCGATTCGCGTTCGGCCGCCTCGTGCCTGAACAGCAGGGCGACCAGCACGCCGTAGGCCACCAGCAGCACCAGCAGCACGGCGGCGAGCCGCGCACCGAACGACAGGCGCCGGCTCACGGCGGTGCCTCGAGCCGGTAGCCGACCCCCCAGACCGTGACGATCAGCCGCGGCTGCCGCGGGTCGGCCTCGATCTTGTTGCGCAGCCGGTTGATGTGCGAGTTGACCGTGTGCTCGTAGCCCTCGAAACCGCTGCCCCAGACGCGGCGCAGCAGCTCGTCGCGCGCGAAGGCGCGGCCGGGGTGGCGCGCCAGGAAGGCCAGCAGTTCGTACTCGCGCTGCGTCAGCGGCACCGCCGCGTCGCCGTCGAACAGCCGCCGCTCGCCGGTGTGCAGGCGCAGGTGCCCGACCGGCAGCACCGCCGGCGGCGGGGCCTGGGCACGCGCCTGCTCCAGGCGGCGGAACAGCGCACGCACGCGCGCCACCAGCTCGAGCATCGAGAAGGGCTTGGCCAGGTAGTCGTCGGCCCCGAGCTCCAGCCCGAGCACGCGGTGCGCCTCGGCCCCGCGCGCGCTGAGGATGATCACCGGCACCTGCGGGTGGCGCTGGCGCAGGTGGCGGCAGATGTCCCAGCCGTCGGCGCCGGGCAGCATCAGGTCCAGCAGCACGAGGTCCCAGCGCCGGGCGTCCACGGCCGCCAGCGCCGAGCCGCCGTCGCGCTCGTGCTGCAGCCGGAAGCCGGCCTGCTCCAGGTGCAGGCGCAGGGCCTCGGCGATGGCGGCATCGTCCTCGACGAGCAGGATCTCTTCGTTCATGGTCGCCCCGGGCGCCGTGGCGCCCGGGCGCATTGTCGCGAAGCCGCGCCGCGGCCGCCGTCGGGGCGCCTCAGGCTGGCACCGGCATGCCGGTCCGGCGGCGGCGCACCACCCAGCCGGTGGCCAACAGCCCGGCCGTCAGCAGCGCGTAGCTGCCGGGCTCGGGCACCGGCACCGCGCTGAAGCTGATGCGGTAGATCTCGGTGTCCGCGCTCAGGCCGCTGGTGAAGGTGTAGCCGGCGCCGGTGCTCAGGCCGTTGAAGGCCGCGAGCTCGGCGAAGTTGAACGCGACCACCGAGTTCTGCGGCGTGCGCAGGCCGTTGTCGCCGACGAAGGCCGCCGCTGCCGGGTCGAAGACCTCGCTGCCGGCGTCCCAGATCTGGCTGGCACGCTGCCCGATGGCCGCCGTCAGCAGCGTGCCGTCGGCGTCGAAGACGCGGTAGCGCGTCGGCGAGTCGTTGCCGATGAAGAAGTCGTTGCTCGGCACGACCATCGCGGCGAAGGTGAAGTAGGGGTTGAGGGCCGGGTCCACGACCACGCTGAGGCTGGCCGTCGCGCCGGCCAGCAGCAGCCCGCCCACGGTGCCGCGCACGGCCCCGGGGTCGGCCGCGGCGAAGGCCGGGTGCCAGTCGGCCCCGGAGCCGCCCTCAGCCACCGAGATGATGGGCGCGGTGGCGACGCCGCCGAGATCGAAGGCGTCGAACACGCCGCTGTGGAAGCCGAAGTGCAGCGGCGCGAAGGCGATGCCCGAGGCCGGCGCGAGGTTCTCGACGGTGATCGTGACGACCTGCGGCGCGGCCTGTGCGGGCGAAAACGCCAGCAGCGCCGTCGCGGCGCTCAGCGCCGGCAGCGCCGATGCCGTGGCGCGCGCGAGGCGGCCTGGAAGGAAGCGGTGGACCATGGGACTCTCTCCTGGGATGGGGTGGCCGCCACGCGGATGCGGGCGGTGTGCCGGACCATAGGCCGCGGCGTTCACCGAGTCCTCGCGACACCTTCACGGTGCCGTGAACAGTGCCGGCGCCGCATCCGCGGCCGCGCCGGGCGGTGGTGTCAGGGCCGGGTCAACGCGGCCATCCCGCCCGGCCCGCGCGCAGCCAGGGCAGCGCCGCGAAGGCGATCTGCCCCGCCAGCCCCAGCAGGTTCGGCGCCTGGGCATAGAGCGCCAGGTGGTCTGCCAGGCTGCGGCCGGCCAGCAGCAGCGACAGCGCCGCTTCCGCCCCCAGCAGCAGCGCGAAGGCCAGCGCGCCCGTCGCCGCCGCCTGCGCGGGCGCGAGCGGCCAGCGGCGCAGCACCCGAGCGCAGGCCAGCCATGCGACGCCCAGGATCACCGGCAGCTCGATCGCCACCGCCGCGAGCGGCCCGACCGCCGGCGCCAGCCACAGGGTGCGGACCACGCCGAGCACGAAGCCGGCGGCGAAGACGAGCACGAAGTAGGTGGCGGCGGCGAGCAGGACGGGCATCGGGGCGGCGGCGGCAGGCGGATCCGTCCAGTATCGCTGCGCAGGGCGGCACAGGGCGGCGAAGGGCGGCGTGCCGGGCCGGCGGCTACAGCGCCAGCAGCGGCCGCCCCTGCAGCGCCTGCACCAGCACCGCGGCCCACAACGCGGTCCACGCCGCGGTGCCGATCCACACGCCGGCCGGCGCGAGGCGCGGCCGCCAGGCCAGCAGGGCCGCGGCCAGCAGCGGCAGTGCCTGCCCGGCATGGATGCCGACGAAGTGCGCCACGCGCAGGTCGCCGCCGACCAGGGACCAGCCCAGCAGCGGCAGCCCCGGACCATCGGGCGGCTGGCGGCCGCCGAGCAGCATGCCCACGCCCGCGCCGAGCACGAAGGTCAGCACCAGCCCCAGCAGCACGGCCTGGCGCCAGGCCCCGGGCCGCGTGCGGTCGCCGTGCCGCCACAGCAGCCAGGCCAGCCAGGGCTGCGTGGCCGTCAGCGCCAGCGCGCCGGCGCCCATCAGCGTGTACATGAGGCCATGGAAGGCGCTGCCCACGTTGTAGTGCGAGGCCTGACCCAGCGCGGCCTGCAGCGTGATGTAGCCGACCTCGAAGCCGCCGGTGGCGAGCAGCGTCCACACCAGCGCGCTCCAGGCCCGGCCCTGGCGCACGGCGGCCGGCAGGTCGCGGGCGAACCAGGCCGTCGTCAGCGCCAGCAGGGCCACCGACAGCATGAACTTCATCGGCTTGACCCAGACGCTGACGCCGCGCAGCATGCGCTCGTCGAAGGCCAGGCCCAGGGCGGCGGGCAGCATCGCGGCCAGCAACAGCAGCGCGAAGGCAACGAGCCGGCGGTCGGTGCGCCACAGCGTGGGCAGCGCATCGGCCGGGCGCGGCAGCAGGCCGCCGGCGGCAGGGGGCAGGGCCAGGGCGCTCGGGTTCATGACGGGGTCCTCCGGGTCAGCGCCGCCAGCGCGGCGTAGGTCAGCAGTCCGGCCGGGCCGAACAGGAAGGTCAGCAGCAGGCAGGGCAGCACGAGCAGGTGCCGCACGCCGCGCGCGGCGGCATCGCGCGCGATCCAGGTGCCGACGAAGAGGTCGAAGGCCAGGTAGTGGATCCAGCCGGCGGCCAGCAGGCCGTCGCGCTCGAAGAGCTGGCGCACCTCGGCCAGCGAGCCGAAGCCACCGGGGCCCCAGTGCCGCACGATCAGGGCCGCATAGGCCAGCGCCAGCATGAGCGGCAGCCACCAGCCGGTGAGCTGCCACACGCGCGGCGTCCAGCGCCGCCCGGGCGGCGAGAGGGCCAGCGCGGCCCAGCCGGCCAGCGCCAGCAGGCCGCCCAGGCGGAAGGCGGTGTCGGGGTCCAGGGGGTTCATCGGCGGCGTCGCTTTCGTGCCCGACGCCCGCAGGCCGCCCCGGTGGCGGCGCTATCTGAACATCGTTCAAATGCAGTCTGCCGATTTATCTGAACGTTGTCAAGTTAAACTCGCCGCATGAGCGAGCCCCACCCCTACCACCACGGCGCGCTGCGCCAGGCGCTGATCGCCGCCACCGAGGAACTGCTGGCCGAGCACGGCCCGGAGGCCTTCTCGCTGCGCGAGGTGGCGCGCCGCGCCGGCGTGTCGCCGGCGGCGCCGGCGCACCACTTCGGCGACGCCGCCGGGCTGCTGACCGCGGTCGCGGCGCTGGGTTTCGCCGAGCTGGGACGTGCGCTGCGCGAGGGGGACGCACGCGGCGGCGCCGATGCGCTTGCCGCGCTGCGCGAGCAGGGCGTGGAGTACGTGGCCTTCGCGCTGCGCCGGCCGGGCCTGTTCCGCCTGATGTTCCGCCAGGGCCGGCTGCGCGAGGACGCCGAACTCGAGCAGCACGCGCGGGCCTCGTTCGAGGTGCTGGCCGAAGGCGTGCGCCGTGCGGTCGGCGTGCGCGACGCGGCCGCGATGCGGCCGGCGCACTGGCAAGCGGTGACCGCGCTGTGGTCGCTGGTGCACGGCTATGCGCACCTGGCCATCGCCGGCAAGTTCGACCCGATGTGCGGTCCCGGCGGCCTGCCGGACTTCGTGGCCGGCAGCCTGCGGCCGGTGCTGCAGTCCATACTCGGCTGCCTGTTTCCGATGGTGACCGCGGCGCGCGGAACACGCGCCGCCGCTTCGGTACCAAGCAGGACCGGAGGACGACGATGACCTACCCCGACCCGCCCCGCGACGGCGCCCCAGGCCTGGCGCGCCGCCTGCAACACAACCGCCTGAGCCGCCGCGACACGGTGTGGCTGTTCGGCGCCGCCTGCGCGGCGACGGCCAGCGCCTCGCTGTCGGGCTGCGCCACCTCGCCGGTGACCGGCAAGCGCATCCTGGTGGGCATGTCGCCCGAACAGGAGAAGGCGGTGGACGCGCAGCATGCGCCGCACCAGTTCTCGCAGGACCTGGGCGCGGTGCAGGACGACGCGGTCAACCGCTACGTGGCCGGCGTCACGCAGCGCCTGCAGCCGCACGTGCAGCGCCAGGACATGCCCTACAGCGCGCGCGTGCTCAACGCCAACTACGTCAACGCCTACACCTTCCCGGCCGGCGCGATGGGCGTCACGCGCGGCATCATGACCGAGCTGGACGACGAAGCCGAGCTCGCCGCGCTGATCGGCCACGAGATGGGCCACGTCAATGCGCGCCACGCCGCGCAGCGCCAGGGCCAGGCGCTGCTGGCGCAGGTGGCGGTGGTGGGCCTGGCCGTGGCCAGCAGCGACTCGGGCTGGGCGCCGCTGGTGGGCATCGGCGGGCAGATCGGCGCCAGCGCGCTGCTGTCGAGCTATTCGCGCGACCACGAGCGCGAGGCCGACGCCCTGGGCCAGCAGTACATGGTGTCCGCCGGCTACCCGGCGCAGGGCATGGTGGGCCTGCACAATCTGCTGGTCGAGGGCCACGAGAAGCAGCCCAGGCTGCT
The DNA here is from genome assembly GCA_964621995.1 of uncultured Rubrivivax sp. Classification (GTDB taxonomy): domain Bacteria; phylum Pseudomonadota; class Gammaproteobacteria; order Burkholderiales; family Burkholderiaceae_C; genus Rubrivivax. The sequence continues at coordinate 12,843 of CAZUPH010000057.1, read as the reverse complement.
GGAGACGATGTTCTCCTCGCACCCGATGAGCAGCGAGCGCCGCGACACCGCCGCGCGCCTGGCCGGTACCACCTACGCGGCGAGCAAGGGCGCGAACCCGCAGCGCGAGCGCTTCATGGACAGCACCGCGAGCCTGCGCCGCATCAAGCCGACCATCGACGCATGCAAGAACGGCGAGACCGCGATGGCACGCAGGCAGCTGCCGCAGGCCGAGGCGCAGTTCGCCGGCGCGCTGCAGCGCACACCCGAGGACTACGCGGCCAACGTGCGCATGGCGCAGTGCCTGCAGGCCCAGGGCAAGGCCGCCGACGCACGCCGCTACGCCGAGACCGCGCGCCGCGTCTATCCTCAGGAGGCGCAGGCGATGAAGCTCGCGGCGACGCTGAAGCTGGGCCTGCGCGACCCGGCCGGCGCCTACGCCGAGCTGCAGGCCTTCGACCGCGCGCTGCCCGGCGACCCCGGCGTGCTGTTCCTCAAGGGCGTGTCGCTGGAGGGCATGGGCCAGCAGCGGCCTGCGGCCGAACATTTCGCAGCCTACCTGCGCGTGACGCAGCAGGGCGGCGCGGCGCAGTATTCGGCCGCGCGGCTGCGGTCCTGGGGTTACCTGAAGTAGGCCGGCCTCAGAACGCCTGCACCAGGCGCAGCGACAGCAGCGCGCTGCGCGGCGCGCCGGGCTCGAAGAACCGTCGGTTGCCCTCGCCGACGATCACGCTGCCGGCATGGCGGCGGTCGGCGGCGTTGTCCACGCGCGCCAGCAGCTCCGCCGCGAGGCCGCCGCCCAGGTCCGCGCGGCCCAGCCAGCGCAGGTTCCACACCGCGAAGCCGGGCGCGAAGTCGCTGTTGGCGTCGTCGACCGCGGTGCGCGACTGCGCGCGCAGTTCGAGCGCGAATTCGCCCAACCCGCCCGGTTTGAACGCCAGCTCGGCGAAGCCGCTCGCGCGCTGCGTGCCGGCAATGCGGCGGCCGGCCGGCACCGCCACGCTGGGTGCGCCGCACGGCACGCCGGCGCAGGCGAGGAAGGCGTCGCGCAGTTCGGCGTGCAGCAGCGTGGCCGCCAGCGTGAAGCGCCACGCGGCGGCCGGCTGCCAGCCCAGCGCCAGTTCGGCGCCGCGGCGTTCGGTGCGGCCGATGTTGCGGAAGCTGGCGCGGCCGCCGCTGTTGGTGGCCACCGCGATCTCGTCGCGCGTGGTGATCGCGAAGAGGGCCAGGTCGGCCTGCAGTGCGCCCTGCCGCCACTTCGCACCCGCCTCCGCCTGTCGGCCGACCTGCGGCCGCAGCGCCGTATTGAAGCCGCCGCTGCCGTCGGGGCGGTAGGCCAGCTCGCCCAGCGTGGGCGTCTCGTGGCCGCGCGCCGCGCTGGCGTGCAGCGTCAGCGCCGGGCTCGCCTGCCAGCGCAGGCCGAGCACCGGGTTGGCGTACTCGAAGCGGCGCTCGCCCGAGTCGTCGCCGTTGGAGAGGTAGCGGTCCTCGGCCGCGAGCCGCACCTGCCCCACGCGCGCACCGCCGCTGAGCCACCAGGCCGGCGCCACCGCCCATTCGGCCTGCGCGAAGACATCGCTGGCCTGGGCGCGGTTGCGCTCGTCGCGGCGCGGCTCGCCGATGCGGCCGTACACCGGCTGGTCCACCGGGCCGGTGTGGTTGAGATGGCCGCGGCGGTCGTCGTCCTGGCGCTCGTGCTGCACGCCGGCCTGCAGCTCCACGCGCGCCCAGCGCCACAGCGCGCGCAGCTCGGCGCCGCCGTAGGCGCGGTCGAGGTCGATCACGCCGCCGCCGTGGCGCGGGTTGGCCTGCGTCGTGGCGGGGATCGCGAGCCATTGCACGACGCCGCGCCGGCCGGCCCAGGCCGCGGCATTCAGCTCGCGCAGCGCGCCGCCGTCGAAGCGGTGGCGCCAGCTCGCGCCGGCCTGCGTCTGGCGCGCGATCTTGCGCGTGTCGTACTGCAGCGCCTCGGGCGTGGTGCGGCGCGGATCGGCGTCGAAGTCCTCGCGCCGAAGGCCCAGCGGGTCCTGCGCCGGCTGCTCGTGGTGGCTGGCCTGCAGCACGATGCGGTCGCGGCCGCCGGCCGGCTGCAGGCCCAGGCGCAGGTTGACGAGCCGCCGCTCGGCCGCGCTGTGCGGGCGGAAGCCGTCGATGCGCATCGCCGCGGCGCCGAGGCGCAGGTCGCCGGCGGGCGCGGTCGCATCGTCGCCGAAGGGCAGCCCGAGCGCGGCGCGCGCCTGTCGCAGCCCGAAGCTGCCGAGATCGAGCGCGCCCTCGGCCGCGCGCTCGCGCACCGGCGCGGCGATCACCGACACCACCCCGCCCGAGCTGCTGCCGTAGAGCACCGAGAAGGGCCCGCGCAGCACCTCCACGCGCGCCGCACCGGCCAGGTCGGCATGCGCGATCTGGCCCTGGCCGTCGGGCATGGTGGCCGGGATGCCGTCGACATACAGGCGCAGCCCGCGCACGCCGAAGGTGGCGCGGGCACCGAAGCCGCGCGAGGCCACCTGCAGGTCCTGCGCGAAGTTGCTGCGCGTGGCGACCTGCAGCCCCGGCACGCGCGAAAGCGCCTCCGAGAGCTGCAGCATGGGGCCGGCGGCGCGCAGCGTGTCGGCATCCACCGTGCCGATGGCATAGGGCGCCTCGACGATGCGGCGCTCGCTGGCCGAGCCGGTGACGACGACCGTCTCGGCCAGCGCACCCGGCGACAACGCGATGGCTGCCGCGGCGGCCGCCAGCGGCAGCACGGCGACCCGCGCGCGGCGCGTGGTCCGGGCGTTCAGCGCAGGTCGCCGGCCAGCGAAGCCAGCGTCTCCGGCGCGATGCTCACGTGCGCCGGGTAGTTGCGGTGGTCGCAGCCGAGCTTGACCGCGGCGCCGGCGCGGATGGCCTGCTTCATGGCCGGCGTGAACTCGAAGCGCACGAAGTGCACCGAGCTGGTCTTCTCGTCGTTCTCGCGGTCCAGGTCCTCGTCGGCGATGGCGTACACGCGCGCTTGGCCCTCGACCTCGACGAACATGCGGTCCTCCACGCCGATCAGCCGCGCCAGCTCGCGCTTGCGCTCGTGCGGGTCCGGGTACTCGAGCAGCATCGTGGCCTTCCAGTTGCTGCCGTCGGGCACCAGCGGCGCGTAGGCGTCGATCTCGGACTGGATGCCTTCCTCGTCGAAGATCTTCTCGATGTGCAGCATCTCCTGGATCTGGCGGCGAATCGTCTGCTCGTCCTCGAACTGCAGCGTCATGTGCTCGCCCAGCGCCACGCTGCGCCGCTTGCGGTGCGCGATGGCCTCGGGCTTGCTGCTCTTGCGGATCTTCGAGTAGGCCTCCAGCGTCAGGAGGCTGTCACGGGTGATGCTCATGGTGCGGGCTCCTGGGTTTGCAAAGGGCGGCGCCGCCGCTTCAGGCGATGCCGTAGGCAGTGCGCAGCAGCGTCAGCGGGTGCGCCAGCCCCTTGGCCGGCGTGCCGGCGGCCTGCATGCCCTGCGCGATGTGGTGGCCGGCCAGCGCGCAGTCGCTGCTGATCCAGTCCGGCTCGTCCTTGGCCATGGCCTTGAAGACGGGTTTGCCGATCTTCATCGCCACCGGGTGGGTGGGCGTCTTCACGCCGTAGGTGCCGGCGTGGCCGCTGCAGCGCTCCACCGTGTTGAGCTTGACCTCCACGCTCTGGCCGACCAGCTTGAACATCTCCTCGGTCTTGCGGCCGATGTTCTGCACGCGGCCGTGGCAGGGGATGTGGTAGCTGACCTTGCCGAGCGCGGCCTTGAAGTCGGTCTTCAGCAAGCCGTCCTTGTGGCGCGCGACGAGGTATTCGAAGGGGTCGTACATCGCCTCCTTGACGATCTGCGTGTCGGCGTCGTCCGGGAACATCAGCGGCAGCTCCTGCTTGAACATCAGCGTGCAGCTGGGGATGGCGCTCAGGATGGCCCAGCCCTCCTTCGCGTATTTCGCCAGCACCGGGATGTTCGCGGCCCAGGCCCGCTCCACCGACTCGAGGTCGCCGAGCTCGAGCTTGGGCATGCCGCAGCATTGCTCCTTCTCGACGATCTCGTACGGGATCTCGTTGTGCTGCAGCACCTTGATCAGGTCCTCGCCGATGCCGGGTTCGTTGTAGTTGACGTAGCAGGTCGCGAAGATCGCCACCTTGCCCGGAGTGCGCTCGCCGTTGACGGCGACGAATGCCGTGTCGTTCATCGCGCGGCCCCAGCGGAAGCGCTGCGGCGCCAGGCTCGGCATCCACGCGTCGGGGTGCACGCCGAGCTGGCCGTCCATCGCCTTGCGCGCGGCCTTCGTGCGGTTCACCGCGTTGACCACGTCGACGACGATCGGGATGCCGGCAAACTGGCCGTGCACGTCGGTGCTGGCGAGCAACCTCTCGCTGGCGTGCACCTGGCCCTTCCTGAACTTGATCGCCTTGGCGCGCAGCATCAGGTGCGGGAAGTCCAGGTTCCACGCATGCGGCGGCGTGTACGGACACTTGGTCATGTAGCACAGGTCGCACAGGTAGCACTGGTCGACGACCTTCCAGTAGTCGTCCTTCTTGACCCCGTGCACCTCGCCGTCGGCCGTGGCGTCCACCAGGTCGAACAGGTTCGGGAAGCTCTGGCACAGGCTCACGCAGCGCCGGCAGCCGTGGCAGATGTCGAAGACGCGCTCCATCTCCTTCATCAGCGAGCCCTCGTCGTGGAAGTCGGGGTTCTTCCAGGCTATCGGGTGCCGGGTCGGTGCTTCGAGGTTGCCTTCGCGCATGGGGCTTCGTCTCCGTCGGGTTCTCCACAACGAACAAGGGGCACGAAGCCCCTTGTTCGAAAGCCCGGCGCGCTGGTCAGTGGACCGGCGCGTGGGGCCTCGGCGTCGAAGCGCTCGTCAGTCGACGAGCGCGTCGAGGGCCTTCTGGTAGCGGTTGGCGTGCGAACGCTCGGCCTTGGCCAGCGTCTCGAACCAGTCGGCGATCTCGTCGAAGCCTTCCTCGCGCGCCGTCTTGGCCATGCCCGGGTACATGTCGGTGTACTCGTGCGTCTCGCCGGCCACGGCGGCCATCAGGTTCTGGCGGCTGTTGCCGATCGGCAGGCCGGTGGCCGGGTCGCCCGAGCCCTGCTCGAGAAACTCCAGGTGGCCGTGCGCGTGGCCGGTCTCGCCCTCGGCGGTGCTGCGGAACAGCGCGGCGACGTCGTTCTGGCCTTCCACGTCGGCCTTGTTCGCGAAATAGAGGTAGCGGCGGTTGGCCTGCGATTCGCCCGCGAAGGCGTCCTTCAGGTTCTGCTCGGTCTTCGTACCTTTCAAGCCCATGGGGTGCTCCTGGTCGTGAGGTGAACTGTCGGAGCGCCCGGCAGCAGGTGCCGCCGGCGCCACCGAGCGGGGACCATAGCCCAAGGGCCCGAGCAGGGCCAATACATCGCATCAATATCGTGCATAGCGTGCGGCAATCCAGAAACGAGAATCGATCGCATTTTCCAGCGGCCGCTGCGCCCTGCCACGCCGCCCCTCAGACCAACCCCAGCAGCCGCTGCGCCAGGTGCTGCAGCCGGCCCGCCGGGTCGGCCAGCCGGTTGAGCACCGTGAAGTGGTTGCAGCCGGGCAGCGTCTCGCACACCGGCACCGCGGTGGGGCCCCAGACGTCGCGGATCAGCCGGTTGTGGCGCAGGAATTCGTCGCTCTCGTCCAGGCCCACGGTGGCATACAGCTTGGGGCCCTTGGGTCGCGGGAAGAAGGCCGGGCTCAGCCGCGCCACCGCCGCCGGCGTGAGCTGCAGGTCGGCCTGCAGCGAGGGCGTGTGGCGCAGCGGCTCCAGGTCGTACAGGCCGGAGATCGAAAGCGCGCCGGCCACCGGCTGCGCGGGCAGCTCGGCGTCCACCTCCTTCCAGCGGCAGCTCAGCAGCATGGTCGCCAGGTGCCCGCCGGCCGAATGCCCGGCCAGCGCGATGCGCGCCGGGTCGCCGCCGAAGCGTGCCGCGTGGCGCCAGGTCCAGGCCAGCGCGCGCGTCATCTGCAGCACGATGTGCTCGATGCCCACCGCCGGGCACAGCGCATAGTTCGGCACCACCACCAGCGCGCCCGCGGCATTGAGCGCGGGCGCGACGAACGAGTGGTCGGACTTGTCCAGCGAACGCCAGTAGCCGCCGTGGATGAACATCAGCACCGGCGCGCCGCCGGCCGGCACCGGACCGTTGGGCGGGAAGACGTCCAGCGTCTCGCCGGCGCCCGCGCCGTAGGCGATGTCGAACTGCGCGCCGGCGCTCTTCGTGCGCGCCAGCGCCGAGGCCTCGGCCCAGGACGCCAGCACCTGCGGGTGCTCGGGCACGCGGGCGCGGTTGTTGTACTGGGCCTCCAGCCAGGCCGGGTCTTGCTGCGGTCGCATCGCGAACTCCTGCGCTCGGGGTGAACGGCGGCGGGATGTTAATCGCGCCGCTGCCCGCCCCCCGGCGGCGCTGGCAGCCCGCTTCGGCGATGCTAGAATGCGCGGCTCACGTGGGGACGTAGCTCAGCTGGGAGAGCGTCGCGTTCGCAATGCGAAGGTCGGGAGTTCGATCCTCCTCGTCTCCACCACCGCACCCGCAAAGCCAGGCCCTCATGTCCGTGACGGCCTGGCTTTTTGTTGCCGGGCAGGCGGGATCCTGGATGCCGCTGCGCCGCAGCGCTGCCCGCCGCTTCCAAGGCGGCCCGCTCAGGCGCAAGCCGGCACCGGCGGGCCGTAGGCCGCACGCTTCATCGCCCCGGCCAGCGCGCCATAGGCCGTGGCCCAGGCGGCGCGCACCTCGGCGGTGAAGCGCGCGCCCAGGCCCTGCTCCAACGTCCACAGCAGCGCCGTGCCGACCACGTCGTAGTGCTCGGCGCGCACGCCGTAGCCCACGTGCCGGCGCGCCAGCGCCTCGGCCGCAGGCAGCACGCGGTCCAGGTGGTCCAGGTGGTCCACGACGCCGGCCAGCGTGGCCATCAGCATCGCACCCTGGGTGTGGATGTCGCGCCGGAACAGCGGCCGCACCTCGGGCGCCAGCTCGAACAGGCGGGCATAGAACTGGTCGGCGACGGCAGCGCGCGCCGGCAGCACGCAGGCCCAGGTGTCGCGGACGGCACGGATCTGGTTCGGGGTCATCGCGGTCTCCATCGGTGAGGAGCCCGCAGTGTTCGGCCACCGGGTGCCCGGCGGCCTTCAGCCGGTCTTCAAAGTCGTTAAAGACGCCGGGCGGAGCCCCGGCTCAGCGCGCCAGCCGCACGACCAGCGCCACCGGCCGCGCGCCGCGGTTGGTCCACATCCAGCAGTAGTCCTGCGCCACGGCCGCCACGAGCGTCCCGGCGGCCTGCGCCTGCGCGGGCTGGCGCACCGGATAGACCACCTCGCGGCCGACGTGGTAGTGCACGTTGAAGTCCAGCGCCGCGTCCGACTCGTAGGCCCAGCGCACCTCGGCACCCTGCACGAGTGCGCCGCACAGCTCGGCAAACTTGCCCGGGGCGACGCTGAAGCGGTGCTCGAAGCGCTGCTCGGCGGTCCAGCGGATCTCCACGATCTCGGCGCGCAGCGGGGGGGCGGCGAGCATGGCGAGCACGGCGAGCAGGGCCCGCGACAGGACGGGCAGCAGGCGGCGGGCGGGTGTCATGCCCGCAGTGTCGCCGAGGGCCGGGGTCGGCTCAGCCCGCCGCCGCCAGCGCCTCGCCCGCCACCGCCTGCGCCGGCAGCGCACCGCCGGCCGCGAAGGCGGCAACGGCCGCGACGACCGCCGGGTCGAAGAGCAGCCGCCGGTGGCCCAGGCCATCCACCCGCCACAGCCGCGCGCCCGGCCATGCGGCGCAGGCGGCCTGTGCGTCGGCGATCGGCACCACGCGGTCGTCGGCGGCGTGCACGTACAGCGCCGGCTGAGGCAGCGTGCGCACCAGCGCCGGCGCCGCGATGGCGTCGACGTCGACCCCCTCGTCGCGCAGCCGCTCGATCATCTGCGCCGTCGCCGCGGCGTCCAGCCCGAGCTGCCGCGCGAAGCCGCGCGCATAGTCCGCATAGAAGGCCGGCGCGGCGAGCAGCGCCGCGCGGCCGACGGCCAGGCCGCGCGCCATCGCCGTCATCGTCACGGCCGCGCCCACCGAGTGCGCCACCACGGCCTGCAGCGGCCCCAGCGCCGGCGCCGCCTGCACGAGGGCACGCGCCGCGGCCGGGATCGAGGTCCTGCGCCCACCGGAAGCGCCATGCGCCGGCAAGTCCAGCGCGACGACGCGGTGGCCGTCCGCCAGCAAGGCCAGCGCGATGGCCTGCAGGTCGCTGGCCTGCCCTTCCCAGCCATGCACCAGCAGCACGCCCGGGCCGTCGCCGGCGGTCAGCGCGGCCAGCTCGACCTCGGCGGTGGGCAGCCGCAGCGCCGTCGCGCCGGGCAGCTGCAGCGGCTTCGGTGCGGCCGGCGGGCGCGGGGTCAGGAACAGGCGGGCGGCCTGCGCGGGGGTGGGTCGGTCCATGGGGTCCTCGGGGTGGTCGTGGTGGTCGGTCGTGCCAATATCGCGGCCCTGGCCACCAAGCGGAATAGGCGCGCATGAAGCCCGCGACTGCACCGACGCCCATGCCCCTGGGCCCGCGCGACCTGGAGCTCGTGCTGGCGCTGGTGCGCGGCCGCACGCTGGCCGAGGCCGGCCGGCGGCTGGGGCTGGACACCTCGTCCGTCTACCGCGCGGTGAAGAAGCTCGAGCAGCGGCTGGGCGTGCCACTCTTCGACCGCCACCGCCAGGGCATGGCGCCCGGCGAGCTGGCGCTGGCGCTGGCCGAGCGCGCCGAGGCCGTCGAGGCCCAGCTGGACGCCGCGCGCGAGCTGCTGCAGGGCGACGCCGGCGCGCTGACCGGGCTGCTGCGCGTGAGCGCCAACGACCTCGGGCTGCACGGGCTGCTGCTGCCGCTGATCGGGCCCTTCGTGCAGGCTCATCCGCAGCTGCAGCTGGAGCTGCTGGCCACCAACCAGCTGGCCCGGCTGGAGCGCCGCGAGGCCGACGTCGCGCTGCGCGGCACCGCCGCGCCGCCCGGCCACCTGGTGGGCGTGCGGCTGGGCGTCATGCGCGCCGCGCTGTGGGCACACCGGCGCTACCTGGACGCGCTGCCGCCCGGCACGCCGGTCGAGGCGATGGCCTGGGCGGCACCGGACGCCGACCCCACGCTGAGCGACTACCCGTCGCGGCGCTGGCGGCTGGCGCGTTACCCGGGCGTCGTGCCGCAGTTGCGCTGCGACGGCATGCTGGCGGTGGCGCGTGCGGTGCAGGCCGGCGCCGCGATCGGCGTCGCGCCGCATTTCCTGATGGCCGGCCAGCCCGACCTGGTGGACCTCAGCGGCCCGCTGCCCGAGGTCGCCACCGAGCTCTGGCTGCTGACCCACCCGGACATGCGGCACCTGCGGCGCGTCAAGGCCTTCTTCGATTTCGTGCGCACGAACCTGGTGCTGCCCTGAGCGGCACGGCCCCTGCGAAGTCCGGTTCATGCCGCGCAGCGGCCGCTGCGTCGCAGGCGGACCGCGGATCGCCGCCGCCGGGCGCTCGGAGGCCGTTCCCTGGGCCGAGGCCGGCGACGCGGTCCAGGCGGCCATCCCGGGCGGCGCGGCGCGGTGCGATGATGCGGGCGCCGCCCCTGCCCGGTCCCCGCGATGATCCGCCTGCTCGGCCGCTTCAGCTCGATCAACGTGCGCAAGGTCTCCTGGACCCTGCACGAGCTGGGCCTGCCCTTCGAGCGCGAGGACTGGGGGACCGGCTTCCGGACCACGCGCGAGCCGGCCTTCCTGGCGCTGAACCCGCACGCGCAGGTGCCGGTGCTGCTGGACGGTGACGCGGTGCTGTGGGAGAGCAACACGATCTGCCGCTACCTCGCCGCGCGCGAGCGCGCGGCGGCGCTGCTACCGGGCGACCCGCTGCAGCGGGCGCGCGTGGAGCAGTGGATGGACTGGCAGGCCAGCGACCTGAACGCCGCCTGGCGCGACGCCTTCATGGCCCTGGTGCGCGGCAGCACCGCCCATGCCGAACCCTCGCGCGTGGCCGCCTCGGCCGCGGCGTGGAACCGCTGCATGGCGGCGCTGGAGGGGCAGCTCGAACGCACCGGCGCTTTCGTCGCCGGCACGCATTTCACGCTGGCCGACGTCGTGATCGGCCTCGCGGTGCACCGCTGGCGATGCACGCCGATCGAGCGCCCCGCGCTGCCGGCGGTGGACGCCTACCTCGGGCGCCTGCGCGAACGCAGGGCCTTCCACCTGCACGCGCCCGATGACCTGCCCTGAGCACGAGCCGGCAACCCAGCACCGATGACCGTCTACACCGACGCCGCCCAGACCTGGAACCGCCGCTTCGAGGGCGAGGACTTCCTCTTCGGCACCGAGCCCAACGCCTGGCTGCGCGAGCACGGCGGCGCCTTCCCGCGCGGCGGCCGCGTGCTCTGCGTGGCCGACGGCGAGGGACGCAACAGCGTGTGGCTCGCGAAGCAGGGCCACGTGGTCGAGGCCTTCGACATCGCCGAGGCCGGTGTGGCCAAGGCGCGCGCCTTCGCGGCGCGCGAGGGCGTGCGCGTGGACTTCCAGGTCGCCGACTGCGACGGCTACGCGTGGCAGGACGCGGCCTGGGACGGCATCGCGGCGATCTTCATCCAGTTTGCCGACCCCGCGCTGCGCACGCGGCTGTTTGCGCGCATGGTCGACGCGCTGAAGCCCGGCGGCGTGCTGGTGCTGCAGGGCTATACGCCGAAGCAGCTGGAGTACCGCACCGGCGGGCCGCCGATCCTTGCGCACCTGTATACCGCGGCGATGCTGCGCGAGGCCTTCGCGGCGCTGGACATCGTCGAGCTGCGCGACTACGAGGCCGAGCTGCACGAGGGCAGCGGGCACCACGGCCGCTCGGCGCTGGTGGGGCTGGTCGCGCGCCGCCCGGCGGCGCCGCGCTGAGCGCCCGGGCCGCGCGGCTCAGCGCATCAGCGCCTAGGCGGCTCGGCCTCGTCGCCAGAGCGCCAGGCCGGCAGCGTCCAGCCGGCCAGCAGCGCGGCGCCGCGCAGCAGCGTGGCCGTCGCCGCGCCGGCCAGCAGCGCCGCGCCCTCGGGCCACGCCAGCGCCTGCGCGCCGACCAGCACCCAGCCGCCGGCGAAGGAGCACACGGCATACGGCCGGTGGTCGCTGAAGGCGGCCGGGATCTCGTTGCAGACCACGTCGCGCAGCACGCCGCCGAAGACCGGGTGATCATGCCCATCAGCACCGCGACGATGGCCGGCAGGCCCATCGCCAGCGCGATCTGCGTGCCCACCGCCGTGAACAGGCCCAGGCCCAGCGCGTCGGGCCACTGCATCGCGCGCTCGGTGGGCGCGAAGTGGCGCGCGCGCATGAACAGCATTGCGGCGATGCACAGCGCCAGCAGCACCCACAGCCAGTGGGCGTGCTGGACCCAGAAGAAGGGCCGCCGGTCCAGCAGCACGTCGCGCAGCGTGCCGCCACCGAAGGCCGCGAGGCCGGCGACCACGCACACGCCCACGGCGTCCAGCCGCTTGCGCGCCGCGGCCAGCAGGCCCGAGAGCGCGAAGGCCACGGTGGCCAGCGCCTCGACGGCGGTCTGGGCGGCACTCAGCGCATTCAGGGTGGTCGACAGGTCGGCGGGCATCGCGCGGCGGGCACGGCAGGGGCCGGCGCCGATTGTGGACTCGCGGTCGCGCCCGGGCCGCCGCGGCGCCGCGCAGGCATCATCGGACCATGCACGAGACCACCCTGCCCCCGCTGAGCATCCTGGACCTGTCGCCGATCCCCGAAGGCGGCGACGCCGCCGAGGCGCTGCGCCGCAGCCTGGACCTGGCGCGCCACGCCGAGGCCTGGGGCTACCGCCGCTACTGGGTGGCCGAGCACCACAACATGGACGGCGTGGCCTGCTCGGCCACCGCGGTGGTGCTCGCGCACATCGCCGCCGGCACGCAGCGCATCCGCGTCGGCGCCGGCGGCGTGATGCTGCCCAACCATGCGCCGCTGGTCGTGGCCGAGCAGTTCGGCACCCTGGCCACGCTGCACCCCGGGCGCATCGACCTCGGCCTGGGCCGCGCGCCGGGCACCGACCGCGCGACGATGCACGCGCTGCGCCGGCACCTGGCCCGGGAGAGCGAGGACGACTTCCCGAACGAGGTGCTGGAGCTGATGGCCTACCTGGACGACGCGGCGCCCGGCCAGGCGGTGCGCGCGATCCCCGGCCAGGGCACCAAGGTGCCGGTGTGGATCCTCGGCTCCAGCCTCTACGGCGCGCAGCTCGCGGCGCACCTGGGGCTGCCCTTCGCCTTCGCGTCGCATTTCGCGCCGGACATGCTGCTGCACGCGCTGCAGCTGTACCGCGAGGGCTTCCGGCCCTCGCGCGGGCTGGCGCGGCCGCATGCGATGGTCGGCGTCAACGTGGTCTGCGCCGACGGCGACGCCGAGGCGGCGCGGCTGGCCACCTCGCTGCAGCTGCGCTTCCTGGGCATGCAGCGCGGCCAGCGCGGCCCGCTGCCGCGGCCGGTCGACCCGGCCGAGCTGGAACGCCTGTGGACGCCGGCCGAACGCGCCGGCGTGCAGCGCATGCTGGCCTGCAGCGCCGTCGGTGCCCCCGAAGGTGTGCGCCGCCAGCTCGGCGAGATCGTGCAGCGCACCGGCGCCGACGAGCTGATCGTCGCCTGCGCGGTGCACGAGCACGCGGCACGGCTGCGCTCTTTCGAGCTGCTGGCGGCCCTGCAGGCGACCAGCGCCGAGGCGGCCTGAGGACGACCCGCGGGTCGCGGCCTACACGCGCTCCAGCACCAGCGCGATGCCCTGGCCGACGCCGATGCACATCGTGCACAGCGCGTAGCGGCCGCCGCTGCGGTGCAGCTGGTTGACCGCGGTCGTCGCCAGCCGCGCGCCGCTGGCGCCCAGCGGGTGGAACA
>CAZUPH010000056.1:0-21127 GCA_964621995.1 uncultured Rubrivivax sp. | reverse complement strand
GCGAGAATGCAGCACCACGCGCTGCGGCGCGCCGGCGAGGTCCATCCGGCGCTCCACGGCGCCGGGGCGGCAAGGCATCTGCAGCACGAGGCCGCTGTCCGCGGGCCGCACGTCGCGCCAGTCCAGTGCCGGCGCGCAGGCCGTCAGGAACGACACGAGCAGCACGGCGGCGGCCGCCGCACCCGGGCGCGGCGCCCGGTTCGTGGATCCTTGCGCCGCGGCCATCGCCCGATTATCCCGGCCCGGGCTGCCCGACAATGCCGCGCATGGATGCCGCCCCCCCGACCCCCGCCCCCGGCGCGCTGCAGGGCCTGCGCGTGCTGGACCTGTCCCGCGTGCTCGCCGGACCCTGGTGCACGCAGACGCTGGCCGACCTGGGGGCGGAAGTGATCAAGATCGAACGCCCGGGTAGCGGCGACGACACCCGCGGCTGGGGCCCGCCCTTCCTGAAGGACCGCGCGGGCGGCGACACCGCCGAGGCGGCCTATTTCCTGGGCACCAACCGCAACAAGCGCTCGGTCACGATCGACATCGCGCGCCCCGAGGGCCAGGCCCTGGTGCGCCGCCTGGCCGCCGGCTGCGACGTGGCGGTGGAGAACTTCAAGGTCGGCGACATGGCGCGCTACGGCCTGGACGCCGCCGGCCTGCGCGCGCTGAACCCGCGCCTGGTGTACTGCTCGATCACCGGCTACGGCCAGACCGGCCCCTACCGCGACCGCGCCGGCTACGACTACGCGGTGCAGGGCATCGGCGGCCTGATGAGCGTGACCGGCGAACGCGACGACCTGCCCGGCGGCGGGCCGCAGAAGGTGGGCGTGGCGGTGGCGGACCTGTTCACCGGCATGTATGCCACGGTGGCGATCCTGGCGGCGCTGCGCCACCGCGACGCCACCGGCGAGGGCCAGGCCATCGACATGGCGCTGCTCGACACCCAGGTCGCGATGCTCGCCAACCTGGGCGCGAACTACCTGGTCACGCGGCAGGCGCCGCGGCGCGCCGGCAACGCGCACCAGAACATCGTGCCCTACCAGGTGTTCGAGGTGGCCGACGGCCACCTGATCCTGGCGGTGGGCAACGACAGCCAGTTCGAGCGCTACTGCGCCGTCGCCGGCTGCCCGGAACTGGCCGCCGACCCGCGCTACGCGAAGAATGCCGGCCGCGTGCGCCACCGCGCGACGCTGGTGCCGCTGCTGGCCGAACGCATGCGGCAGCGCACGCGCGCCGACTGGCTGGCTGCGCTGGAGGCGGCGAAGGTGCCCTGCGGCCCGATCAACGACCTGGGCGAGGTCTTCGCCGACCCGCAGGCGCGCGCCCGCGGCATGACGGTCACGATGTCCCATCCGCACACCGACACGCTGGAGCTGGTGGCCAGCCCGATGAAGCTGTCGGCCACGCCGGTGCAGCTGCGCCGGCCGCCGCCGCTGCTGGGCCAGCACACCGACGAGGTCCTGGCCGAGTTCGGCGTCGACGAGGCCGAGCGCCGGCGCCTGCGCGCGCTGGGCGTGATCGGCACCGCGCCGTGAAATCCGCACGGCGCTGAGGCGGCGCCCTCGCGCCGCGCTGCCGGCACCCCGGGGTCGCGGGGTGGCGGTCGGGGCACCTGGGCCGCAAATTCGGCACCAAGCCCTTGCGGGTCTGCCGGGCAGCGCGGCCGTCGCGCGCCCCGGGCCCGGGATCGTTTCAGGAGCATAGGCATGGATCTGTCGGACATCCCCTGCGCGCCGCAGCCGGCGGGGGCGTCCGGGCTGCGCGACCCGCACGCGCTGGTCGGGCAGCTCGGCGCCGAGGTCGCCGGCGTGCTGTCCGGCGCGCTCGAGCGTGTCGTGGCCCTCGCGGCCAGCGGCCGCATCGACCGCGCGGGCCTCGCGGCGCTGCGCGAGGAGATCGAGGCCGCGCGCCGCGCCGGCATCGCCGCGCAGCAGCTGGCCCGGCTGGCGGCCGGTGGCGTGACGCTGACGCGCGAACGCGTCGATCTCACGGCGCTGCTGCACGAGGCGCTGCGCCAGCGTGCGCGCGAGATCGAGTCGCGCGGCCTGGAGCTGCGCCAGGTCGTCGCGCCGGCGCGCGTGCTGGGCGACGCGACGCTGCTGTTCTCGCTGCTGCAGACGCTGCTGGACTGGAGCTTCGAGCACACCGTCTCGCGCATCGACCTGACGCTGGCGCTGCGCGAATGGCCGCAGCAGGCGCGGCTGGCCTGCAGCTTCGCGCACCGTCCGCCCGACGAGGTGGACGTCGCCGCGCTACCCGAGCGGCGGCCGCAGGCTGCGCTGGACAGCATGAGCTGGCGGCTGCTGGAGCAGACCGCAGCCGTGCTCGGCCTGCCGCTGGAGCGCCACGACACCGACGGCCGCAGCGAGCTGCGCATCGACTTTCCGGAGACGCTGGCACCCCGGCTGGACCTGCTGGAGGACGCCGGCGCCGCCGCGGGCGCACCGGACCTCGCCGGCCACCATGTCGTGGTGCTGGCCACACGGCGCGAGACGCGCAACCTGGTGCGCCAGGCGCTGCGCCCGCTGGACCTGCGGCTGGACTTCGTCGAGTCCGTCGAGGAACTGGGCGAGCTGTGCGCCGAGGCGCTGCCGCAGGCCGTGCTGCACGAGGCGGCGCTGGCCGGCGACCGCTTCGAGCGGCTGCGCGCCGAGCTGCTGGCGCGCCAGCCGGCCCCGGGCTTCGTGCGCATCGCCGAGGACGGCCGCGGCTTCGCGGTGGTTCAGGTCGGCGGCCGGCCCTGCGCCAGCGTCGCGCGCGACGACCTGCTGGAGGCGCTGCCCGAGGCGCTGCGCTTCGAGCTCGCGCGCCGGGCGGCGGCGCCGCTGCCGGCCGCGGCGTAGCGGCGGCTCAGGAGCCGAAGACGCGGCGCAGGATCGCGCTGCCGGTGGCGGCCGGGTTCGCGCGGATCTTGCGTTCCTCCTCGCCGATCATCAGGTACAGCCCGTCCAGCGCGCGTGTCGTCACGTGCTGCTGCACGCTGAGGTCATCGCCCTTGAGCAGGCCGAGCCCGGCGGCGCGCTGGGCCAGCGTGTTGTAGCGCTGGGCCAGCGACACGCGTTCGGTGGCGCGCGTCACGATGGGCAGGAAGCGCTCGCCCAGCGGCGTGCGGGTCTTGGTGGCGAAGAATTCGGTCACCGAGGTCGCGCCGCCGCGCACGATGCGCAGCGCGTCCTCGATGCTGATGGCCTTCACCGCGCCCACGAACAGCGCCTTGGCCTCCGGCACCGCGGCCTCGGCGGCGCGGTTCATCGACGTGATCAGCTCGTCCAGCCGCCGGCCCTGGCCGGTGGCGCGCAGCAGCTTCTCGGCGTCGGCCAGCGCGCCGGGCAGCGGGATGCGCACCTGCGGGTTGCCCAGGAAGCCGTCGGTGCGGCCGAGCAGCGCCACCGCCGCCAGCGCCCCGCGCTCCAGCGCCGCCCGCACGCCGGCCGCGGCGTCGGCCTCGCCCAGCGCCCGGGCCGGCGCCACCGCCGCGGCCAGCCCCCCGCCGAATGCAGGGGCTGCCAGGGCTGCCGTAAACTGTCTTCGCTTCATGAACCGCTCCCGCACCATCGTGTCCGTGCCCGATCTTGCCCGTCGCAGCGCCGTGCTGGCAACGCTGGGCATGCTCGTCGGTGCAGCCGGCTGCAGCCGCCGCGACCCGGCGCCGCAGTTCACTTATACGCTGCTCGACGGCACGCGCGGCAGCAGCGAGCAGCTGCGCGGCAAGGTCGTGCTGGTCAACTTCTGGGCCACCAGCTGCGTGACCTGCGTGCAGGAGATGCCGGAGATCGTGCAGACCTGGCGCAGCTTCCACGAACGCGGCTTCGAGACCCTGGCGGTGGCGATGAGCTACGACCCGCCGGCCTACGTGGCCAACTTCGCGCAGTCGCGCGCGCTGCCCTTCGGCGTGGTCATCGACAACACCGGCGCCATCGCGCAGGGCTTCGGCGACGTGCGGCTGACGCCCACCACCTTCCTGATCGACAAGCGCGGCGGCATCGTCAAGCGCTATGTCGGCACGCCGGACTTCAAGGAACTGCACGCGCTCGTCGAACGGCTGCTGGCCGAGGCCTGAGTGCCGGCGATCGGCTTCCGATGATCGGCAGGCTCACCGGCACGCTGGCGGAGAAGTCGCCGCCCACCGTGCTGCTGGACGTGGGCGGCGTCGGCTATGAGCTCGACGTGCCGATGAGCACCTTCTACAACCTGCCCGCGCTCGGCGAGCGCGTCACGCTGCTGGCGCACTTCGTCGTGCGCGAGGACGCGCAGCTGCTCTTCGGCTTCCTCACCGCCACCGAGCGGGCGACCTTCCGCGAACTGGTCAAGGTCTCCGGGGTGGGCCCGCGCATCGCGCTGGCGGTGCTGTCGGGACTGTCGGTGACCGAGCTCGCCGCGGCCGTCTCGCGCCAGGACAGCGCGCGGCTGACCAAGGTACCGGGCATCGGCAAGAAGACGGCCGAGCGGCTGCTGCTCGAGCTCAAGGGCAAGCTGGGCCCCGAGCTCGCGCTGCCCGCCGGCGCGCCGGTGGCAAACGAGGCGCAGGCCGACATCCTGCAGGCGCTGCAGGCGCTGGGCTACAACGAGCGCGAGGCGCAGGCGGCGTTGAAGGCCCTGCCGGCCGGCGTCGGGGTCAGCGACGGCATCAAGCTGGCGCTGAAGGCCCTGTCGCGCTGAGCGTCGCTCGATCGCTCGCGCGTTGGCTCGCGGCCTGGCCGCGGGCCATCGCGCCGGCTGGCGGCAGGCAGGGATTGCCCCCCGACCGGCGGGCGCCCTTTCAGTGCTTGTGACCCCCGTGCCCGCCCGCCGGCATCGCGGACACCCCCGCCGGCGGCCGCATGGCGACCTGCACCTGGACGGTCTTCTCGCCCGCTTTTTCGAAACGCAGCGTCAGCGCGAAGCGCTCGCCCTCCTTGAGCGGCGCCTTCAGGCCCATGAACATCAGGTGCAGGCCGCCGGGCCGCAGCTCCACGGTCTGGCCGGCCGGCAGGTCGATCGCGGAGACCTCGCGCATGCGCATCACGTCGCCTTCCATGCGCATCGTGTGCAGCTCGACCCGCTCGGCAACGGCCGGCGCCGAGCCGCCGAGCAGACGGTCGGCGACCGCGCCGCCGCGCAGCGTGACGAAGCCGCCGCCGGCGGCCTGGCCGGCGACGGTGGGGCGGGCCCAGGGCTGCTCGACCTGGATGTCCGCCTGGGCGAACGTGGGCAGCGCGGGAACAAAGACGGCGGCGGCCAGCGCGCCGATGAAGAGACGACGGATCGACATGAGGAGAACCTGCAAGGGGCTGAAGCGGGGCGGAACCGGCCGCCGCGCCCGCACCGGACCGAAGGTACGGCGCGCGCGGCGGCCAACGAGGGGCGGCTTCAGCCCGGCGGTGGCCCGCGCGGCGACGCGATCCGCCAGCCGCCGACCGGCACCGGCGATGCGGCCGGCGCCGGCAGCATCAGCTCGGCGACCGCAGGGGCCCGCCAGCTGCCTGGCGCCGGCGCGGGCGGCACCGCGGCCGTCCACAGGCAGGCCGGGCAGTCCACGGTGACCCTCGCGGCCGGCGCCGGCGCGCCGTCGTCGGCCAGCGCCACCCAGCGCGCGCCTTGCGCGCCGCAGACCAGCGAAAAGCCGGACGCCCCGGCGCCCCAGGCATGACCCAGCGTCGGCAGCAGCGCCAGCAGGCACACCGCGGCCGCCGCCAGCCAGGCGGCAGGTCGGAGGTGGCGGCGCCATGTCTGCATCGCGGTCAGTGTAGTCGGCCCCGATAATCCGACGATGGCGATCCAGACCGACGATCTCGGCGCCGCGCCGGTGCGGCGCGTGCTCAATGCCGGCGCGGCTTCGCCGGCCGAGGAGGCGATCGAGCGCGCGCTGCGCCCGAAGCTGCTGGGCGAGTACGTCGGCCAGGCCAAGGCGCGCGAGCAGCTGGAGATCTTCATCCACGCCGCGCGCGGCCGCGCCGAGGCGCTGGACCACGTGCTGCTGTTCGGCCCGCCGGGGCTGGGCAAGACGACGCTGAGCCACATCATCGCCGCCGAGCTGGGCGTCAACCTGCGCCAGACCAGCGGCCCGGTGCTCGAGAAGCCCAAGGACCTGGCGGCGATCCTGACCAACCTCGAGAAGAACGACGTGCTTTTCATCGACGAGATCCACCGGCTCAGCCCGGTCGTCGAGGAGATCCTGTACCCGGCGCTGGAGGACTACCAGATCGACATCATGATCGGCGAGGGCCCGGCGGCGCGCTCGATCAAGCTCGACCTGCAGCCCTTCACGCTGGTCGGCGCCACCACGCGCGCCGGCATGCTGACCAACCCGCTGCGCGACCGCTTCGGCATCGTCGCGCGGCTGGAGTTCTACACCGCCGAGGAGCTGGCGCGCATCGTCGTGCGCTCGGCCGGGCTGCTGGACGTGCCGGTGGACGCCGCCGGCAGCCTGGAGATCGCGCGGCGCAGCCGCGGCACGCCGCGCATCGCCAACCGGCTGCTGCGCCGCGTGCGCGACTATGCGCAGGTCAAGGGCAGCGGCCGCATCGACGCCGCCACCGCCGACCGTGCGCTGGCGATGCTGGACGTGGACCCGCTGGGCTTCGACCTGATGGACCGCAAGCTGCTCGAGGCGGTGATCCACCGCTTCGACGGCGGACCGGTGGGGCTGGACAACATCGCGGCCAGCATCGGCGAGGAGCGCGACACCATCGAGGACGTGATCGAGCCCTACCTGATCCAGCAGGGCTTCCTGCAGCGCACGCCGCGCGGGCGCGTGGCCACCGCGGCAGCCTGGCGCCACCTGGGCCTGGCCGCGCCGGCGCGGCCGGTGGACGACCTCTTCGGGGCCTGAACGGCGCGCCGCCCCCGCCCGGCCGCCGGGGTCCCGGGGGGTGCGGCGCGCGTGCGGCCTCAGTTCGCGGTGGGCAGCTCGCGCCAGTTCAGCCGGCGGATGCCGCCGGCGCCGCCGTAGCGGCCGCGCAGCGAGCCGAGCTGGCCGGTGTCGCTGCCCGCGATCAGGCGTGCGATGCCGGCGACGGCGAAGAAGCGCAGGTCGGTGACGACGCTGGGCATCGCCGTCGAGTAGTTGATGTAGCTGTCGTCCGGCGCGGTCAGCACCGAGCGGCCGTTGCCGAAGTCCACCGCGTAGATGCGCGTCGCGCCGGCCGGGTTGCAGGCGTCGCCGCTGGGCAGCGTCGAGGAGAAGGTGACGATGCCGTAGGCCGCGGACGGGTCGTTGACCACGCGCCAGCCCAGCGAGCTCGGCCCGCCGGTCCCCAGCTCGATGTACCAGCCGGCCTGCGTGCCCACGTTGTAGGTGATGCCGTCCAGCAGGTTGGTGTTGTCGGCGAGGTGGCTGCGCTGGATCGGGAAGGTCACGCCGGTGGGCAGGTCCGCGGCGCCGTTGAAGCGCGTGGAGGTGCCGTCGACGATGGCGTAGAAGCTCTGCTGCACCGTTGAGCCGATGTCGACCGTGTCCAGCATGCGGCCCGAGCCCAGCAGCACGAAGCGCCGGCCGCTGCGCGGATCGATCTCGATCAGCGGGCGCGTCGTCACCGGCTGCGCCTCGTTGCTGGCGTTGCGCAGCTCGGCCAGCTTCTGCGGCGCCGGGTAGGCACCGCTGTCGGCGCGCAGGTCCAGCCGCCAGACGTTGCCCAGCAGGTCGCCGGCATAGGCGGCGTCCACGGTGCCGTCGGTGCGGTCCAGCGCGAAGGCGTTGATGTGCGCCAGCCCGGCCTGCGAGCCCGGCAGCCCGGCGCCGGTGCCGATCTTTTCGAGCAGGTCGCCGTTGCGCGGGTTGACGATGAAGATGTAGCCCTGCCCGTCGGCGTTGTTGTAGCCCGAGGTCAGCAGCACCACCCAGCCGTACTTGCGCGTCTTCACGACCAGCGGCTCGCCGTAGGTGTAGCCCATGTCCGGGTCGGTGAACTCCCAGAGCACGCGGCCGGCCACCGCGGCCTCGGTGGTCATCGTGGCCGGGTCGGTGATGTCGATCGCATACCAGCTCTTGCCGCCCTTGCCCAGGCCGCCGATCAGCACGCTGCGCCAGTTGGTGCCGGTGCCGCCCACCGTGCGCCCGAAGTCGATGTCGAAGGCCGCCGGCGTGGCGTTGACGAAGTAGCGGTGCTGGTACGAGGGGTTGCCGACCGCCGCCAGGCCGTTGACCGCGGGCGTCCCGGTCGGTCCGTTGAACAGCGCGCTCGGCACGTAGGCGAAGATCTCCTTGCCGGCGTCGGCGCCGGTCAGGCGGCCGTCCACGGCGTGCAGCTTGCCGTCGTTGGCGCCCACGTACACGACGGTCGGGCGCGAGGCATAGGCCGCCTTGAAGGCGCCGTAGCCCGGGTTGCTGCCGTTGGACAGCGGCAGGCTCGGCGGGCCCACCGGCCGCGCCTTGGAGCCCACGATGTCGGCCAGCAGGC
This sequence comes from uncultured Rubrivivax sp., assembly GCA_964621995.1. GTDB lineage: Bacteria > Pseudomonadota > Gammaproteobacteria > Burkholderiales > Burkholderiaceae_C > Rubrivivax. The sequence goes on along the minus strand of CAZUPH010000056.1, from coordinate 12,761 downwards.
TGGCGCGCGTGCGGTAGGCGCGGCTGCTGGCGGCGTCGGCCGAGGCCTGCTCGTGCAGGCGCTGCCCGCGCAGGTAGTTCATGTAGTCCACGCTGTCGTTGCCGGCGCGGTAGGCCGTGTCCAGCGCCGCGAGCTGCGCCGCCGTGAGGCCGCCCGCACCGCTGCGGAAGGGCACGCCCGCGGTGCCGCTCCAGGTGACCACGCGGCGGTTGGTGTCCCAGCCGGTGCCGGCCAGCTGCGCGGCCAGCTTGGACGAGAAGGTCCACTGCGTGGCCTGCGAGGGCGTGCCGTCGTTGGCGTCGAAGGACAGCGAGCTGGCCACCATCTCGCCGGTCCAGTTCTCGCTGTCGTACTGCGCGCTGTAGCTGGCGTTGCCGGCGATCGAGACCTGCGGCAGCGAGGTCGAGAACGAGGTGGTGTAGGCGCGCATCGCGGCGGCGATCGACGCGAAGGCGCGCGTCAGGCCGTCGATCATCTGGTCGGGCTGGCCGGCGGTGAAGTAGTTGTCCGGCCGCTTCTGGGCGCCGACCATGTCCGTGGTGGTGTACCACCAGCTCTCGTCCAGCGAGGTCGCCGTCAGGGGATCGAAGCCGTTGGGCACCTTGAAGCCGCCGTACTTGGCCGCCAGGTAGAACTGGTTGTTGGCGACGAAGGGCTGCTCCAGCACGTCCACCCAGTAGGTGGAGATCGTCTGGCGCCCGGCCAGGTCCGGCCGGATGTCCTGCGTGTTGGCGTGGTAGGCCAGCCCCACCATGCCCGCCGAGTTGTTGCGGCCGCTGTAGCTGTTGGCGTTGGGCGCGCCCAGGCCCTGCAGGGAGAAGGCCTTGGTCGTGTAGGTCACGGAGTCGACCGGATCGCTGGCCACCAGCGCCGGCTTGCCCGGCTCGTCGACGGTGCCGGTGCCGGCGCCCGGCAGGTTCTTGTCGCGGTGGGTGTAGATGTCCCCGATGCCGAGCACGAAGTTGCGCTGGCACGAGTACTGCATCGGGTCGCCCCAGTTCGTGATCACCGGGAACTCGTCGATGAAGCGCGTCTTGTCGGCCACCGTCGCACTGCCCATCGCCGTCCACTCGGGGACGTTGCCCAGGTTGCGGAAGTAGCGCGTGACCGCGTAGTACAGCTCGCTGACCGGGTCGTAGCTCTTGTGCTGGTTGTTGGTGAGCTGCCCGAACTTGTTGAGGTAGTTGATGACGCCGCTGTTGCTCACGGCGATGCCGAACTCGTTCGTCGTGTCGGTCGCGTCGGCGGGGTCGGGGTTGGTCAAGAAGATGCCGGTGACCGGGTCCCATTCGGCCCGCGGGGTGCTGCTCGGCGGCAGGCCCGGGTTGATCTGCAGCGGGCCCACGTACTTCTGGCGCGCGCGCAGCACGCCGCCGTCGCGCAGCATCGAGGGGTCGTTCAGGTAGCCGAAGGCGCTGTAGCGCATGCGCTCGGCATACTGGTGCACGAGACCCTCGGGCTTCCAGTTGCCGGCACCGTACTGGCGGCAGTTGTTCTCGAGCAAGCCCGGCACGCAGACCTTGGCGCGCACCTGGACCTGGTAGACCTTGGTCGCGTCCACCGCGACGGCCTGCTGGTAGTTCTCGGGCCCGGGCGCAGGGGGGCTGTTGACGTTGCCGCTGGAGCTGAAGATCAGCCGCGTGCCGGCGCCCTGGGTGCGTATCGTCAGCGAGCCCCAGGTGAAGGGTGTGGCGTTGGAGATGACGGTCGCGTTGTTCAGCGTGCGGTTCGGGAACAGGCTGCCCTGGCCGCTGTGCCGGGCCCGCTCGAGCACCGTGGTGCCGACCACGTCCACCTTGCGCAGGCCGCCGGTGAGCGCCCAGCGGAACGGATCCACGGCGATCATCGTCGCCCAGTTGAGGAAGTTGCCGCTCCACTCGCCGTTGACGCCGGTGGTCGGGCAGTTCTGGTCGACGGCCATGCCGACCGGGTCGAAGCGGCTGACCTCGGTGGCCGTCTCGACCGCCACGTGCACGTAGCGGTAGCACTTCAGGTGGTCGAAGTAGCCCCGGTAGATCGTCGAATTGCTGTAGCTCGTGCTGGGGTGCGCCGCGCGCGAGACGGTCGGCCACTCCACCGACAGCGCCAGCGCCAGGTTGCCCGGCACCGAGGTGTTGGAGAACAGCGGCTGGTCGGCCAGCGAGGTGGCGGCCTGCACGGTGGCCAGCAAGCCCAGCCAGCCGGCGGTGAACAGGGCAACGCGTGCGGTCTGCAGCGCCAGGCGCCGCGGCCGCGCGCGGCGGGCGGCCGGGTCGGGGCGCTGGGGTCGGGCGACAGACATGGTCAGGTCCTCATCAAAGGGCAAGCGTGGTCTGGAAGAAGGCCTGCGTGCTGCGCGGGCCGTCGACACGCACACTCAGCCGGTACAGCACCTGCGGGCGCTGCGTGGCGACGTTCAGGTCCGAGGCGCTGCCGCCGCGGGCGTCCGGCGTCGGGCCGACGGTGCAGCGGAAGTTGCCCGGCGTCGTCAGGTCCACCTCGGAGCCGACCTCGCTGCACAGGCGGTCCAGCACCCAGCGCAGGCGCACCGACTGGTCGGCGACGACGATGTCGTTGGCGGCCTGGCCCACGGTGGCGAACTCGACGTCGTCCAGCAGCGCGGTGGGGATGCCCTGGTCGTTGGTCGGCAGCGTCGAGGCGCGATAGTTGGACGCGGCGGCATGGGCCGAGCGGCCGGCCACGGTGCTCAGCGCCCCGGTGTTCAGCGCCGCCGTCACGACAGGCACCGCGCGCTCGGCCTGGTTGACCAGGTCGCGCTTGAAGGCCAGGTTGCCGGCCATGAACATCGAGCTGTTGAACGAGCGCACCAGCGCCACCGCGCCGATGAGCAGGATCACCAGCGCGAGCAGCGTGACGATCATCACCACGCCGCGCTGGCGCGCCGGGCCGGCCACGGCGGCGCGCCGGGGCGGTCGAACAGGAAGGGCGGTAGTCATCGCAGCCACGTTCTCAGACCTCTTGCTGGCGGCGGCGCGGCTTCAGGGCGCCCGCGCCATCAGCACGTTGCGCAGCGGCACCGTGAACTCCACGATGCGGTGGCGGTAGCGGCGCTGCTCGGCGGTCAGCGTGCGCACCTGCTGCAGCGCCGGGTCCAGGTCCGCGAACAGCACGATGTCGGCCGGCGCCACCTCCTCGCGCTCGGCGCGCGAGGTCTGCAGGATCAGGCCCACGCGCACGGCGACGATCTGCATCAGCAACTGCTGCGCCGCCGGCGTGCCGGCCAGCAGCGAGGCGCTGTCGTAGGGCGCCACGCCGGGGTCCACCCAGGCGTCGAGCACGGCGTCGTTGTCGGTGTCCACGCCGTACAGCGCACGCATCTCGACCACGCCCTCCACCAGCGGCTGCACCTCGCCGCCGTCCACCGCCAGCATGTCCAGCCCGAACAGCGTGCGGTTGGCGCCGACGCCGTACAGCATGAACTGCGGCGGGTTGCGCGGGGTGATGCCGACCGCCTCGCCGCTGCCCAGGTTGACGACCACGGTGTTGGCGGTCGGCACGCCGAAGTCCACGAGGTTGCGGTTGGGGCCGGTGACGGTGTGGTACTGCCCGGTGCCGCCTTCCAGCGCCACCGTGTCCACGCCGGCGTTCAGCGGCGGCGCGACCAGCCCGGTGGTCTGCAGCAGCAGGCATTCCGGGTTGCCGTCGGCCAGCAGCAGCAGGTCGTTGTTGCGCAGGCCGATGGTGTTGCGCAGGCCCAGCGGCGGCCCCAGGGCCAGCACTTCCATCGCGGCCTCGCCGAAGCCGCCGTTGCCGCGCATCACGGCGATGACGTCCGAGCCGGCGGCCGACTGGTCCTTGCCGATGATCACCGGGGCCACGCGCGGGTTCTGCGTGAAGCCGGCGAACGGCGCCGGCCAGGCCGCCGCGCGCGGCAGCAGCGCGTTGCCGCCGCGGCGCGCATTGAGCCGGCAGCCGAAGGTCTCCGGCGCCCGGCTCGCGAAACCCGAGCCGGCGCTGCGCAGCACGCCGTCCAGGATGGACGCCACATAGGCACCGCCCTGGTCGATGTCGCCGACGGCCAGGCTGGCGCGGTTGCGGCCCTCGCCGCGCACCAGCACGGCGGAGACGGCCAGCGTCAGCACCAGGCCGACCGCCACCGCGACCAGCAGCTCGATGAGGGAGAAGCCGCGCGCACGGGCGGCAGGGGAGCGGCGCGTCATGGCAGCAGGGCCTGCGTCTGGAAGCGGTGCTGCACCGTGGAGTCGGCCGCGGGCGGACGCCAGGTGACGGTGACGGTGGCGAGGTTGCCGGCCACGACCACCGTGCCCTGGCCGTTGGGCAGGCCGCCGTTGGCGGTGTCGCCCACGCGGGTGTTCCAGTCGGCGACGACCGCCGCGGGCAGCGAGACGGTGCCGGAGACCCACATCGTGGCGACGATCTCGTTGGCCAGCAGCGCGGCGCGGTTGCTGTCCTCGGCATTCATCTGGTGCTGCACGGCGCGTGCCTGCAGCGCCACCAGGCCGATCAGCCCGAACGAGAACAGCACGACCGCGATCAGCACCTCGATCAGCGTCATGCCGCGCTGGCCCCATGGGCGGCGGCGGGGACCGGGACCGTTCCCGGCGGGCTGGGGCAGGCATGCGTTCATGTCGGGCATCCGTCGGGGGTGCTGTCGGCCAGCAGGCGGGCCGGGTCGCATTGCCGCACCTGGCCGCCCAGGCCCACCGTCACGCGCAGCGAGCGGTCGGCCCCGGCGCGGGTGATCTGGAAGGACGCCAGCGGGTTGGCGATGTCGACCGCGCAGACGGCGCCCGCCACGCCGGTCGCGGCGTTGGGCACGCGCCGGCCCAGGCTGTTGAAGCACACCGCCGTCGGGCCGCCGATCTCCACCGCGGCGGCCACGTCGGCCAGCGACCCGCCCTGGATGAAGGGTTCGTTGGCCGGCGCCGTGGCGTCCACGGTGTCGCCGGGCAGCGGGATCCAGCGCATGACCCAGTTGCGGCCGTTGGCCGCGGGCGTGGCGCCCAGGCCCGGATCGTCGTTGGTCAGGTAGAAGACGACCTGCCGGTTGCGCCGCACGGCCTCGGCCTGGGCGACGCGCAGGCCGTTCTGCAGCGCCTCGGAGATGGTGCGCACCTGGGCGTTGCGGATCCAGGTGGCGAACGAGGGCGCGGCCAGCACCAGCAGCACGCTGAGCAGCGTCAGCGCGATCAGCAGCTCCACCAGCGTGAAGCCGGCGGCCGGGCGGCCCGGCGCGCTCATGCACATCCCTTTCGCAGGCACCAGCGGCTGGTGCTGGTGCCCCAGCCCGAGGGCGCGCCCGTGGTGGCGCGCACTTCCTGGTGGTTGAAGGTGAAGACGAAGCCGTTGACCGCGCCGCTGCCGGTGGCGCGCAGCGTGAAGGCGGTCGCCGTCAGCGTGGGGCAGTCGATCACGAAGTTGCCCACGGTGCGCTGCGCCGCCGTGCGGCCGCAGGGGCTGGTGAAGGTGGCGACCGTCTCGTAGGTGCGGTTGTCCTGGAAGTGCCGCTCCATCTCGGCGCGGAAGTTGGACAGGCCGTTGGTCGCGTCCACCAGCTGGCCGCGCACCACGTAGTCGCGGTAGCTCGGGTAGGCCACCGCGCTCAGGATGCCGATGATCGCCACCGTGATCATCACCTCGATCAGCGTGAATCCGCGCGAGCGGCGGCCGGAATGCAGCGCAGAACGGTGGCAGTGCGGGCTGGACATGGTCGGGCAAACCTTGGGCTGGTGACGGGTTGTCGGCGCCGTGCCTCCAGGCTTGAGGGGTCTGCGCCTGTAACAAGCTTGACGGCGGGTAAGCGCCACGCCGGGGCCAGCGCGGCGTGCTCGTCCGGGGTGATCGACGCCATCGCGGCCGGACTTGAGCCGCATGAGCCCTGGAACAGGCCCGGAAGACCCGGAAGTGCCTCGTTCCCGGCGCGGCCTGGGCGGCCGCCGGGCCGCCGTGCGCCATGCGCCCGCGGCGGCGGCGCGCAGCGCCGGTTCAGCCCGCCGGCGGCGGGTCGTCCAGCCCGGCCAGGTGCGCGTCGTCGTTCCAGCCGACGAGGACGAGGCCCCCGCCGTGGTGCAGCAGCCGGTTGATCGCGGCGTTGCCGAGCTGCCAGCTGCGCGGCGCCTGGAGGTCCACGCGGGTGGCCGCGCGGTACAGGCAGTCCAGCACGCCGCCATGCGCGAAGACCGCGATCGCCTCGCCCCGGTGGCGGGCGGCGATCCTGCGCACCGCGCTGACGCTGCGATCGAAGAATGCGATCAGGCTCTCGCCGCCGCCGGGACCGAAGTCCGGGTCGCGCCGGCGCCAGCGCAGCGCGTCCTCGGGCCAGTCGCGCTCCACCTCGGCGTAGGTCGCCCCTTCCAGGCGGCCGAAGCTGCGCTCGCGCAGCGCCGGGTCGGTGTGCACCGGCAGGTCGAGCGCCGCGGCCAGCGGCGCCGCCGTGTCGCGTGCCCGTTGCAGGTCGCTGCTGTAGATCGCGGCCAGCCCCTCGCCGGCCAGCGCGGCCGCCAGCCGGGCGGCCTGGGCCTGGCCCAGCGCGTCCAGCGGCACGTCCAGGTGGCCCTGCAGCCGCTGGCCGGCATTCCAGGCCGTGCGGCCGTGGCGCACGGCGACGATGCGGGTGGGTTCTTCCATCGGTCGGGGCGCGGGGCGGCGGCGCGCGCGGGCTGCCGCCGGCCGCGGCGCGCTACAGCGGCGCGTCCAGCAGCCGCGGGTTCAGCGTGTAGGTGCCGGAGTAGGTGGCCTCGGCCAGCACGCGCCCGGCCAGCGCCTGGCGCACCTCGGTGCCGGTGAAGATGCCCTCCAGCGGCAGCCGCGGCAGCGCCACGGCATACAGCGTGAAGACGTAGTGGTGGACCAGCGAGTCGTTGACCGGCGGGAACGGGCCGTCGTAGCCGAAGTAGCGGCCGGCCATCGCGGCGTCGCCGGCAAACCAGTTCGTATAGTCGTTCAGGCCGTGGCGGGCCCCGTCGCGCGCCTGCGGCCCGGGCTTGCCGCGCGGCACGAAGCCGCGGCTGAACTCCCCCTCCTCGATCACCGTGGGCAGCGGCGGCAGGTCGATGAGCACCCAGTGGAAGAAGTCCACGCGCGGCAGGTCGGCGGGCACCTCGCGGCCGGGCTGGTTGACGTCGTCGGCGCGGCTGGGCACGTCGAAGTCGTGGCAGATCAGCACCATCGACTGCGCCCCCGCGGGCAGGTCGCTCCAGGCCAGGTGCGGGTTGAGGTTCTCGCCGAAGTCCGCGCCGCCGCGGCCGTCCGGCCGTCCGGCGGCGTAGCGCGCAGGGATGCGGTCACCGTTGGTCCAGCTGTCGCTCCAGAGCTTCATCTCGTTTCGGTCCTCGTCGGCCGCCAGGTCACGGCGTGGCGGTCAGACACCCCAGACCACCGGTGCATCCGCGTCATGCGCGCGCTTGAGCATCTCGACCATCGGCCACAGCCGCTGGCGCAGGCCGACACGCTGCTGCGGCGCGTCCTCGTCCGCTGCCTCGCCGGTGGCGGCCGGCGGCGCCGGGGCGCCGGACTCGGCGCGGCCGGCCTCGTCCTGCTCGACGGCCCGGCGCAGCGCCGCGATGGCCGCCGGCATCGCCGCCGGCTCGATGATGCCGCGGGCCGCGGGCTCGCGGCCCAGCAGGCGCAGCATCTGGTCGCCATGCGGGCCGAGCATGATGACGTCGCCGGTGGCCTTGCTCTGGAACTTGTAGATCATCGCCTGGCCGGGTGCCCGTCAGGGACACCGCAGCATGGCATTGTGCCCCGGCTGGCCGCGCCTGCTGCCGCGCCGGCCCCGGAACGAAACAGGGCGACCCGAAGGTCGCCCCGTTGACGGCACGCCGGCGCGCCGGCCGGCGTGGTGCGGCAGGCTCAGGCGCGGCGGCGCGAGGCCACGCCCGCGGCCAGCAGCGCGGTGGCCACCAGGGCCAGCGACAGCGGTTCCGGCACCGGGTTCGGCGGCTGCACCGTGCCGTTGCGCACGCTGAAGATGTAGCGGCCGGCGACGTTGCTGTTCAGAGAGCCGCTGATCAGCGCATTCGGGCCGCCGTCCAGGAAGGCGCCGTTGACGGCCGAGCCGGCCAGCTCGAAAGTGGCCGCGGCCCCATTGGACCAGCCGACGCGGGCCGAGTTGCCGCCCAGGCCGTTCGTGCCACCGCTGGCGCCACCGGTCTCCCACTGGATCTGGTCGTAGTTGAACTCGAAGTCGAAGTCGCCGGCGGCGATGTCCGAACGGTCGGTGATGATCAACTGGAAGCTGTTGAGCTTGTTGGTCGCCGACGGGAAGTAGCCGACGCCGATCCAGTTGACGCCGAAGACGCTGCGGCCCGAGATCGTTGACTGGCCGTAGCGCACGACATCGCTGGCGCCGCCGCGCGTATCCACGTCGCCAAAGAACGGCGCCAGGATCTGGCGGTTCGTCGTGGACAGGTTGAACGGCGTGAACGTCGACAACGCTGCATCGAAGGTCACGTTGCCGTTGTTGTTGACGAAGAGCGTGCTGCGGCTGACGCCGAAGAAGTTGATCGTGAAGCCCATTGCCTGGGCGCCGGTCGAACCGTCGTCGTTGCGCGGCAGCACGTTGGTGAACAGATTGGCGTCGCGGATCGCGGCCGCCTCCGCCTGCATCGCCGGCATCGCCAGCACCACCGCCAGCGCGGCGGCGGACATCGAACCCATCATCGTCTTCGTCATTTTCCGACCCTCTGCCTCTTCGACCCGTGGTGCAACGACCGCCGCACCGTTCGACAGACAAGGCCGCAAGGATCGCGCCAGATGGTCCAAGCCCATGATTTCAGAGGGTTTCCAGAAACCCCCGCAGGTACGGCTGTCAAGAATCCCGACACCACGAGGTACCGGAACGGCGACTCAGCCGCTGACGAGCCGGATGCGCCCGGCCGCGGCCGCGCGCCGCGCCGGCGCCGGCAGCCGCTGCTCGAAGCTCAGGCTGTCCATCGCCGGCGCGAACAGCCAGCCCTGGAACTCGTCGCAGCCGGCGTCCAGCAGGAACTGGCGCTGCGCCTCGGTCTCCACGCCCTCGGCGATGACCTTCATGTCCAGCGCACGCGCCATCTGCAGGATCGCGCGCACGATGCCGGCGTCGCTGTCGTCGCCGGGCAGGCCGGCGACGAAGCTGCGGTCGATCTTGAGCTTGCCGATCGGGAAGCGCTTCAGGTAGCCCAGGCTGGAGTAGCCGGTGCCGAAGTCGTCGATCGACAGCCGCACGCCCAGCGCCGCCAGCGCGTGCAGGCGGTGCATGGCCTCCTCGACGTCGTGGACGAGGATGGACTCGGTCAGCTCCAGCTCCAGCAGTTCGGCCGGCATGCCGCTGACGGCCAGCACGCTGGCCACGCGGTCGACGAACTGCGCCTGCTGGAACTGCAGCGCCGAGACGTTGACCGCCACCGGGATGTCGTGCCCGCGCTGGTGCCACAGCGCGGCCTGGCGCACGGCTTGCGAGAGCACCCAGTCGCCCAGAGCCACGATGAAGCCGCTGTCCTCGGCCACCGGCACGAAGCGCGCCGGCGAGACCTCGCCGAGCTCGGGGTCGCGCCAGCGCAGCAGCGCCTCGGCGCCGACGATGCGGCCGTCGGCCAGGCTGACCTGCGGCTGGTACTGCAGCCGGAAGCGGTTGCTGACCAGCGCCTGGCGCATCGCGTGGTCCAGCTTCATGTGCAGCCGGCGGTCGACCTCGGCGCGCACCTGGTGCAGCCGCACGTTGGCACGGCCGGCGGACTTCACCGCGCGCATCGCCGCCTCGGCGTGGCGCGCCAGGTCGTCCAGCGTGCTGCCATGCGAGGGCGCCAGCGCGATGCCGATGCTGCAGGTCAGCGTGAACTGCGCGCCGTCCACGCTGCACGGCTGCGCGACCACGTTCAGCACGCGCCGCGCCGTGGCCTCGGCTGCGCCGGCATCGGCCGGGCGCAGCAGCACGGCGAACTGGTCGCCGCCCAGGCGGGTGAGCAGGTCGTCCTGGCGCAGGCAGCCCTGGATGCGCTGCGCCACGTCCAGCAGCACGCGGTCGCCGGTGTCGTGGCCCAGGCTGTCGTTGATCTGGCGGAAGCGGTCGAGGTCCACGACCAGCAGCGCGAAGGCGCTGCCGTCGCGCCGCGTGGCCTGCGCCGCATCGTCCACGCGCTCGGCCAGGCGGCGCCGGTTGGGCAGCCCGGTCAGCGGGTCGTGCAGCGCCATCGCCTCCAGCCGCTCCTCGGCAGCCAGCCGCTCGGTGAGGTCGCGGAAGCTGAAGACGCGGCCCTGCGGCCGCCCGGCGAAGAACAGCGGCCGCGTCACGCGGTCCAGCACCTGCCCGCCGTGCAGTTCCAGGCGGTCGCTGGCGGAGATCAGCGTGGCGTGACGCAGCGCCTGCAGCCGGCGCTCGTAGGCCTCGGCGTCGAGCACGCTGCGGTGCATCCAGGCCTGGATGGCCGCGTCGTCGCGCTGCGCCACGAGGTCCGGCGGCAGGCCCCAGATCTCGGCGAAGCGGCGGTTGAACGCACGCAGCCGGCCCGACAGGTCGGTGACCAGGATGCCGTCGGCGGTGGCCTCCAGCGTGGCCTGCAGCTCGGCGAGCAGCATCTCGCGCTCGGCCTCGGCGGCCTGCTGCGCGCTGCGGTCGCTGACCGTCACCAGCGCATGCGTGGCGCCGGCGCCTTGCGCCAGCGCCACCGGCCGGATGCTGCGCGTGACGTGCAGGCTGCCGCCCGCAGGGCCGGCCAGCACGGTGTCGGACTCGATCGGCGTGGCCTCGCCGGCGCGCGCGCCGGCCCAGTAGGCCAGGTCCTCCGGCGAGGCCGCGAGCTGGTCCGCCGGCAGCCCCAGCAGCGCCTGCGGCGGGCGGCCGAACAGCACGGCCGCCTCGCGGTTGGCGGCGACCACGCAGCCGTCGGCCAGCGAGACCACCCAGGCGGCCTGCGGCAGCCCGTCCAGCAGCGCCGACCAGGACGCGGCGGCGGGCGCAGCGGTCTCGGCGGGCGCGGCGGCTGTCAAGCGGCCAGCTCCTCGGCGCGCCGCTCGCGCACCAGGGGCTCGAAGTAGTAGGCCACGCGCGGGCGCGGGTCCAGGTATTCCAGCGTCGCCGGCGGCAGCTTGGCGGCGGCCAGGCTGCGCCGGATGCCGAGGTCCGGCGTCGTCTCCAGGTCCACGATCAGCGCCTCGTTGCGCGGCACGCGGGGGTCGTGCACCAGCACGCGCGGCTTCAGCGGGCGGCTGGAATTGACGCCGATCACCATCGCGTAGCGGTCGTCGGTCAGCTGCACGAGCGAGCCCGCCGGGTAGACGCCCATCATGCGGATGAAGGTGTTGAGCACCGCCGCGTCGTAGCGCGCGCGGCCCTGCGCGAACAGCATCGACACCGCCTCGTGCGGCGTCAGCGCCAGCGTGCGCGTCTGCGGGTTGCACAGGTTGTCGAAGCGGTTGACGATGGCCACGATGCGCGCCGCGGTGCTCATGCGGTCGCCGCCCAGCTTCTGCGGAAAGCCGCTGCCGTCGGCATGCTCGTGGTGCTGGCCGATGACGTCCAGCGCGCCGGGCGCCAACGTCATGCGCCGGCCGTGCAGCACGCCCTTGGCGACATGGTCGCGGTAGGCGTTCATCTCGGCCTGGCTGAAGCGGTCTTCGGCGTGGCGGAAGCGCTCGGCCACCTCCAGCTTGCCCACGTCGTGCATCAGCGCGCCGACACCCAGGTCCAGCATCTCCTCGGGCGCCAGGCCCAGCGTGCGGCCCATCAGCAGGCTGATCACCGTGACGTTCAGCGCATGCGCCGCGGTGCGGTCGCCCTGCCCGGCGACGAGGCGGATGCCGATGTCGTCGGCCGCCAGCATCTTGTCCAGCATCGCGCGCGTCAGCGCCTCGGTCGTGCGGCCGGCGTCCTGCGGCCGGGCCGATACCGCGTCGTGCGCCTCGCGCCAGGCCTGCGCGGCCTCGCCGAACTGCTGCTCCACGCGCTGCTGCGCCTCGCGCTGCGCCGTCAGCGCGGCGCGGCGCTCGGCGGCAGCGCGCTCGGCAGCGCGTTCGGCGGCGACGTTGCCGCCGGGTTCCGGCCCGGCGCCCGGCGCCACGCCGGCATCGTTGGCGGCGACGGCCTGGCCGGCGGCGGGCGCAGCGGCGGCGGGGTCGGCCGCCGGCGGCGGGTCGCTCTTCTCCGGCGCCCAGCGCACGCGCGCCAGCCCCAGGCCGCGGATGGTGGCGATCTGCTCGGCCGAGGCGATGCGGAAGCTGGACAGCGGAAACGGGTGCGACAGCCAGCCGCCATCGAGATGGATGTACATGCCGACGCGCAGATCCTCGACGGCGATGGTGCTGGACATGAGACTCCCCGGTTCCGTGCTGCTGCTCGGGCGGCACGCGGACCGCCTCACACGCAGGTTCTCGGCCGCCGTGGGCTCAGACTTGAGGCGCCGGAACCTCTCGTTGCGCGGCGCGCCAGGCCGCCGGGCTGCTGCCGGCCAGGCGGCGGAAGAAACGCGTGAAATACGCCGCATCCGTGAAGCCCAGGCCGAAGGCCACCTGCTTGATCGCCAGGCCCGTGTAGGCCAGCTCGCGCTGCGCCTGCAGCAACAGCCGCGCGTGCAGCACGTGCAGCGCCGGCCGCCCCAGCACCTGGCGGCAGGCGCGGTTGAGCTGCGTCGGCGTGATGCCCAGCTGCGCCGCCAGCGCGGCCTGCGAGGGGTGCTGGCGGAACTGCGCCTCCACCAGCGCCTTCAGCCGCTGCACATGCTGCAGGGCGCGCGGCGGCGGCGCGACGGCGCGCGCCGGCCCGGCGACACCCGGCGCGGGCGCCGGCTCGCTCACCGGAGCGCTGCGGCTCGCCGTGTCGAAGA
>CAZUPH010000055.1:0-21177 GCA_964621995.1 uncultured Rubrivivax sp. | reverse complement strand
CTGGACGCGCTCACGCGCGGCACGATCCAGGACGAGCTGCTTCGCATCTGCGCCGAGACGCACCAGACGGTGTTCATGATCACGCACGACGTCGACGAGGCGATCCTGCTCGCCGACCGCATCCTGCTGATGAGCAACGGCCCGCAGGCGCGCGTGGCCGAGATCGTGCGCAACACGATGCCGCGTGCGCGCACGCGCGCCACGCTGCACCACGACACGCAGTACTACCGCATCCGCAACCACCTGGTCGACTTCCTCGTCGCGCGCAGCGCCGAGCTGTCGCACGGGCGCGCGCCGGCGGTGCCACCCGAGGTCCGCCCGGGCCTGGAGCCCGACCCCGATCCCCATCCCGACGCCAAGGTCGTGCCGCTGCGGCACGTCGCCTGAGGCGCAGGTCCACCAGGAGAGTCCCCGCATGAGCCGCATCGAAGTCACCGAGAAGATCGTCGCCACCAAGGTGGCCCAGGGCCTGAAATGGTCCGACGTCGCCGCCCGCGTCGGCCTGAGCAAGGAGTGGGTCACCGCGGCCTGCCTGGGCCAGATGACGCTGAATGCGGAGCAGGCCGGCGTCGTCGCCGAGATCTTCGGCCTGACCGAGGCCGAGAAGCAGTGGCTGATGGTCGTGCCCTACAAGGGCAGCCTGCCGACCAGCGTGCCGACCGACCCCCTGATCTACCGCTTCTACGAGCTGGTCAGCGTCTACGGCACCACCTTCAAGGAGCTGATCCACGAGGAGTTCGGCGACGGCATCATGTCGGCGATCGACTTCCGCATGGACCTGCAGCGCGAGCCCGACCCCAAGGGCGACCGCGTGTCCATCACGATGTCGGGCAAGTTCCTGCCCTACAAGACCTACTGAGCGCCGCTCGCCGCGGGGCCGGGTCTGCCCGGGCCCCGCGGGGGCCCGCGGGCGGCGTACAGTGCCGCCCATGAACCCGACCACCGACCCGCCGGCGCATCAGCGCCCGGCCGTGCTCGACCTGATCGGCAACACGCCGATGGTCGAGGTCACACGCTTCGACACCGGCTGCTGCCGCCTGTTCCTGAAGCTCGAGTCGCAGAACCCGGGTGGTTCCATCAAGGACCGCATCGGCGTGGCGATGATCGAGATCGCCGAGCGAGACGGGCTGCTGCAGCCCGGCGGCACCGTGGTCGAGGCCACGGCCGGCAACACCGGGCTGGGCCTGGCGCTGGTGGCGCGCGCCAAGGGCTACCGCGTCGTGCTGGTGGTGCCCGACAAGATGTCGTCGGAGAAGGTGCTGCACCTGAAGGCGCTGGGTGCGGAGGTGCACCTGACGCGCAGCGACGTCACCAAGGGCCACCCCGACTACTACCAGGACGTCGCGGCGCGGCTGGTCAAGGACATCCCCGGCGCCTGGTATGCCGACCAGTTCAACAACCCGGCCAACCCGCTGGCGCACGAGACCGGCACCGCGCCCGAGATCTGGGCCCAGATGGGCCACGATGTCGACGCCATCGCGGTCGGCGTCGGTTCCGGCGGCACGCTGGCCGGCATGACGGCCTTCTTCCGCAAGGTGCAGCCGAAGCTGGGCTTCATCCTCGCCGACCCCAAGGGCTCCATCCTCGCCGACTATATCCACCACGGCACGCTGGGCCAGGCCGGCTCGTGGGCGGTGGAGGGCATCGGCGAGGACTTCATCCCGTCGATCGCCGACCTCAGCGGCGTCAGCCACGCCTACTCGATCCCCGACGACGAGAGCTTCGCCAGCGCGCGCGAGCTGCTGCGCCGCGAGGGCATCCTCGGCGGCTCGTCCACCGGCACGCTGCTGGCCGCGGCGCTGCGTTACTGCCGCGAGCAGACCGTGCCCAGGCGCGTGGTCAGCATCGTCTGCGACACCGGCACGCGCTACCTCAGCAAGGTCTACAACGACCAGTGGATGGTCGACCAGGGGCTGCTCAAGCGCCGCCAGTACGGCGACCTGCGCGACCTGATCTCGCGCCGCGCCGAGGACGGCGGCGTGGTCGCGGTGTCGCCGCAGGAGACGCTGGCGGTGGCCTTCCAGCGCATGCGGCTGGCGGACGTGTCGCAGCTGCCGGTGCTGGAGCAGGGCCGGCTGGTCGGCGTCGTCGACGAGTCGGACCTGCTGCTCAAGGTGCACGGCGACCCGGCGCGCTTCAAGGACCCGGTGGCCGGCGCGATGAGCCGCGCGCCGCAGACCCTGGCGCCCACGGCCGGGCTGACGGCGCTGCAGGACGTGCTGGACCGCGGGCTGGTGGCCATCGTCGCCGACGAGCAGGGCTTCCACGGGCTGATCACGCGTTTCGACCTGCTGAACCATCTGCGCCGAAAACTGACGTGAGGCGCGGAGCACCTGGGACCGTTGCCGGCGCATAACGGACATGGCACTCCCTGCCTGGTACACAACCGTTCGCGCTGAGCCTGTCGAAGCGCCCGCTCGAACCGTTCGGGCTGAGCCTGTCGAAGCCCCCGCCCGAGCCGTTCGGGCTGAGCCTGTCGAAGCCCTGAGGACCACGGGCGCTTCGACAGGCTCAGCGCGAACGGTGGTGTGCGTGGCCAGGCATGCAAGGTCCGCAACACGCCGCAAGCCGCCGCCCGCCGGCCGACCAAGTCATATGCACCCAGCGCGATGGAGCCCCTGACATGAGCACCGACAAGACACACCGTTTCGCCACCCGCGCCATCCACGCCGGCCAGTCGCCGGACCCGAGCACCGGCGCGATCATGCCGCCCATCTACGCCACCAGCACCTACGTGCAGAGCAGCCCGGGCGTGCACAAGGGGCTGGACTACGGGCGCAGCCACAACCCCACGCGCTGGGCCTGGGAACGCAACGTGGCCGACCTGGAAGGCGGCAGCGCTGCCTTCGCCTTCGCCAGCGGGCTGGCCGCCATCGCCACCGTGCTGGAACTGCTGCCGGCGGGTGCGCACGTGGTCAGCGGCGACGACGTCTACGGCGGCACCTTCCGGCTCTTCGACAAGGTGCGGCGCGCGAGCGCCGGGCACAGCTTCAGCTACGTCGACCTGACCGAGCCGCAGAACCTGCTGGCCGCGCTGACGCCGCAGACCAGGCTGATCTGGGTCGAGACGCCGACCAACCCGCTGCTCAAGCTGGCCGACCTGCGCGCCATCGCCGCCATCGCGAAGCAGCGCGGCATCCTGACCGCCTGCGACAACACCTTCGCCAGCCCCTACAACCAGCGCCCGCTGGAGCTGGGCTTCGACCTCGTCGTCCACTCGGCGACCAAGTACCTCAACGGCCACAGCGACGTCATCGGCGGCGTGGCCATCGTCGGCGCCGACCCGGCGCTCGAGCCGCTGCGCGAGCGGCTGGGCTTTCTGCAGAACGCGGTCGGCGCCATCGCCTCGCCCTTCGACAGCTTCCTGGCGCTGCGCGGACTGAAGACGCTGGCGCTGCGCATCGAGCGCCACAACGCCAATGCGCTGGCGCTGGCGCGCTGGCTGGAGGGCCAGCCGAAGGTGGCGCGCGTGCACTACCCGGGGCTGGAAAGCCACCCGCAGCATGCGCTGGCGAGGTCGCAGATGAGCGGGGGCTTCGGCGGCATGATCTCGCTGGACCTGAAGACGGACCTCGCCGGCGCTCGCCGCTTCCTCGAGGCGGTGAAGATCTTCGCGCTGGCCGAGAGCCTGGGCGGCGTCGAAAGCCTGATCGAGCACCCGGCGATCATGACCCACGCCACGATCCCGCCCGAGACGCGCACGAAGCTCGGCATCGGCGACGCGCTGGTGCGGCTGTCGGTGGGCGTCGAGGACCTCGAGGACCTGCGCGAGGACCTGGCGCAGGCGCTGGCGGCGGTCTGAGCGCACGCCGGCCGCCGGTGCCCCGGTGCCCTTGACCGGGATCGACCGGCCCGCCGTCAAGCTTGGGATGAGCGTCTCGCAGGGATTGACGGCCTGCCCGCCGGCCACGAGGATGGCCCTGCGGCCCGAAGGTTCGGGCACGGGAGGCTGTGCGATGAGACCCTTGTTTCAAGCGGCTGCGGTGGCGGCGCTCGTGGCGGCCGGCGGTCAGGCGCAGTCGGCGCTGATCACCTTCGACGACCTCGTCACCGGGGCCACGAGCTATGCCTACGACGGCGACGCCGACGGCATTCCCGACGCGGTCTTCTCGACCACGGACCCGGCAGGCTTCAACACCGTGGGGCCGGGCCCGAACCAGAACTACATCCGCGAGCCGGGCCTGGAAGGCACCTCGCTGCTGAACCCGGATCTGCGGATCGACTTCGTCTTCGGCGCGACCGGCTCGCTGGGCTTCGGATTCGCGCTCAACTCCGTCGTGGCGGATGCCGCGTACTTCGCCAGCATGAGCGTCTACGACGAGTTCGACAACCTGCTCGGCAGCGACACCGTGGCCGGCATCTTCACGCCGACGCCGTCGGGCCTCAGCAGCTTCCCCGAGGGGCTGGTGGGCGTCTCGTTCGCCGGCCGTGCCGCCTACGCGCTGCTGAACTTCGAGTCGCAGTTCGGCCGCTACATCATCGACGACTTCAGCGGCACCTTCGGCAGCACGGAAGTGCCCGAGCCCTGGTCGATTGCACTGGTGCTGGCCGGACTGGCCGCCGCAGGCGCGGCCCGTCGCCGCAGCGCCGACACGCGCGACAGGGTGGCGGCCGCCTGAGGTCGCCGGCGGCGCGCCGCCCGCAGTTCAGTCCGCCAGGCTCACCACCTGGTCGCCGGGGGCGGGGGTGCAGTCCGCGGGCAGCGGCGCGCCGTCGCGCCGCCACAGCACGTGCTGCGGCGTGTGGCAGAACTCCAGCCGCGCGGCCTGCGGCTCGCGCTGGCGCGCGAAGGCCTCCAGCGCGGCCGGCATGCTCAGCCGGTAGCGGCCGGCGGCCCGGTCCTCGGCCGGGTGGTCGTCCTCGTGCAGCCACGGCACCAGCGCGGCGGCCCAGCGCAGCGGCCCGTGGCCGATGTCGATGACGGTCGGCGCATAGCCGCTCGCGCGCAGCCAGTCCTGCGCCGCGGCACGCAGTGAGCCGGAGCCGTCGAGCCCGCCCCAGGCCACGGCCATCAGCTCGGCCACCCACTGGTTGCAGTTCTGGTAGCGCAGGCTGAAGGCGTGTGCATTGGCGCTGTAGTCGGCGCCCAGCAGCGCCAATGCGCGGGCCTTGTCCAGGGCGGTACGCGCCAGCGGCGCGGCCGCCGGCGGCGGCAACAGCAGCAGCGAGACGAAGCCGCGCCGCGGGTCGTCGTTGCCGGCCAGGAAGGCGGTCAGGCCTTGGTCGAAGATCATCGGCCGCTGCTCGTCGCAGGCGTAGTACAGCTGACGCACGGCCCAGCGCGTCTCGGGGCTCTCGCGCAGGCTCAGGCCGGCGTGCGAATAGCGCTGGCCCACGCGCTGCAGGTCCAGGCCCGAGCGTGCGATCAGCGCCACCGTGGCCCCACTGCGGTCCAGCTCGGCCTTGATCACGGCGGCGAAGCGCAGCAGCTTGTCCTGCTGCTCGGCGTCGAGCTGCGGCTCGGGCTGGCAGAAGCGCGAACTGGTGGCCGCAACCGCGGCCGGCGCGGCCGCCGCCGCCGCAAAGGCCAGCGCCAGCGCGGCGGCCCGGGCGCCGCGGCGCATCACGCCCGCGTCACAGCGTCAGCGCTCGCGTGGACAGCTCGCGCTGCCACTCGTCGTCCAGCAGCAGGAAGAAGGGCGTGCGCGTGGTGGCCTGCGCGAACTCCAGGCCGTAGGGCCGCTCGCGCGCCGTCAGCACCTGGCCACGCGCCACGCCGTGGTCCTGCGCCGTCTGCTGCGGCACGTAGAGGAAGAACTCGTAGCCGGCACGCTGCGTCTCCAGGGCCTGCAGGCGCAGGCGCAGCAGGCCCGGGCGCGCCGTGGTTTCGGTGACCTCGGCCACGCGGTAGTCGCCGGCGGCGGCGCGCTTCTCGGTCGTCGAGCTGTCGCTGGAGGCCTCCGACGAGGTGGACACGCTGCCCGACGAGGTGGCCAGGCTGTCCGACGCCGCCGACGACGCGGACGAGGGGCCGGCCAGCGCCAGTGGGGCGGCCAGGGCCAGCGTCAGGAGCAGGGGCAGGGCGGGGCGGGGCAGCTTGCGCATGGTGGGCGACCGGTGTCGGCGGGATGGAGACTGTCCCGCATGCTAAACAAAGTCGCCGTAACCAATCGCAGCTAGAAGGGGATGCGGCCGGTCCAGATGTCCTTGTACATGACCCAGTCGCCCATGAAGCTGTACAGCGGGCGCTTGAAGCTGGCCGGCTTGTTCTTCTCGAAGCCGAAGTGGCCGATCCAGGCGCAGCCGTAGCCGGCCAGCAGGCCGAGCAGCAGCCAGTGCCAGCCGCCGGTGGCGAGCAGCATGGCCAGGCAGGCGAGGGCCAGCGTGCTGCCCAGGAAGTGCAGCCGGCGGCAGGTGGGATTGCGGTGCTCGCCCAGGTAGAAGGGATAGAACTCGGCGAAGCTGCGGAAGGCCTTCGGGTCCACGGCGTGCGCGGCAGGCGTGGCGGTGTGCGTATTCATGCGGTGCTCCCGGCCGGGGCGGCGTCCACCATGGACAGCGCCCCGCGCACCGCATTCAACACCTCGTCCGGGGCCTCGCCCATCAGGTGATGCCCGCTGCCGACCAGCGCCACGCGCGCCTTCAGCGCCGCGGTGATCTCGCGCGTGGCGCGCGGCGGCGTCATCTGGTCCTGCCGGCCCAGCACCATGGTCGCCGGGCAGCGCACGCGCGCCGCGGCCTCCAGGCCGCCGCGGTAGGCGTTGCAGACCTGGAAGTCGTTCAGGAAGAGGTTGCTGCCCGCGGGGGCGGCGTCCTGCACGCGGCGCATCAGCGCCAGCGCGCCGCCGTGCAGCCAGCTGCCGGGGCTGGGGTAGCCGGGCTTGGTCGCCGGCGAGGAGATCGACCAGGCATTGACCATCTGCATCGCGCGCAGCGGGTCGCTGGCGGCGGTGGACAGCAGCAGCTCGCTGACCTGCATCGGGTAGGCGGTGCCTATCATCACCAGCGCGGTCGCCCGCTCCGGCGCCCGCGCCGCGGCCTCCAGCGCGATCAGCGAGCCCATGCTGTGGCCGGCGAGCGCGGCGCGCTGCACGCCGGCGGCGTCCAGCAGCGCCAGCAGCCAGTCGGCCGCCGCCTCGACGCTGGGCAGCAGCGGCCCGGCGCTGCGGCCGTGGCCCGGCAGGTCCACCGCCAGCACGGCGTGGCCGTGGTGCGCGAACCAGCGCGCCAGCAGCGTGAAGCCGGTGTGGTCGTTGCTGGCGCCATGCACGAAGACCACGCAGGGCAGCGCGGGGTCGAAGGGCTTGCCGCCGGTGTAGGCGTAGGCCGCGTGGCCGTTGACGGTGAGCTTCATGGCGCCCTCAGCCTGCCTTCTGCGCCACCTTGAAGGCGCGCTTGAGGTCGTCCACCAGGTCGTCGGGGTCTTCCAGACCGATCGACAGCCGGATCGTGCCCGGCCCGATGCCGGCGGCGGCCAGCGCCGCGTCGTCCATGCGGAAGTGCGTGGTGCTCGCCGGGTGGATGACGAGGCTGCGGCAGTCGCCCACGTTGGCCAGGTGGCTGAAGATCTTCAGCGCCTCGATGAAGGCCTGGCCCTGCGCGCGCGAGCCCTTCAGGTCGAAGCTGAAGACGCTGCCGCAGCCGCGCGGCAGCAGTGTCCTCGCCAGCGCATGGCTGGGGTGGCCTTCCAGCTCCGGGTAGCCGACGGCCGCGACCATCGGATGCGCGGCGAGGAACTGGACCACCTTGCGCGTGTTCTCGACATGCCGCGCCATGCGCAGCGGCAGCGTCTCGATGCCCTGCAGGATGAGCCAGGCGGTGTGCGGGCTCATGCAGGCGCCGAAGTCGCGCAGCCCCTCGCGGCGCGCGCGCAGCAGGAAGGCGCCGACGCTGCTCTCCTCGGCGAACACCATGCCGTGGAAGCCGGCGTAGGGCTCGGTCAGCTCGGGGAAACGCCCCGAGCGTTCCCAGTCGAAGCGGCCGCTGTCGACGAGCACGCCGCCGACCACCGTGCCGTGGCCGGAGAGGAACTTGGTCGCGCTGTGGAAGACGAGGTCGGCGCCATGCTCGAAGGGCTTCATCAGCCAGGGCGTCGTGAAGGTGCTGTCCACCAGCAGCGGCAGCCCGGCCTCGTGCGCGATGGCGCTGACCGCGGGGAGGTCCAGCACGTCCAGCCCGGGGTTGCCCAGCGTCTCGCCGAAGAGCAGCCGCGTCGTCGGGCGGATCGCGGCGCGCCAGGCGTCGACGTCGCCCGGCTTCACGAACGTGGTCTCGATGCCGAAGCGGCGCAGCGTGTAGTGCAGCAGGTTGTGGCTGCCGCCGTACAGCGCGGTGCTGGCCACGACGTGGCTGCCCGCGCCGGCCAGCGTGGCAATCGCCAGGTGCAGCGCGGCCTGCCCGCTGGCGGTGGCGATGGCGCCGCTGCCGCCTTCCAGCGCCGCCACGCGCTCCTCCAGCACCGCATTCGTGGGGTTGCTGATGCGGCTGTAGACATGGCCGCTGCGCTCCATGTTGAACAGGCTCGCGGCATGCGCGCTGTCCTGGAAGACGAAGCTGGTGCTCAGGTGGATGGGCACCGCGCGCGCGCCGGTGGCGGGATCGGGGGCGGCGCCGGCATGCAGCGCCAGGGTGTCGAACCCG
Source organism: uncultured Rubrivivax sp. (assembly GCA_964621995.1). Taxonomy (GTDB): domain Bacteria; phylum Pseudomonadota; class Gammaproteobacteria; order Burkholderiales; family Burkholderiaceae_C; genus Rubrivivax. The sequence continues at coordinate 12,597 of CAZUPH010000055.1, read as the reverse complement.
GGGTCGGAGGGGCCTGGCATGGTCGGGAAGCGGCGGGGCTGGGACGCCGGCATTGTGGGCTATATTGGTTCTCGAACGGCTGCAGCCGGGCACCGATCCTCTCCCGCGATGAAAGTCACCGACATCCTGCGCGTCAAGGGCAACACGCTGTTCACCGTGCACCCGGACCAGCCGCTGTCCGACGCGGTGCAGACGATGGCCGAGCACGACATCGGCTCGCTGGTCGTCATGGAGCATGGCGACCTGGTCGGCATGCTGACCTTCCGTGAGGTCATCGCGGCCATCGTGGCCAACGGCGGCAGCGTCGGCACGCGGCACGTGCGCTCGGTGATGGACGACGCGCCGCTGACCTGCACGCTGCAGACCGAGATCGACGAGGTGCGGCGCATGATGCTCTCGCGCCATGCGCGCTACATGCCGGTGCTGGACCAGCGCACGCTGATGGGCGTGATCTCGTTCTACGACGTCGCCAAGACGGTGGTCGACGCGCAGGACTTCGAAAACCGCATGCTCAAGGCCTACATCCGGGACTGGCCGGAAGAGGCCGGCACGCCGCCGCCGCCCGCGGCCGCAGCGGGCTGACGCGGCCGCCGGCGCCGCCGACCGGCCTGCCGCTCAGGCGCCCGCGAGCCGGAAGCGCGCCACCGCCCCGGCCAGGTCCTCGGCCTGCTGGCGCAGGCTTTCCGCCGAGGCCGTGCTCTGCTCCACCAGCGCGGCGTTGCGCTGCGTCATGCGGTCGAGCTCGCCGACGGCGCCGTTGACCTCGGCGATGCCCTGCGTCTGCTGCGCGGTGGCGCTGTCGATCTCGCCGATGGTCTGCGCCACCCGCGTGACGCTGCCCACCAGCTCCTGCATCGTGGCGCCGGCGTCGCCGACCAGCCGCGTGCCGGCCTCGACCTGCTCGACGCTGGCGCCGATCAGCGTCTTGATCTCGCGCGCTGCCTCGGCGCTGCGCTGCGCCAGGCTGCGCACCTCGCTGGCCACGACCGCGAAGCCGCGCCCCTGCTCGCCGGCGCGCGCCGCCTCCACGGCGGCATTCAGCGCCAGGATGTTGGTCTGGAAGGCGATGCCGTCGATGGTGCCGATGATGTCGGCCACCTTGCGCGAGCTGCCGTGGATGCCGTCCATCGTGCGGACCACGCGCGCCACCATCTCGCCGCCGCGCTGCGCGATGCCGGCGGCGTCGCCGGCCAGCCGGCTGGCGCTGCGCGCGGCATCGGCGGTGTGGCCGACCGTGCCGGAGAGCTGCTCGATCGAGCTCGCGGTCTGCTGCAGCGAACTCGCCGCCTGCTCGGTGCGCTGGCTCAGGTCCTGGTTGCCGGCGGCCATCTCGGCGCTGGCGGCGCGCAGGCGGCCGGCGGTCTCGCGGATGCCGCCCACCAGCGTGGCCAGCGAGCCCTGCATCGCGGCCAGTGCCCGCTGCAGCTCGCCGATCTCGTCGCTGCGCCGCGAGTCCGGCGCCGGCGAGAGGTCGCCGTCGGCGATGCGGCGCGCCAGCGCCGCCGCCTCGTGCAGCGGCGCGGCCACGGCACGCGCGGTGCGCGCGGCCAGCACGAAGCCGATCAGCGCCGCCAGCGCCAGGCCCCCGCCCAGCCAGCCCAGCGCCTGCTGCGCGCGAGCGCGCACCGCGGCGTCGGCGGCGGCCGAGCGCGCCTCGAGGTCCGCGGTCACCGCGGCCAGCGCACCCAGCATGGCCTTCGCCGCGGGGGCGAGTTCGGCGTCGACGCGGCCCGCGCCCTCGCCCATCTGCAGGTCGTCGCGGATCTGCGCGCGCAGGCCGACGAAACGGCTGCGCGCCTGCACGACGGCCTCGATGCGCTCGGCCAGCGCCGGGTCGCCGGCGGCGGCGGCGGTGGCCGCCAGCTGCTCCTGCAGCTTCGCGCTGGTGGCGGCGACCTCGGACATCTCCTCGGCCAGCCGGTCCAGCAGCGGCGCGATGCGCGCACGCACCGCCTCGCCGGCGGCGGCGTCCAGCCGCGTGGCGCTCAGCGCACGCTCCAGGTTGGCCTGCACCGAGGCGGTCCACTGCATGACGAGGGCCTGGCGCTCGGCCTGCTCGATGCGCAGGCCATGCTCGGTGCGCAGCTGCCAGATGCCCACGCCGGCCAGCGCGCCGGCGCACAGCATCGCCGCCTGCATGCCGCCGAAGGCGGCCAGCAGCCGGGCGGCCAGGCCGCGGCGGCCTGTCGTCGAGCGGAGGAAGGTCAGCGCGGACATCGGAGGACTCCAGGGTGGTTGGGGCGGCGCACGGGTCGACTCCCCTGCACGGGACCGGGGCCTGTCGTGGCTATCGGCCATGCAGCGGCGCGCTTGAGCGCGGCCGCCATCGGCCATGCAGCGGCGCGCCTGCGCGCAGCCGCCATCGGCCGCGGGCTGCGACAATCGTGCCCATGCCCGGCTCCACCTTCGGCGAACTGTTCCGCGTCACCAACTTCGGCGAGAGCCACGGCCCGGCCATCGGCTGCGTGATCGACGGCTGCCCGCCCGGCCTGGCGCTGTCGGAGGCCGACATCCAGCCCGAGCTGGACCGCCGCCGCCCGGGCACCAGCCGCCACGTCACGCAGCGCAACGAGCCCGACGCGGTGGAGATCCTCTCCGGCGTCTTCGAGGGGCAGACCACCGGCACGCCGATCGCGCTCGTCATCCGCAACACCGACCAGCGCAGCCGCGACTACGCCAACCTGCTGGACACCTTCCGCCCCGGCCACGCCGACTACACCTACTGGCGCAAGTACGGCCACCGCGACCCGCGCGGCGGCGGCCGCAGCAGCGCCCGGCTGACCGCGCCGATGGTCGCCGCCGGCGCGGTGGCGAAGAAGTGGCTGCACGAACGGCACGGCACCCGCTTCGCCGGCTGGATGAGCGCCCTGGGCGAGATCGAGATCCCGTTCGAGGACGAGGCGCAGATCCCGCTGAACCCGTTCTTCGCGGCCAATGCCAGCCTGATCCCTCGGCTGGAGGCCCACATGGACGCGCTGCGCCGCGCCGGCGACAGCTGCGGCGCGCGCATCGAGGTGCGCGCGCGCAACGTGCCGCCGGGGCTGGGCGAGCCGCTGTTCGACAAGCTCGACGCCGACATCGCCTACGCGATGATGGGCATCAATGCCGTCAAGGGCGTGGAGATCGGCGACGGCTTCGGCTGCGTCGCGGCGCGCGGCAGCGCCTTCGGCGACGAGCTGCTGCCCGAGGGCTTCGCGAGCAACCATGCCGGCGGCGTGCTCGGCGGCATCAGCACCGGGCAGGACCTGGTGGTGCGGCTGGCGATCAAGCCCACCAGCAGCATCCGCACGCCGCGGCGCAGCGTGGACCGCGCCGGCAACCCGACCAGCGTGGAGACCCACGGCCGCCACGACCCCTGCGTGGGCATCCGCGCCACGCCGATCGCCGAGGCCATGCTCGCCCTGGTGGTGATGGACCATGCGCTGCGCCACCGCGCGCAGTGCGGCGACGTGCGGCTGGTGCAGCCGGCGCTGGCCGGCCAGTCCCCGGGCCAGGCTCCCGCGGCGAACGGATGAGTGCCGGCGCGGCCGGCGTGGCGCCGGCGGGCGGCGCGCTGCCGCGCTTCGCGGCCCTGTCGGGCTGCTACTTCGCGGCCATCGGGCTGTTCAACCCGTATGCGCCGCTGTGGTTCCAGCACCTGGGCTTCTCCACGCTGGTGATCGGCGCCATCGTCTCGCTGCAGAGCTGGACCCGCGTGCTGGCGCCCTATGCCTGGGGCTGGCTGGGCGACCACGGCGGCCGGCGCGTCGAGCTGATCCGGCTGGCCGCGCTGGGCGCCGTGCTCTCGGCGCTGGGGCTGCTGGGCGTGGAGTCCGCGGTGCCGGTCGCGGTGGTGACCTCGCTGCTGTTCCTGGCCAACGGCGGCGTGGTGCCGCTGTACGAGGCGGTGCTCGCGCAGCTGCTGTCCGGCGGCGACGGTGTCATCGACCCGGCCCGCTACGGCCGCGTGCGCGTGTGGGGTTCGGTCGGCTTCATCGTCTCGGTGGTGCTGTTCGGCGGCCTGCTGGAGTGGGTCGGCATCGCGGTCTTCCCGTACTTCGTGGCGGTGATGAACGCGCTGATGCTGGCCGCCGCGCTGCGCCTGCCGCCGACCCAGGAGGAGGCGCACCACGACGCCCCCGCGCCGGCGGTGCTGCCGCTGCTGCGGCGCCCGGCGGTGGCCTGGTTCTTCGCCTCGGTCTTCTTCACCGTGCTGGCGCATACCAGCCTGTACGCCTTCTTCTCGCTGTACCTGGTGCAGCTCGGCTACGGCAAGACGGCGGTCGGCGCGCTGTGGGCGGTGGCGGTGGCCGCCGAGATCGCCTTCTTCTGGAGCCAGGGCCGCTGGTTTCCGGCGCTCAAGCCGCCGGTCTGGCTGCAGGTGGTGGCGCTGGCCACCGCGCTGCGCTTCGCCGCCATCGCCGGCGGCGGCGCCTGGGCGGCCGTGCTGGTGCTGGCGCAGCTGCTGCACGCGGTGACCTTCGCGGCGCACCACGCCGCGTGCATCGCGCTCGTGCACCGCCACTTCCCGGGCCGCTTGCGCGGCCGCGGCCAGGCGCTGTACACCACGCTGGGCTACGGCATCCCTGGCGTGCTCGGCGGCGTCGGGGGCGGCTGGCTGATCGAGCACCTGGGTTTCGCGGCGCTGTTCTGGGTGGCCGCGCTGTGTGCGCTGGTGTCCTGGGCCTGCGCGCGGCGCTCGGCGCGCGCCGACGCGCTGCCCGCCGCCTGAAGGGGGCGCGGGGGCGCCGCGCCGGCGGCAATCCGTCACGCCCGGCGTGCCCGGGCTACATCGGGCTGCGGCACGGCCGATAAGGACCGGGTACCCGCGCGGTCCTCCGGCCCGCCTGCGTGGGCGGCCGCCTGCCGCCTGTCGAGAACCACCCGGCGCGCTGCGCCGCACCGCCGCCGACCCCGGTCCAGCCGCATGGCCCCGCAAGCCGCCGCCTCCGCATCCGCGCCGCTGCCCTCGCCGGCCGGCAGCCTGGGTGCGGGCCGCTGGCGGCTGCGCCTGGTGCTGTGGGCCGCCTTCGTGGTGATCGGCATCGCCGCCCTCGTGCAGGGCTGGAATACGCTGCGCCTTGAGCAGGTGCGCGCCGCCGATGCCGAGATCCTCGACCGCGCCGGCATGCAGCGCACCTTCACGCAGCAGATCGCGCGCCTGGCGGCGCAGATGATGGCCGAGCCCGAACTGCTGCACCGGCGCGCCGATGCGCTGGCCACCGTCTTCGCGACCTCGTCGCAGGATGCGCTGGCGCTGGAGGACCTGCTCGCCGCGCAGGGCCGTCAGGGCGCCGACGGCGCGGCCGTCACGCAGGCGCTGGAGCGCTGGCAGGCGGCACGCGAGCGGCTGTGGTACCGCACCGGCGTGCTGCTGATGCGCGCCGATGCCGGCGACGGCATCACGCGTGCCGCGGCCGAGCTGCTGGACGAGGCCGACCCCGCGCTGTCGGCGGCCGCCGCGCTGTCGCTGACGCTGCGCGACGCGGCCCAGCGGCGCGCCGAGCGGCTGCGCAGCCAGGTCGTCTTCGGCGTCGGTCTGATGCTGGCGCTGCTGCTGGTGCTGGGGCTGGCGGCCGTGGAGCCCGCGGCGCGCTCGGTGCGCCGCCATGCCGAGCGCCTGGCCGAGCAGGCCACCGAGCTGCAGCGGCTGGCCCTGGTGGCCGAGCACACGACCGCGATGGTGCTGATCACGGACCGCGAGGACCGCATCCGCTGGACCAACCCCGCCTTCACGCGCATGTCCGGCTGGACGGCCGGGGAGGCGCTCGGCCGGCTGCCTTCGGAGCTGCTGCACAGCCCGCATGCCGACCCGTCGGTGACGGCACGCGTGGCCCAGGCGGTGGCCGTCGGCCGCGGCATCCGCGCCGAGTGGCTCAACCGCACGCGCGACGGCCGCGACATCTGGCTGGACGTGGACCTGCGCCCGCTGCACGACGCCCAGGGCCGGCTCAGCGGCTTCGTCAGCGTCAGCAGCGACGTCACCGCGCGCGTGCAGCAGCAGCGCAAGCTGCAGGCGCTGTGGGCGGCGCTGCCGGCCGGCGTGATCGTCCAGGGCGAGGACGGCGAGGTCGCCGAGGCCAACCGCGCCGCCGAGCGGCTGCTCGGCTACGGCCTGGCCGAGATGCAGGCGATGGGCCCCTCGGACGCGCGCTGGCGTGCGCTGCGCGAGGACGGCAGCGACTACAGCCGCGCCGAACATCCGGCGATGGCCACGCTGCGCCACGGCACGCCGCTGCGCAACGTGACGATGGGCGTGCGCACGCCGCAGGGCGCGCGGCGCTGGCTGCTGGTCAATACCGAGCCGCTGCGCGACAGCACCGGGCAGGTCGGCGGCGTCGTCTCCTGCTTCACCGACATCACCGAGAGCCGCGAGCTGCACGAGCGCCTGGCCGCCAGCGCGCGCACCGACGCGCTGACGCGGCTGCCCAACCGCGCCGTCGTGATGGAGCGGCTGCAGCGCGTGATCGCGCACGCCGCCCGGCACCCGGGCTACGGCTTCGCGGTGCTGTTCATGGACTTCGACCGCTTCAAGCAGGTCAACGACACGCTGGGCCACGGCGCCGGCGACGAGCTGCTGCGGCAGATCGCCGCGCGGTTGCTGGAGTCGCTGCGCCCGGGCGACGCGGTCGCGCGCGTGGACAGCGACCTGCGGGTGGCCGCGCGCATCGGCGGCGACGAGTTCGTCGTCGTGCTCGAGGGCGTGCACGACCCGGCCACGGTGCAGGTCGTCACCGAGCGGCTGCTGGCCGACCTGGCCGAGCCCTACCTGCTGGGCAGCACGCCGGTGCAGTCCACGGCCAGCGTCGGCGTCGTGCTGGTGCGCGACGGCCAGACCAGCGCCGAGGAGGTGCTGCGCAACGCCGACACCGCGATGTACGAGGCCAAGCGCGCCGGCCGCGGGCGCTGGGTGCTGTTCGACGACTCGATGCACCAGCGCGTGGTGCGTGCGCTGGCGCTGGAGACCGACCTGCGCCGTGCGCTGCGCCAGGACGAGCTCTTCGTCGTCTACCAGCCGGTCGTGGACCTGGCGACGCGCCGCGTCACCGCGGTCGAGGCGCTGGTGCGCTGGCGCCACCCGGAGAAGGGCCTGGTGCCGCCGGTGGAGTTCATCGCGGTGGCCGAGGAGTGCGGGCTCATCGATGCCGTCGGCGGCGTCGTGCTGCGCCTGGCCTGCGCGCAGTTTGCCGCCTGGCAGCGCACGCTTGGCGTGCTGGCGCCGCCGCTGCTGGCGGTGAACCTGTCGCGCGCGCAGCTCAAGCGCGGCGACCTCGTCGGCGACCTGGGCGCGCTGCTGCAGGAGTCGGGCCTGGTGCCCGGGCAGCTGCAGCTGGAGGTGACGGAGAGCCTGGCCGCGCAGGACGAGGACGTGCAGGTCACGCTGCGCGCGCTGAAGTCGCTGGGCGTGAAGCTGGCGCTGGACGACTTCGGCACCGGCTACTCCTCGCTGGCCTGCCTGCACCAGATGCCGGTGGACACCGTCAAGGTGGACCGCTCCTTCGTGCGCCACGCCGAGACGGTGGAGTACCACCGCGTGCTGATCGAGGCGACGATACGCGTGGCGCGCACGCTGGGCATGACGACGGTGGCCGAGGGCATCGAGACCGAGGGCCAGGCGGCGCTGATGATGGCGCTGAGCTGCGACCGCGGCCAGGGCTTCCTGTTCGCGCGCCCGCTGGAGCCTGCCGCCTTCGAGACCTGGGTGCAGGACGCCGCGCTGGCGATGGCCGGCGAGTAGGCGCTCCCGGGCCCCGGCCGTCCCGCCCCCCACCGCCCGGCCGCCCGGCCGCCACGGGGCCGCCCCGGCCGTCCGGAGTCCCTGCAGTTCGTCGCCCGGATTCCGCGCTTCGTCGCAAGCGGCCCCGCGGCCGCCGCCGGCTGCCTAGACTGCGGCCGCCTGTCGTCAGGGGACGGGCGGTCCGGAGGATGCGAGCATGAAGAAGAAGTGGCTGGTCGGCGGCGTGGTCGTGGTGGTCGTGGCCGGGGTCGGGGTGCTGCTGGGCAGCCGCTTCGTCAAGCCCGGGGTGATGCCCGCGGGCGCCGCGCAGGCCAAGGCGACGGAGGGCGAGGTGGCCCGTGCCAAGGACGGCAAGGACGCCAAGCCCGCGGTCACGCTGGAGTTCGTGCCGCGCGAGGTGGTGCAGCCGGCGCTGGCGCGGCTGCCGCAGCAGCTGGAATTCTCCGGCCCGCTGGTGGCCCCGCAGACGGCGCAGCTGCGCGCCAAGGCCGGCGGCACGCTGGTCACGCTGGCGGTGGCCGAGGGCCATCGCGTGACGGCCGGGCAGGTGGTCGGCCGCATCGACATGGCCGAGGCGGCCAGCCGCGCCGCCGAGCGCAGCGCGATGCTCGAGTCCGCCCGCGCCACGCTGGCGCAGGCCGAGCGCACGCATGCCAGCAACGAGCGCCTCGCGGCGCAGCAGTTCATCAGCCCGATCGCACTGGAGAATTCGCGCGCCGCGGTGGACACCGCGCGCGCCGCGCTGGCTGCCGCGCAGGCCGCGCTGGCCACCACGCAGGTCGCGCTGCGCGACGCCAGCCTGGTGGCGCCCATCGCCGGCATCGTCGCCAAGCGCCATGTGCTGCCGGGCGAGAAGGTGGCGCCGGAGCAGCCGGTGCTGACGATCGTGGACCTGGCGCGGCTGGAACTGGCCGGCACCGTGGGCACGCACCAGGTCGCGCGCCTGACGCCCGGGCTGCCGGTCCAGGTGCAGGTCGAGGGCATCGCGCAGCCGGTGGCCGGGCGCATCGCGCGCATCGCGCCCGCGGCCGAACCCGGCACGCGCTCGATCGGCGTCACGGTCGAGCTGGCCAACCCGAAGGAGACGCTGCGCGCGGGCCAGTATGCGATGGTGCGCGCCACGCTGGCCGACGACACCGAGCGGCTCACGCTGCCGGCCGCCGCGGTGGGCAGCCACTCGGGCCAGGACCATGTCTGGGTCATCGAGAACGGCCAGCTTGCGCGCCGCGCGGTGACACTGGGCCGCCGCGACGAGAGCCAGGGCCGCGTCGAGGTGCTGCAGGGCCTCACGCCCGAGGCGCGCGTGCTGGCGGCGCGCTTCGACAACCTGCGCGAGGGCGCCCCGGCGACCGTGGTCGCCGAGCGCTCCGACAAGTCCGACGGCGCCGCGGCGCCCGTGGCGTCCGCCGCCGGCACGCCGGCCGCCGTGCGCTGAACGAGAGATTGTGCCGGTCCCGGGTTGCCCGGGCCGGCGCCGGCCCCGGCACCGGGGCGGCGAACGAACCGAGCCTTGGGGGCTAGCGAATCATGTGGATCACCCGCGTCTCGATCAACCATCCCGTCTTCGCGACGATGGTGATGGTGGCCCTGTGCGTGCTGGGCCTGTTCTCGTATTCCAGGCTGGGCGTCGAGCAGATGCCCGACATCTCCTTCCCCGGCGCCTGGATGGCCATCGAGTACCCAGGTGCCAGCCCCGAGGCCGTGGAGCGCGAGGTGCTCAAGCCGGTGGAGGAGGCGGTCAACAGCGTCGCCGGCGTGCGCAAGGTGATGTCGCGGGCTTTCGAGGGCCGCGGCGACCTGTCGGTGGAGTTCTCGCTGGACACCGACATGGCCCGCGCGATGCAGGACCTGCGCGACCGCGTGGCCGCGGTGCAGCGTGCACTGCCGCGCGACGTGCGCGCGCCGACGCTGGCGCGCTGGAACAACGACAACGACCAGCCGGTGGTCAACCTCTCGCTGCTGAGCGCCACGCGCGGCGCGCGCGAGCTCTCGCTGCTGGCCGACGACATCGTCTCCAAGCGGCTGCAGCGCGTGGCGGGCGTGGCACGCATCGAGATCAGCGGCCTGACGCAGCGCGAGGTGCGCATCGACCTCGACCCGGTGCGGCTGCGCGCCTACGGCGTGACGCCGGCGCAGATCGCCGCCGCGCTGCGCGAGGCCAACGCCGACCAGCCGGTCGGGCTGCTGAGCGACGGCACGCAGGACGCGCTGGTGCGCGTGGAGGGCCGCGTGCGCGACCCGCGCCGCTTCGCCGAGGTCGTCGTCGCCCACCGCAACGGCCACCCGCTGCGACTGGCCGACCTGGGGCAGCTGGTCGAGCGCGAGCGCGAGCCGGAGTCGCTGGCGCGCCTGAACGGCCAGCCCGCGGTGAGCTTCAACGTCTTCAAGCAGCAGGACGCCAACATCGTGGCCACCGGCGACGCCGTCAAGGCCGCGATGGAGGAGCTGCAGAAGTCGCTGCCGCCGGACGTCGAGCTGCGCCTGCTCTTCGCGAGCAGCGACTTCGTCAAGGGCTCGGTCAGGGGCCTGCAGAGCACGCTGATCGAGGGGGCGCTGCTGACCATCGCGATCGTCTTCCTGTTCCTGCACAGCTGGCGCAGCACCGTGATCACCGGGCTGACGCTGCCCATCGCGGTGATCTCCAGCTTCATCGCCGTGTACCTGTTCGGCTTCACGCTGAACTTCATGACGATGATGGCGCTGTCGCTGTGCATAGGCCTGCTGATCGACGACGCCATCGTCGTGCGCGAGAACATCGTGCGCCACGTGCAGATGGGCAAGGGCCACCACCAGGCCGCGCGCGAGGGCACCGACGAGATCGGCCTGGCGGTGATGGCCACGACCTTCGCGATCTGCGCCGTCTTCGTGCCGGTGGCCTTCATGGGCGGGATCATCGGCAAGTTCTTCCACCCCTTCGGCATCACCGTGGTGGTCGCGGTGCTGGTGAGCCTGTTCGTCAGCTTCACGCTGGACCCGATGCTCTCGGCGGTGTGGGCCGACCCGCCGTCGTCGCGGCTGAAGAGGGTGCCCGGCCTCAGCCACGCGATCCGCGCCACCGACGCCGGCCTGGAGCTGCTGCACCGCGTCTACGAGCGCACGATCCGCTGGACCTTCTCGGGCCGCCGCTGGCGGGTCTGGCTGCCGGCCTGGGGGCGCGGCTTCGGCGCCGATGGCCGCCGCGACCGCTCCAGCCCGCGCCGGCTGCGCAGCGCCACGATCACGCCGCGCGGCGTCGTCGTGGGCATCGGCGTCGCCAGCTTCGTCGGTGCGCTGGCGCTGGCGCCGCTGGTCGGCAGCGAGTTCGTGCCGCAGACCGACCAGGGCTTCACGCGGCTGGCGCTGAAGATGCCGGTGGGCTCCAGCCTGGAGCGCACCGACGCCAAGGTGCGCCAGGTCGAGCAGATCGTGATGGCGATGCCCGAGGTGCAGCATGTCTCCACCTGGATAGGCGGCGCCGGCCAGCGCCACCAGGCCTGGCTGAACATCCGCCTCGTCGACCGCAAGGAGCGCAAGGCCTCGCAGAAGGACATCGAGAACCGCATCCGCGAGTCGATCGCGAAGGTCCCCGGCGTGGACGCCAGCCTGGGCTTCAACCGCCCGGTCTACGTCGCCATCCTGGGCAGCGACCCCGAGGGGCTGGCGAAGCTGGCCGAGGAGTTCGCCGAGAAGCTGCGCAAGATCCCCGGCACGGTGGACGTGGAGACCACGGTGCAGGCCGGCATCCCGGCCTACGCGGTGCGGCTGAAGCCCGGCGCGGTGCGCGAGCTGGGCCTGACGACCAACCAGGTCGCCGCCAGCCTGCGCGCCTACGTCAACGGCGACATCGCCACCACATGGAGCACGCCGGACGGCAACCAGGTCGACGTGGTGCTGCGCCTGAACGAGGCGCAGCGCGAGCGCATCGAGCAGCTGCGCGGCCTGCCGGTGGCCTTCGCCGCCGACGGCACGCCGATCGCGCTGGACAGCGTGGCCGAGATCGAGCAGGTCTTCAACCCGCAGAACATCCGGCGCCAGAACCTGCAGCGCCGCGAGGGCATCTTCGCCGGCGTCAAGGACCGCAGCATGGGCGAGGTCGGCGCCGACGTGCAGAAGCTGATCAAGGAGACCACGCTGCCGCCGGGCTACAGCTTCGACGTCGGCGGCGACCTGCAGCAGCAGGGCGAGGCCTTCGCCGGGCTGCTGGCCGCGATGGGGCTGGCGGTGGTCTTCATCTACATCGTGCTGGCCAGCCAGTTCGGCAGCTTCCTGCAGCCCATCGCCATCATGGCCAGCCTGCCGCTGGCGCTGATCGGCGTGATGCTGGCGCTGCTGTTCTGGAACAGCACGCTCAACGTCTTCAGCATGATCGGCCTGGTCATGCTGATGGGCCTGGTGACCAAGAATGCGATCCTGCTCGTGGACTTCGCCAACCAGGCGCGCCGGGCCGGCGCGACGGTGGCCGATGCGCTGCTGCAGGCCGGGCTGATCCGCATGCGGCCGATCATCATGACCACCGCGGCGATGATCTTCGGCATGCTGCCGCTGGCGCTGGCGCTCAACGACGGCGGCGAGATCCAGGCGCCGATGGGCCGCGCCATCATCGGCGGGCTGATCACGTCGACGCTGCTGACGCTGCTGGTGGTGCCGGTGCTGTACAGCTACCTGGTGCGGGAGAAGAAGCCGGCGGCGGCGGCGCAGCCGGCGCTGGGCGGCAGTGCGGCCACGCCGCTGCCGGCGCCGGCGGACCGCGACTGAAGCCCGAGGCGTGCGGGGCCGCGTTCAGCGCGGCGGCGGCATCGTCTCGGCCGGCTGGTCCTCGCCCAGGCGGCCGAAGGCGCTGTCGCGGCGCAGGCGGTGCATCAGGCGCTCGGCCTCGGCGCGGTCGAGCGGGCCCGGGGCCG
>CAZUPH010000054.1:0-21707 GCA_964621995.1 uncultured Rubrivivax sp. | reverse complement strand
TGCCCATGCCGTGCAGCATGAAGACCACGTCCTCGGTGGCCACGTTGCCGGTGGCGCCCTTGGCATAGGGACAGCCGCCCAGGCCGGCGACGCTGGTGTCGAAGTGGTGGACGCCCATCTCCAGGCAGGCGTAGATGTTGGCCAGCGCCTGGCCGTAGGTGTCGTGGAAGTGGCCGCTGACCTCGACCAGCGGGTAATGCTTCAGCGCGCGCTCCATCACCGCCTGCACGCGCCGCGGCGTGCCCACGCCGATGGTGTCGGCGATGCCGCAGTGCTCGACGCCGATGTCCTTCATCAGGCGCACCACGAGTTCGACCTCGTCGGGCGTGACCTCGCCCTGGTAGGGGCAGCCGACGGCGCAGGAGATCGCGCCGCGCACCTTGAGCCCGGCGTCGCGCGCGGCGGCCACCACCGGGCGGAAGCGCTCGATGCTCTCGGCCACCGAGCAGTTGATGTTGCGCCGGCTGAAGGCCTCGCTGGCGGCGCCGAAGACGACCACCTCGTCGGGCCGCGCCGCCGGGTCGGCGAGCGCAGCCTCCAGGCCCTTCATGTTGGGCACCAGCACCGAATAGCGCACGCCCGGCGCGCGCCGGATGCCGGCCATGACCTGCGCGTTGTCGGCCATCTGCGGCACCCACTTAGGGCTCACGTAGCTGGTGACCTCGATCTCCTTCAGCCCGGCGGCCTGCAGCCGGTGCACGAGCTCGATCTTCTGCGCCGCGGCGACCGGCTGCGCCTCGTTCTGCAGGCCGTCGCGCGGTCCGACGTCGACCAGGGTCACGTGGGTGGGGATCATGGGCAGGGTCCTTTGGCGGGCAGCGTGGCGGGCAGCGACGCCGAGCGTGAAAGGTTACACAAGCGCGCGCCGCCTCGTGGCACCCGGGCGAGCGTTGTGGGGATGGTGCGGCGGGGCCGGACCCGGCACACTGGACCCCGTTGCGGGAGCGCGCCGGAGTCTCCGGTGCCGGACAGCGTGATGGACAAGGGTCTTTGCCTGAAGATCGCCGAGCAGATGGACGAGCTGCTGCAGCGCGAGCTTGCCCAGGGCATCGAGCCGTACCGCATGCTCGCCGAGCCGCTGTATGCCCGCGACGTGCTGCTGGTCTGCGACGCCATGCCGGGCAGCGAGCTTGCCGCGCTGGCGCGCCAGTTCCGCGCCGCGGCCGCGCCGCCGCCGCCGGCCGAGATCGCGCCGGCGCCGCGCCGGCGCGCGGAACCCGCACCCGCGGCCCTGGACTCGCTGCCGGCCGAGTCGCTCCCGGCCGAGTCGCTGCCCGCCGGCGAGACGCTGCCGCCCGGCGGCAAGGGCGCGCGCGACAGCCGCTTCAGCCCGTCGCGCTTCTTCAATTCGCTGTTCGGCGGGGCTTCTGACTTCGACGGCGCGCCAGCCCCGGCGCGGCCGCGCACGCGCCACTGGCTGTCGCCGACGCGCTGGCTGGACAAATAGCCCGCACGGCCGCCCGCGCCGGCGGCGGGGCCGTTCACGCCGGCCCCAGCTTCAGCAGCTCGCCACCCTCGGCGACCTGGTCGCCCGGCGCATACAGCAGTTCCTGCACCACGCCGTCGTGCGGCGCGTGGATGGTGTGCTCCATCTTCATCGCCTCCATCACCGCCAGCGCCTGGCCGCGCTGCACGCGGTCGCCGGCCCGGGCCATGAAGGCGATCACCTTGCCCGGCATCGGCGCGGTCAGGCGGCCGGCGTCGCCGGCGCCCTCGCCGGCATGCACGATGGGATCGAACTCGGTCACCAGTGCGCTGCCGGCGTCGCAGAAGACCGCGTAGCGCTCGCCGCGTGCATGCACCGCGGCGGTGGTGCGGCGATCGCCCAGCTGCACGTCGTGGCGGCCGTCGGCCAGCCGGCGCGCCGCGAGCGGCCAGCGCTGCTCGCCGATGCGCAGCGACAGCGCGCCGTCGTGGTGGCGCGCGATGGCCACCGTGAGGTCCTGCCCGTGCACCTGCAGGCTGAGCAGCCGCTCGGCACCGCCGTGCAGCCGCCAGCCGTCGCGGCGCGACCAGGGGTCGGCATCCTCCAGCGCCGCCTCTGCCGCCAGTACCTGCGCCGCCACCGCCGCGGCGGCCAGCTCGGCCGGCAGCGGCGGGGCCTCGAAGAGCGCGGCGCGCTCGCGCTCGATCAGTGCGGTGTCCAGGTCCGCGGTCGTGAACGCCTTCGTGCCGACGACGCGGCGCAGGAAGGCCACGTTGGTGTGCAGGCCCATCAGCTGCACCTGCGCCAGCGCGGCGTCCAGCCGCGCCAGCGCCTGCGCGCGGTCCTCGCCCCAGACGATGAGCTTGGCGATCATCGAGTCGTACCAGGGGCTGATCGCGTCGCCCTCGTCGAAGCCGCGGTCGATTCGCACCGGCGCCGGCGCATGGAAGGGCTCGGCATCGGCGTTGCGGCAGAAGGCCACGTGCGCGGGCCAGCGCGCGACCTGCAGCGTGCCGGTGGCCGGCAGGAAGCCGGCATCCGGGTTCTCGGCACAGATGCGCGCCTCGATCGCGTGGCCGCTGAGCGTGATCTGCTCCTGCGTCTTCGGCAGCGGCTCGCCGGCGGCCACGCGCAGCTGCCACTCGACGAGGTCCAGCCCGGTCACCGCCTCGGTGACCGGGTGCTCCACCTGCAGCCGCGTATTCATCTCCATGAAGTAGGCGCGGATGTCGCCGTCGTCCAGCTCCTCGGCCACGAATTCCACGGTGCCGGCACCGACATAACCCACGGCCTTGGCGGCAGCCACCGCGGCGGCGCCGAGCTCGGCGCGCCGCGCCGCGCTCATGCCCGGGGCCGGCGCTTCCTCCAGCACCTTCTGGTGCCGGCGCTGCACCGAGCAGTCGCGCTCGTTGAGATGGATGACGTTGCCGTGCGTGTCGGCGAAGACCTGGATCTCGATGTGCCGCGGCCTGAGCACGTAGCGCTCGACCAGCACGTGGTCGTCGCCGAAGCTGGCCCGGGCCTCGCGCTGGCACGAGGCGAGCGCGGCCTCAAAATCCTCGCCGCGGTCCACGCGCCGCATGCCCTTGCCGCCGCCGCCGGCGCTGGCCTTGATCAGCACCGGGTAGCCGATGCGCGCCGCCTCGGCCGCCAGCAGCGCGGGGTCGTTGTCCTGGCCGTGGTAACCGGGCACCAGCGGCACGCCGGCCTTCTCCATCAGCGCCTTCGCGGCGGCCTTGCTGCCCATCGCGGCGATCGCCGCCGGCGGCGGGCCGATGAAGACCAGCCCGGCATCGGCGCAGGCCTGCGCGAATTCCTCGTTCTCCGACAGGAAGCCGTAGCCCGGATGCACCGCCTGCGCACCCGTGGCGCGCGCGGCTTCGATGATGCGCCGCCACTGCAGGTAGCTCTCGCGCGGCGCGCTGGCGCCCACGTGCACCGCCTCGTCGCAGGCAAACACGTGGCGGGCATGGGTGTCGGCGTCGGAGTACACGGCGACCGTGCGCACGCCCAGCCGGCGCGCGGTGGCGGCGACGCGGCAGGCGATCTCGCCGCGGTTGGCGATCAGGATCTTCTTGAACATCTCAGGTGCTCCAATGCGCTTCGCTCGAACTGCGAAGCAGGGACTGTCGGCTCGCGGCGCTTTGCGGACATTGCACGGCTGGCCACGCCGACCACCGTTCGCGCTGAGCCTGTCGACGCGCCCGCCCGAGCCGTTCAGGCTGAGCCTGTCGAAGCCCAGAGGACCACGGGCGCTTCGACAGGCCTGTCCCGAGCTTGCCGAAGGGCTCAGCGCGAACGGTGGTGTACGGGGCAGAGCGTGCCATGTCCGTCAAGCGCAGCAGGCGGCCCGGCGCGCCCCGCCCTTCATCGCGCCACCCCCTGCTCGACCGGCGAGTCGTTTGCATGTTCAAGCAGCACGAGATACGCCCCTCAGGCCGTCGCCGACGGCGCCGCCGGCAGGAAGCGCCGCACCAGCGCGCGCAGGAAGCGCAGCAGCACCACGATCAGCACCACCGCCAGCACGACGGCCAGCGCCAGCAGCGGCCAGAAGACGAGCGGATGCTCCCAGGCCAGCCACAGCAGCAGCGGCACCGCGGCGTCGCCGGCCAGCGACAGGCCGATGTTGGAGAAGGGCTCGGGCGAGGTGTTGACCGCCGCGCGCGTGGTCGCCTTTGCGGTGTGCGCGGTGGCGGCCAGCGCACCGCCCATCAGCGCCGCGACCAGGGTCCAGGTGGCATGGTCGCCGCCGAAGACCCCGGCCGCCAGCGCCGCGCCGGCCGGGATGCGGATGAAGGTGTGCACCGCGTCCCACAGCGTGTCCAGCCCCGGGATCTTGTCGGCGAAGAACTCCACCGCCACCATCAGGCCGCTGGCGCCCAGCACCAGCGGATGCTGCAGCAGCTGCAGCCCGCCCGGCAGCGTGACCCAGCCCAGCGCGCCCGCGGCGCCGGTCAGGAAGACCACCGCATACAGCCGCAGGCCGCTGGCCCAGCCCAGCGCCGCGGCCAGCGCCGCCAGCTGCGGCAGCGTCATCTCGACATGCGCCAGGTCCATGCGGCTTGCCTCGCTGCACGCGCTTCAGGCGCGCCAGGACGGCTCGCGCTTGCCCAGGAAGGCGGCCACGCCCTCGCGCCCCTCGGCGCTGGAGCGGATGTCGGCGATGCGCCGCGCCGTGTCCTCGCGCAGCGCGGCGTCGATCGTGCGGCCGGCGACGTCCTTGACCAGCTGCTTGCAGGCCTTCACCGCGGCCGGGCCGTTGGCCGCCAGCGTGGCGACGATCTCGGCCACCTTCGCGTCCAGCGCCTCGGGCGCCACCAGCTCGTGCACGAAGCCGAGCCGGTGCGCGGTGGCGGCGTCGAAGCGCTCGGCGGTGGCGAAGTAGCGGCGCGAGGCCTGCTCGCCCAGCGCGCGCACGACATAGGGGCCGATGGTCGCCGGCAGCAGGCCCAGCCGCGCCTCGCTCAGGCAGAAGTGCACCCCCTCGGCGGCGACGAGCACGTCGCAGGCCGCTGCCAGGCCCAGGCCGCCGGCGTAGCAGTCGCCGTGCACGCGGCCGACCACCGGCTGCGGGCAGCTCCACAGCGTCCACAGCATCTCGGCCAGGCGCGCCGCGTCGTCGCGGTTGGCCTGCCAGTCGTAGCCGGCCATCGCACGCATCCAGTTCAGGTCGGCGCCGGCGCAGAAGGCCTTGCCGCGGCCGCCGAGCACAATCACGCGCAGCGCCGGGTCGGCGCCCAGCGTGCGGAAGGCGTCCGTCAGCTCGGCGATCACGCCGTCGTTGAAGGCGTTGCGCACCTCCGGCCGGTTGAGCCAGACCTCGGCGACCCGGGCCGAGGGGCGGGTCAGTTCGAGCGTGCTCATGCGGGCGCCCTCTCCTCCTGCAGCATGTAGACGAGGTCCAGCTCGGGGCTGCGGTGACCCAGCGCCGTCAGCGCCGCGGTGACCTGCCCGCGGTGGTGCGTGGCGTGGTTGAAGACATGCGCCAGCGTCGCCGCGAAGGGCAGCACCAGTTCCTCGCCGTTCATGCGGCGGTAGCGCAGTTCGCCGAGCAGCCGCTCGTCGGGCCACACCTCCAGCAGCGCCGGCCAGGTGAGCGCACCTTCCTGCAGCCGCTCGCCCAGCCGCGCGCGGTCGGGCTCGGCCTCGGTGTCCAGCGCGACGACCGGCGAGACGCCCTCGGCGAAGCGCCGCAGCCAGAGCATCTGCTCGGCGACCAGCAGGTGGTTCAGCGTGCCGTGCACGCTGCGGAAGAACAGGCCCGCGTCGCGCCTGTAATCCGCCTCGGGCAGCGCATCCGTCGCCGCCAGCAGCCGGCGCGTCGCCCACAGGTGGTAGCGCGCCATCGTCTGCAGTTGCTCGCGCAGCGGCCGCGCGGCGCCGTCGTGGTCCAGCGACTTCAGCATGATCACGCTGCGGTAGTGCTTGCCGTCCCACTGCACCTGCCCGACCTCGGCATAACCCAGCCGCCGGTACAGCGCCCGCAGCGCGCGCGCCGGCTCGGCGGTGTCCAGCGCCATGCGCCGGAAGCCATGCTCGCGCGCCCACTGCTCGCAGGCCTGCACGAGCCGGCGGCCCAGGCCCTGGCGCTGCAGCGCCGGGTCCACCGCGAACTGGTGGAAATGCGCGGTGTCGCGGTCGCGGAACCAGGGCACGCCGGCGGCCCAGGGCGCGGCGTCGGCGCCGTAGGGCCCGCTGACGGTGACGCTGCCGACGACGGCGCCGTCGAGCTCGGCCACCAGGCAGTGGCCCTCGGCGGCGCGGCGGCGCGTCGTCTCGACGTCCTGCGTCGCGGCGGAGAAGTTCATGCCCTGCGCCGCCAGCGGCGCGTAGGCCCGGTGCAGCAGCATGGTCAGCGCGTCGAAGGAGTCGCGCGCGGCCAGCGGGCGGATCGTGATGCGGTCGTCGGCCATCGCGGTGGTCCCTCTCCGATGCAGTCAGTACCGCTTCGCGGCCTCGTCCAGCATCACCTCGCTGGCCCCGCCGCCGATGGCCAGCACGCGCGCGTCGCGCCACAGCCGCTCCACCGGCGTGCCGGTCATGAAGCCCATGCCGCCGTGGAACTGCTGCGCGGTGGCGGTGACCTCGTTGACCAGCTCGCCGGTCAGCGCCTTGAGCAGCGACACGTCCTGCACGATGTCGTGGCCCTGCGTCACGCGCCAGGCGCAGTGCCAGGTGTAGGCCTCGGCGGCGCGTGTCTTGGCGTCGCACATCGCCAGGCGCTGGCGCACGGCCTGCTTGTCCCACAGCGGCGCGCCGAAGGCCTGGCGCGTGCGCACATGCTCCAGCGCCAGGCGGATGGCCTGCCGGCAGTGGCCGACCGCCATCGCCGCCAGCGCGATGCGCTCGGTCTGGAAATTCTTCATCACCGCGTAGAAGCCCTTGTGCTCCTGGCCCAGCAGGTGCTCCGCCGGCACGCGGCAGCCGTCGAAGTGCAGCTCGGCGGTGTCGCTGCTGCGCCAGCCGGTCTTGTCGAGCTGGCGGCCGACCGTGAAGCCGGGCGTGCCCTTCTCCACCGCGACGATCGAAATGTCGCGCCGGCCCGGCCCGGTGCGCGCGGCGACGAAGACCAGGTCCGCGTGCACGCCGTTGGTGATGAACAGCTTGCTGCCGTCGAGCACCCAGTGGTCGCCGTCGCGGCGTGCCGTCGTGCGCAGCCCGGCGACGTCCGAGCCTGCGCCGGGCTCGGTGATGGCCACCGCGGTGATGATCTCGCCGCGGCAGATGCCGGGCATCCAGCGTGCCTTCTGCGCCGGCGTGCCGCCGTGGTGCAGGTGCGGGCTGGCCATGTCGGTGTGCACGAGCACCGTAATGACGAAGCCGCCGTAGGTGCAGTCGGCGAGCGCGTCGGCGAAGGCCAGGTTGGTCAGCGCATCGGCGTCGCCGCCGCCGTATTCGCCCTCGTACATCAGGCCGAAGAAGCCGGCCGCGCCCATGCGGCGCAGCACCTCGCGCGGCACCAGGCCCTCGCGCTCCCAGGCCGCGGCGTGCGGCTCGACCTCGCGCGCGACGAAGCGCGCGACCTGCTCGCGCAGCAGCTCGTGGTCCGGTGTCAGGTAGGCGTTGCGCAAGGCCGCGCTCACATGCGGAAGACGCCGAAGGCCGGCCGCTCGGGGATCGGCGCATTCAGGCTCGCGCTGAGGCCCAGCGCCAGCACGCGGCGCGTGTCGGCGGGGTCGATGACGCCGTCGTCCCACAGCCGCGCGCTGGCGTAGAAGGGGTGCGACTGGTGCGCGAACTGCTCCAGGATCGGCTGCTTGAACGCCGCCTCCTGCTCGGCGCTCCACTGCCCGCCGCGGGCCTCGATGCCGTCGCGCCGCACGGTGGCCAGCACGCTGGCCGCCTGCTCGCCGCCCATCACGCCGATGCGCGCATTCGGCCACATCCACAGGAAGCGCGGGCTGTAGGCGCGGCCGCACATGCCGTAGTTGCCGGCGCCGAAGCTGCCGCCGATGATGACGGTGAACTTGGGCACCGTGGCGGTGGCCACCGCGGTGACCATCTTCGCCCCGTGCTTGGCGATGCCCTCGGCCTCGTACTTGCGGCCGACCATGAAGCCGGTGATGTTCTGCAGGAAGACCAGCGGCACGCGGCGCTGGCAGCACAGCTCGATGAAGTGCGCGCCCTTCATCGCGCTCTCGCTGAAGAGCACGCCGTTGTTGGCGACGATGCCCACCGGCATGCCCTCGATGTGCGCGAAGCCGGTCACCAGCGTGGCGCCGTAGCGCGCCTTGAACTCGTCGAACTCGCTGCCGTCGACGATGCGCGCGATGACCTCGCGCACGTCGTAGGGCTTGCGCGCGTCGGTCGGGATCACGCCGTGCAGCTCCACCGGGTCGTACAGCGGCGGCCGCGGCGGGTGCAGGCGCAGCGGCTGCGGCTTGACCCAGTTGAGGTTGCCGACCACGCCGCGCGCCAGCGCCAGCGCGTGCATGTCGTTCTCGGCCAGGTGGTCGGCCACGCCCGAGAGCCGCGTGTGCACGTCGCCGCCGCCCAGGTCCTCGGCGCTGACGACCTCGCCGATGGCCGCCTTCACCAGCGGCGGGCCGCCGAGGAAGATGGTGCCCTGGTTCTTGACGATGATGGTCTCGTCGCTCATCGCCGGCACGTAGGCGCCGCCGGCGGTGCACGAGCCCATCACCACCGCGATCTGCGGGATGCCCTGCGCGCTGAGGTTGGCCTGGTTGTAGAAGATGCGGCCGAAGTGGTCGCGGTCGGGGAAGACCTCGTCCTGGTTGGGCAGGTTGGCGCCGCCGCTGTCCACGAGGTAGATGCAGGGCAGGCGGTTCTGCTGCGCGACCTCCTGCGCCCGCAGGTGCTTCTTGACCGTGACCGGGTAGTAGGTGCCGCCCTTGACCGTGGCGTCGTTGCAGACGATGACGCACTCGACGCCGGCGACGCGGCCGATGCCGGCGATCAGGCCGCCGCCCGGCGCCGCGTCGACGCCCTTGTCGTCCTTGTACATGTCCAGCCCGGCCAGCGGCGCGAGCTCCAGGAAGGGCGTGTCCGGGTCCAGCAGCCGCTCCACGCGCTCGCGCGGCAGCAGCTTGCCGCGTGCCGTGTGCTTGGCGCGCGCGGCCTCGCCGCCGCCCAGCGCGATCTGCGCCAGCCGCGCATTGAGCTCGCCGAGCGCCTGGCGCATCTGCAGTTCGCTGGCCTTGAAGGCCTCGCTGCGCGGGTTGAGCTGGCTCTGCAGGACGGGCATCGCGTCTCCTGGTGGGGGCGCCGCGGCGCGGCCGCGGCGCGCGGGGCTCTTGATTGACGTTTACGTCAACGTCAATTCTAAGGACCCGACGGCGGCCGCCCGTAGACCGCCGCTTCGTCCCAGCCCAGGGCCGCCATGTCGGCGCGGCGCAGCGGGGCCTCGCTGGGCATCAGGAATTCGTCGAGCTGCGGCGGCGCCACCGCGGTGCCCGACAGCATCGCGTGCGCCTGGCCGCGGTGGTGGGTCTGGTGCATGGTCAGGTGCAGCAGCACGAAGGCGGCGCGCTCGCGCTGCACGTGGTCGCGCCGCGGCATCGCGACCACGGCCTCGGCGCCCGCCTCGTCCAGCGCGTCGACGAGCGCGATCAGCCGCTCGTCGCTGGCGGCCTGGCGCTCGGCCAGCTCGGCCAGCGTGGCCGCGGGCACGAAGCGGTCCCACCAGGTGCCGAGGTCCTGCTCGCCCGCCAGCGCGCCGATGTAGTAGCCGTCCACTTCCAGGACATGGTTCAGCGTCGCCGCCAGGCTCGGGAAGAAGCCGGTGCGCGGCGCGTGGAACTCGGCTTCAGGCAGCGCCGCCACCGCCGCATGCAGCCGCCGGTTGGCCAGCCGGTTGGCGCGCGCCTGCACGCGCAGCAGCGGCAGGACCTGCATGCTCAGAAGGGCCCGCTGGCCAGCCAGCGCTCGATCTGCGCCTTGCGGTCGTTGCCCCAGAAGGGCTCGCCGTCGACGCGGAAGAAGGGCGCGCCGAAGACGCCGGCGGCGATGGCCTCGTCGTTGGTGCGCTTCAGCCGCGCCTTGACCTCGGGGTCGTTCCAGGCGCGCTCGGCGGCGTCGGCGTCCAGGCCCTGCTCGGCGGCCAGCGCCTTCAGCGCCGCACCCTCGTGCAGCGGCACGCCGCGCGTGAACATCGCGCGCAGCCCGGCACGCGCCCAGTCGGCCGCGGCCTCGTCGCCCTGCGTGTCGTGCAGCCACCAGAACACCCGCGCGGCGTTCTGGGTGGGGATCGGAAACTGCGGCGGCGGCTTGTACGGCAAGCCCTCGAAGCGCGCCGAGCGTGCGAAGTCGCGCAGCACGTATTCGCGCTTGAGCGGGTAGGACACCGGCGACTTCAGGTCGGCCGCCTGGAAGGTGGCGCCCAGCAGGATGGCATGCCGGCGCACGGTGCGCCCGTGGCGCGCGGCCACCGCGTCCACCCACTCGTTGGCGATGTACGAGTAGGGGCTGGAAAAGTCGAACCAGAAATCGATCGCGCCGTCCATCGGTGCACGATAACCGTGCACCGGGGGGCCGTCCATCGGTGCGGTTTCGGGGCCATCGCGGTGCGGCGAGCGGCCCGTCGGGCCGGTCTGCCCGGGCCGGCCGGGCTGGCACGCGTCGTGCATGGATGCTCGCTTGTATACCAGCGAGTGCACCTTGACGCCCCCCGCCTTCCCTGCATCCGCGCCGCCGAACGAGGCCGCGCTGCTGACCGTGGCCGACTGGCGCGCGGCCTGGCGGGCCGGCGCGGCCGTGCGCCCCTTGCTGGAGGCCCGGCTGCACCGCCTCGCGGCCGGCCCCGCGGCGCCGGTGTGGATCCTGCGGCTGGATGCCGATGCGCTGGCGCCGCGCCTGGCCGAGCTCGAACGCCTGGCCGCCGAGGCCGACGCCGGCGGCGGCCGCGAGGCGCTGCTCGCCAGGATGCCGCTGTTCGGCGTGCCCTTCGCGGTGAAGGACAACATCGACGTCGCCGGCCTGCCCACCACCGCCGCCTGCCCGGCCTGCGCCACCACGCCGGCGCGCCATGCCAGCGTCGTGCAGCGCCTGCTGGACGCCGGCGCGCTGCTCGTCGGCAAGACCAACCTCGACCAGTTCGCCACCGGCCTCGTCGGCACGCGCTCGCCCTATGGTGCGCCGGCCAGCGTCTTCGCGGCCGACCGCGTGAGCGGCGGCTCGAGCTCCGGCTCGGCGGTCGCCGTCGCGCGCGGCGATGTGGCCTTCGCGCTGGGCACCGACACCGCGGGCTCCGGCCGCGTGCCGGCGGCCTTCAACAACCTCGTCGGCCTGAAGCCCACGCCCGGGCGCGTCTCCACCGCCGGCGTGCTGCCGGCCTGCCGCAGCCTGGACTGCGTGTCGGTCTTCGCGCTGGACGTCGCCGACGCGGCCACGGTGCTGGCGGTGATCGAGGGCCCGGACGAGGCCGACGACTACAGCCGCTTCCGCCCCGGCCCGCGCGACTGGGCGCGGCCGCTGCGCGTGGGCGTGCCGGCGGCCGCGGCGCTGGACGACACGCCGGGCTACCGCGCGGCTTGGGACGAGGCCGTCGCCGCGCTGCACCCGCTGGCCGCGGAGGTGGTGCCGCTGGACCTGGCGCCGCTGCACGAGGTCGCGGCGCTGCTCTACGACGGACCCTGGGTCGCCGAACGCTACGCCGTCGTGCAGGCGCTGGTGGACCAGCGGCCCGAAGCCATGGACCCGGTGGTCGCCGAGGTCATCGGCCGCGCGCGCGGGCAGTCGGCCGTGGACGCCTTCCGCGGCCAGTACCGGCTGCAGGCCGGGCAGCGTGCGGCGGCCGCGCTGTGGCGACAGGTGGACCTGCTGATGGTGCCGGGCGCGCCAGGCCACCCGCGCTTCGCCGACGTCGCCGCCGATCCGCTGCTCGCCAATGCGCGGCTCGGCACCTACACCAACTTCGTCAACCTGCTGGACATGGCCGCGCTGGCGCTGCCTGCGGGCTTCACGCCCGGCGGGCTGCCCTTCGGCGTGTGCTTCGTCGCCCCTGCGGGCAGCGACGCGGCGCTGGCGCGCTGGGGCCACCGTTGGCAGGCCGCGCGCGCCCTGCCGCTGGGCGGCACCGACCGCGCCTGGACCGAACCACTGCCACCTGCACGCGAGCCGGCCGTTGCGCCGGCGCTGACGATCGCCGTCGTCGGCGCGCACCTCTCGGGCCTGCCGCTGAACGGCCAGCTGCTCGAACGCGGCGCGCTGCTGCGCGAGGCCGCGACCACGGCACCGGCCTACCGCCTGTACGAGCTGCCCGGCACGCAGCCGCGCAAGCCCGGCTTGCTGCGCGTAGGCACCGGCGGCGCGGCGATCGCGCTGGAGCTGTGGGACCTGCCGCTCGCCGAGGTCGGCTCCTTCCTGGCGCTGATCCCGCCGCCGCTGGGCCTGGGCTCGATCGAGCTCGCCGACGGCCGCCACGTGCACGGCTTCCTGTGCGAAGCGCATGCACTGCAGGGCGCCACCGACATCAGCCGCCACGGCGGCTGGCGAGCCTGGCTCGCCAGCCGCTGAACCCTTCCCCCGACCCTCCACCGACCCGCCTGACAGGAGTACTGCCATGGACCGTCGAGCCTTCCTCTCCCGCACCGCCGCCACCTCGCTGGCCGGCGGCGGCGCCCTCGGCACGCTGCCGCTGGCCGCGCACGCGCAGCAGCGCCCGCGCGACGTGCTGGTGGTGGCCAACGAGTTCGGGCCGAACTCGCTGGACATCCACACCGTCGGCGCCAACCGCCCGAGCTATGGCGTGAGCTGGCTGGTCTACGACCGGCTGATGACCTACGGCAGGAAGACGATGCCCGACGGCCGCGTGATGTACGACCGCGACAAGCTCCAGCCCGAGCTCGCCGAGAGCTGGCAGATCGCGCCCGACGGCATGTCCGTCACCTTCAAGCTGCGGCGCGACGCGAAGTTCCACGACGGCACGCCGGTGACGGCGAAGGACGTGAAGTGGAGCTTCGACCGCGCGGTCACGGTGGGCGGCTTCCCGACCTTCCAGATGAAGGCCGGCTCGCTGGAGGACCCGAAGCAGTTCGTCGTCGTCGACGAGCACACCTTCCGCGTCGACTTCATCCGCAAGGACAAGCTGACGATGAACAACATCGCCGTCGTCGTGCCCTGCGTGTTCAACAGCGAGCTGGTGAAGAAGCACGTCACGGCGCAGGACCCCTGGGGCCTGGCCTGGACGCGCAACAACACCGCCGGCGGCGGCGCCTACAAGGTGGAGGCCTGGCGCCCGGGACAGGAGATCGTGTACGTGCGCTACGACGAGTGGAAGAGCGGCCCGCTGCCCGCCATCCGCCGCGTCGTGCAGCGCGACGTGCCCAACGCCGGCAACCGGCGCGCGCTGCTGCTCAAGGGCGACATCGACATGACCTACGACCTGCCGCCGAAGGACTTCGCGGAGCTGGCGGGCGACGGCGGCAACATCAAGGTCAGCTCGGTGCCCATCGAGAACGCGATGCTGTACCTGGGCATGAACACGACCAAGCCGCCCTTCGACAACCCGAAGGTGCGCCAGGCAGTGGCCTGGGCGCTGCCCTACGACAAGATGCACGAGAACGCGCTGTGGGGGCGCGGCACCAAGCTCTACGGCGGCAGCGGCCCCATCACCACCGCGTGGCCGCAGCCCACCGCCTACCGCACCGACCTCGCGAAGGCGCGCGCGCTGATGGCCGAGGCCGGCGTGGCCGGGGGCTTCGAGACCACGCTCAGCATCGACCTGGGCGGCGCCACGGTGGGCGAGCCGATGGCCATCCTGATCCAGGAGGCGCTGGGGCAGATCGGCATCAAGGCGCAGATCAACAAGATCCCCGGCGCCACCTGGCGCTCGGCGCTGCTGAAGAAGGACATGCCGATGATCGTCAACCGCTTCGGCGGCTGGCTGGACTTCCCGGAGTACTTCTTCTTCTGGTGCTACCACGGCCAGAACGCGGTGTTCAACACGATGAGCTACCAGAACCCGCGGCTGGACAAGATCATCGACGACGCCCGCTTTGCCGAGAGCAAGCCGGTGTACGACGCCGCGGTGCGCGAGATGATCCGCATCGCCTACGACGAGGTGCCGCGCATCCCGCTGTTCCAGCCCAGCACCGACGTGGCGATGCAGCGCAACGTCAACGGCTACATGTACTGGTTCCACCTGCAGCCGGACTACCGCCAGCTGAGCAAGGCCTGAGCACGGCGCCGGAGCCCTGCATGGACGAGACCTACCTCGACGCGGCCTCGGCCGCGGTCGGCCTGGAGATCCCGGCCGAATTCCGCGCCGGCGTGCTGCGCTACCTGCAGCTGGTGGCGACGATGGCGCCGCGGGTGATGGATTTCCCGCTCGGCCCGGTCGACGAACCGGCGGCCGTCTTCAGGCCGCTGGCGCCGGAGGACCTGCCGTGAGCGCGGTGGTGGACGCCGCGCTGGCGCGCATCGCCGCCACCGACGGCGTCGTCAACGCCTTCACCGCGGTGCTGGCCGAGCGCGCCCGCGCCACCGCGGCCGCAGCGCGGCCGGGGCCGCTGGCCGGCGTGCCCTTCGCGGTGAAGAACCTGTTCGACGTCGCCGGCCTGCCGACGCTGGCGGGCTCGAAGATCGAACGCGAGGCCGCGCCCGCGGCGCGCGACGCCGTGCTGGTGCGGCGGCTGGAGGACGCCGGCGCGGTGCTGGTGGGCGCGCTCAACATGGACGAGTACGCCTACGGCTTCACCACCGAGAACAGCCACCACGGCCCGACGCGCAATCCGCACGACCCCGAGCGCATCAGCGGCGGCTCCTCGGGCGGCTCGGCGGCGGCGGTGGCGGCGGGGCAGGTGCCGTTGAGCCTGGGCTCGGACACCAACGGCTCGATCCGCGTGCCCGCGTCGCTGTGCGGCGTCTTCGGCCTGAAGCCCACCTTCGGCCGCCTGCCGCGCACCGGCAGCTATCCCTTCGTCGCCGCGCTGGACCACCTGGGCCCGTTCGCGCGCGACGTGAGTTTGCTCGCCGCCGCCTACGACGCGATGCAGGGCCCCGACCCGGAGGACCCGGCCTGCGCCCAGCGCCCGCCGGCCCCCACGCTGCCGACGCTGGACGCCGGCGTGCAGGGCCTGCGCATCGGCGTGCTCGACGGCTGGTTCCGCCAGATGGCGCTGCCGCCGGCGCTGGAGGCGGTGGACCGCGTGGCGCGCGCACTCGGCGCGGCGCAGCGCGTGAGCTGGCCGGAGGTGGACCGCGCGCGCACCGCGGCCTTCCTCATCACCAACGTCGAGGGCGCGGCGCTGCACCTGCCGGACCTGAAGCGCCGCCCGCAGGACTTCGAGCCGCTGTCGCGCGACCGCTTCCTGGCCGGCGCGCTGATGCCCGCGGCCTGGGTGGCGCAGGCGCAGCGCGTGCGGCTGTGGTTCGCGCGGCGCGTGGCCGAGTCGTTCAGGAACGTGGACGTGGTGCTGGCCCCGGCCACGCCCTGCACCGCGCCGCGCATCGGCACCGAGTGGCTGCAGATCGGGCCGCAGCGCCTGCCGGCGCGCGCCAGCATGGGACTGCTGACGCAGCCCGTGTCGTGCATCGGGCTGCCGGTGGCCACCGTGCCGGTGTGGGGCTGCGACCCCGAGGCGCCGCAGCTGCCCATCGGCGTGCAGGTGATCGCCGCGCCCTGGCGCGAGGACCTGGTGCTGCGCGTGGCGCGTGCGCTGGAGGCCGCCGGCGTAGTGTCGGCGCCCGTCGCGCAGGGAATCTGAACGATGGACATCAACCTTCCCGAGGTGCACGCCGAGCTCAGCGCCCTCTTCGCGCGCTACGAGCACGCGCTCGTGCACAACGAGGTGGAGGTGCTCGACCACCTGTTCTGGGGCAGCGCGCACACGGTCCGCTACGGCGTCGCCGAGAACCTGTACGGCATCGAGGCGATCCGCGCGTTTCGCGCCGCGCGCCCGCCGCAGGGCCTGGCGCGCACGCTGCGCCGCACCGTCATCACGACCTTCGGCCGCGACAGCGCGACCGCGATGACCGAGTTCCAGCGCGCCGGCGGCACGAAGCTCGGCCGCCAGAGCCAGACCTGGGTGCGCTTCCCCGAGGGCTGGCGCATCGTGGCCGCGCACGTCAGCCTGATCGATCCACCAGCGGGCTGAGCCCCTGCGGCCTGCCTCCCGACCCCTAGCCCCCTGCCCTCTGCCCCCTCCCCCCGAACCTGCCAGGAGCCCCACGATGAGCCGAATCCCCGAGACGCCGAACGCCGACCCGACCCGCCGCCGCCTGCTCGCCGCCGGCAGCCTGGCCGGCGCCTCGCTCGCGCTGCCCGGTGCGCTGCGCCACGCCTTCGCGCAGGCGCCGATCACGGTCGGCATGATCTACGTCGGCCCGCGCGACGACTTCGGCTACAACCAGGCGCACGCCGAGGCCGCGGCCGAGCTGAAGAAGATTGCCGGCGTCAAGCTCGTCGAGGAAGAGAACGTGCCCGAGACGCAGGCCGTGCAGAAGAGCATGCAGGGCATGGTCTCGCAGGACGGCGCGACGCTGCTGTTCCCGACCTCGTTCGGCTACTTCGACCCGCACATGCTGGCGGTGGCGGCGAAGAACCCGGGCGTGCGCTTCGCGCACTGCGGCGGCCTGTGGACGCAGGGCAAGCACCCGGCCAATACCGGCAGCTTCTTCGGCTACATCGACGAGGCGCAATACCTCAACGGCGTCATCGCCGGCCACATGAGCAAGAGCAAGAAGCTCGGCTTCGTCGCCGCCAAGCCGATCCCGCAGGTGCTGCGCAACATCAACGCGTTCACGATGGGCGCGCGCTCGGTGGACCCGAAGATCACCACCACCGCCATCTTCACCGGCGACTGGTCGATGCCGGTCAAGGAGGCCGAGGCGACGAACAGCCTCGCCGACCAGGGCGTCGACGTGTTCACGATGCACGTCGACGGGCCGAAGGTCGTCGTCGAGACCGCGGCGCGGCGCGGGCGCATGGTCTGCGGCTACCACGCGAGCCAGGCCCGGCTGGCGCCCAACGCCTACCTCACCGGCGCCGAGTGGAACTGGCTCACCGCGTACCGGCAGATCCTCGACGCCGCGCGCACCGGCAAGCCGCACCCGAACTTCGTGCGCGGCGGGCTGAAGGACGGCTTCGTCAAGAGCTCGCCGTACGGCGCGATGGTCAGCGAAGGCGCGCGCAGGAATGCCGAGGAGACGAGGGCCAGGATGATGGCGGGCCGCTTCGACATCTTCGCCGGCGAGCTGAAGGACAACACCGGCAAGGTCGTGATCCCGAAGGGCACGACGCTCAGGCAGACCGACGTGGCGCTCGAGGGCATGAACTACCTCGTCGAAGGCGTCGTGGGCAAGGTCTGACGCGCCGCACGCCCGACGAGCCGCGATGAACGCGCGAGACACCGCCGAAGCCCTGGCCCTGCCCGTGCTCGCGCTGGCCGGCGGGCTGGCGCTGTTCGGCCTGTTCGTCTGGCTCGACGGGCACGACCCGGTGCAGGTCTGGCAGCTGCTGTTCCGCGGCGCCTTCGGTGACGCGTTCTCGCTGCAGAACACGCTGCAGCGGGCCGCGCCGCTGATGCTGACCGCGCTGTGCGTCGCGCTGCCGGCACGCGCCGGGCTCACCGTGATCGGCGGCGAGGGGGCGCTCGTGCTCGGCGGGCTCGCGTGCGCGGCGCTGCCCTACGCGATCGCCCTGCCCGGCGGTGCGGCGGGCACCGCGCTGCTGCTCGCCGCGGCCGCGCTGGCCGGCGCGGCGTGGATCGCGCTCGCCGGCTGGCTGCGCCAGTGGCGCGGCGTCAACGAGACGATCTCCAGCCTGCTGCTCGGCTACATCGCGATCGCGCTGTTCAAGCACATCGTCGAAGGGCCTCTGCGCGACCCGGCGAGCCTGAACAAGCCGTCGACGCTGCCGCTGGAGCCGGGCCTGCTGATCGGCACGATCGGGCCCTGGGACGTGCACTGGGGCCTCGCATTCGGCATCGTCGCCTGCATGCTCGCCGCGGCCTGGCTCGGCGCGACGACGCATGGCTTCGCCACCCGCGTCGTCGGCGGCAACCCGCGCGCGGCGCAGCTCGTCGGACTGCCGGCGACGCGGCTGGTCGTCGTCGCCTGCGCGCTCGGCGGGGCGGCCGCGGGGCTGGCCGGCGGCATCGAGGTGGCGGCGGTGCACACGGCGGCCAACGCGTCGCTGATCGTCGGCCTGGGCTACACCGGCATCCTGGTCAGCTTCGTCGCGCGCCACCACCCGCTGGCCATCATCCCGGTCGCGATCCTGTTCGGCGGCTTCCTCGCGGCCGGCAGCCTGCTGCAGCGGCGCATGGGGCTGCCGGACGCGTCGGTGCAGGTGCTGATGGGCTTCTGCTTCGTCATCATCCTCGCCAGCGAGGCGTGGCGCGGGCGACTGCGCGAGCTGTTCGCATGGCGCAAGGCGCCGGTGCTGGCGGGAGCCGCGGCATGAGCGCCTCACGGCCGCAGCGCAGGTGCTCGTGCCCCCGCGGGGGGATGGCCCGCAGGGCCAGGGGGGCTGCATGAGCGGGTCGCCGGTGCTCGACGTGCTGGTCGCGATGCTCGCCGGCGCGATCCGCGTCGGCACGCCGTTCCTGTTTGTCAGCCTGGGTGAGTGCATCACCGAGAAGGCCGGGCGCATCAACCTCGGGCTCGAGGGCGTGCTCGTCTTCTCGGCGATGGCCGGGTTCGGCGGCGCGTACCTGAGCGGGCTGTGGTGGGTGGGCGTGCTCGTGGCCGGCGCCAGCGGGGCCCTGATCGCGTTGCTCCACGGCCTCGTCAGCAGCCTGCCGCGCGTCAACGACATCGCCGCGGGCATCGCGATCATGCTGCTGGGCGGCGGCCTCGCGTTCTACCTCGGCAAGCCGCTGATCCAGCCGCAGGCGCCGCAGGTGCCGTCGCTGCCGCTGGGCAGCTGGCTCGGCCTCGACGCGGGCAGCGCGCTGCACTCGGCGCTCGGCATCAACGTGCTGTTCCCGCTCGGCGTGCTGATCGCGCTGGTGCTGGCCTGGGGCCTGAAGAACACCGGCTGGGGGCTGAAGGTGCGCATGGTCGGCGACTCGGCCGACGCCGCGCGCGCGCTCGGCACCTCGGTCACCGCGGTGCGCGTCGCGGCGACGACCGCCGGCGGCTTCATCGCCGGGCTAGGCGGCGCTTCGCTGTCGCTGTACTACCCGGGCAGCTGGAACGAGGGGCTGTCGAGCGGCCAGGGCCTGATCGCGGTGGCGCTCGTCATCTTCGCGCGCTGGCACCCGCTGCGCTGCCTGTGGGCGGCGCTGCTGTTCGGCGGCGCCGGCGCGCTCGGGCCGGCGCTGCAGTCGGTCGGCGTCAGCGGCTACTACTACCTGTTCAACGCGGTGCCCTACGTGCTGACGCTGGCGATCCTGGTGTGGACCTGCTCGCCGCGGCGCAGCCTGCAGGGTGCGCCGATGGAACTCGGGGTGACGCGCTGAGAGCGCACGAGGAGCGATCGGATGAACGGACTCGGAGGTCTCAACAAGTCGCCGCAGGGCGTCGTCGTCGGCCTGGTGCAGCTGCAGCTGCCGCTGGTCGAGACGCCGGCGCAGCTGCAGGCGCAGGCCGAGCGCATCGCGTGGATGGTCGGCAAGGCGCGGCGCAACCTGGGCACGATGGACCTCGTCGTCTTCCCCGAGTACGCGCTGCACGGGCTGTCGATGAGCACCGCGCCCGAGCTGATGGTCACGCTCGACGGCCCGGAGGTCGCCCTGTTCCGCAGGGCCTGCGTCGAGCACCGCATCTGGGGCTGCTTCTCGGTCCTGGAGGCCAACCCGCACGGCAACCCGTACAACACCGGCCTCGTCATCGACGACCGGGGCGAGCTGCGGCTGTACTACCGCAAGCTGCACCCCTGGGTGCCGGTCGAGCCCTGGGAGCCCGGCAACATGGGCATCCCGGTGTGCGAGGGGCCGAACGGCAGCAGGCTGGCGCTGATCATCTGCCACGACGGCATGTTCCCCGAGATGGCGCGCGAGGCCGCGTACAAGGGCGCCGAGATCATCCTGCGCACCGCCGGCTACACGGCGCCGATCCGCCCCGCGTGGCGGATCACCAACCAGGCCAACGCCTTCCAGAACCTCGCGCAGACGGCCAGCGTGTGCCTGAGCGGCAGCGACGGCAGCTTCGACAGCATGGGCGAGGCGATGTTCTGCCACCTCGACGGCAGCGTGCTGGCCGAGGGCGGCAACCGGCCCGACGAGATCGTCACCGCCGAGCTGCGGCCCGACCTGGTGCGCGAGGCGCGCGCGCTGTGGGGCGTCGAGAACAACCCCTACCAGCTCTTCCACCGCGGTTATGTCGCGGTGAAGGGCGGCGCGCAGGACTGCCCCTACACCTTCATGCACGACATGGTGGCCGGCCGCTACAGGCTGCCCTGGGACGCGACGATCGCGGTGCGCGACGGCACCCCCTGCGGCTTCGCGCCACCGACACGCGGCTACCGCGGCGCCGAGCCGAACCCGCTGGACGCCGGGTCTGCCGCGTCGCTGAAGAAGGTCGCGTGATGCCGACGATCGCCGCCGACCCCTACCCCTGGCCTTTCGACGGCGCGCTCACGCCGGCGAACACGGCGCTGCTCGTCATCGACATGCAGACCGACTTCTGCGGCGTCGGCGGCTACGTCGACACGATGGGCTACGACCTGTCGCTGACACGTGCGCCGATCGGGCCGATCTCGCGCCTGCTGGCCGCGTTCCGCGCGAAGGGCTTCCCGGTGATCCACACGCGCGAAGGCCACCGCCCCGACCTGTCGGACCTGCCGGCGAACAAGCGCTGGCGCTCCCGGCGCATCGGTGCGGGCATCGGCGACGCAGGCCCCTGCGGGCGCATCCTGGTGCGCGGCGAGCCGGGCTGGCAGATCATCCCCGAACTCGCACCGGCGCCTGGCGAGGTCGTGATCGACAAGCCCGGCAAGGGCAGCTTCTGCGCCACCGACCTGGAGCTGGTCCTGCGCACGCGCGGCATCCGCAACCTGGTGCTCACCGGCATCACCACCGACGTGTGCGTGCACACGACGATGCGCGAGGCCAACGACCGCGGCTTCGAGTGCCTGATCGTCGAGGACGGCACCGGCGCGACCGACGCCGGCAACCACCGGGCGGCGCTGAAGATGGTCACGATGCAGGGCGGCGTGTTCGGCGCCGTGTCCACGTCGGACGCGATCCTCGAGGCGCTCGCCGCGCACTGAACCCGGGGGACCACGATGGCCGCGCCGGCTGCCCGCTCCAACCCCTGCGCCCTCTCGCTCGAGACCTTCCGCCTGAGCAAGCGCTTCGGCGCCTTCACCGCGCTGGACCAGGTCTCTCTCGCCGTGCGCCCGGGCACCGTGCACGCGCTGCTCGGCGAGAACGGCGCCGGCAAGAGCACGCTCGTCAAGTGCATCGTCGGCTACCACCGGCCCGACGACGGCGGCGTGATCGTCGACGGCCGCGAGCGCGACATCCACGCTCCCACCGTCGCACGCGCGCTCGGCATCGGCATGGTCTACCAGCACTTCACCGTCGTGCCCGGCATGACGGTGGCCGAGAACCTGCTGATCGCCAAGGGCGAGCTGCCGGCCGTGATCGACTGGAAGCGCGTGCGTGCCGACCTGCAGGCCTTCATGGCCTCGGCGCCGTTCAAGCTGGCGCTCGACGCGACGCCGCTCGAACTCTCGGCCGGCGAGAAGCAGAAGCTCGAGATCCTCAAGCAGCTGTACCTGAGGCCGCGCCTGCTGATCCTCGACGAGCCGACCTCAGTGCTGACGCCGCAGGAGGCCGACGAGGTGCTCGGCGCGCTGCGCGAGCGCGCGCACGCGGGCGAGTGCAGCGTCGTCATGATCACGCACAAGTTCCGCGAGGTGATGGCCTTCGCC
>CAZUPH010000053.1:17091-21768 GCA_964621995.1 uncultured Rubrivivax sp. | reverse complement strand
TTCGCTTCCGCCCCATCGTGATGACCTCGCTGGCCTTCATCCTGGGCGTGCTGCCGCTGTTCCTGGCCAGCGGCGCCGGCTCGGCCAGCCAGCGCGCCATCGGCACCGGCGTGGTCGGCGGCATGATCACCGGACTCGTGCTGTCGGTGCTGTTCGTGCCGGTCTTCTTCGTCGCCGTGCGCAGCGTCTTCCGCGGCAGCGAGCGCCAGCGCAGGCTGCACGCGCATGCCGACGAGGTCGAGAACGTCAACCCGCCGCGGGAGGACCGCTGAGATGGCGAGCCGACCGCTCCTGCAGCGCGGCCTGCCGCTCGCGGCCGCCGCGCTGCTGGCCGGCTGCGCGCTGACGCCGGCCTACGAACGCCCGGCGCCCCCGGTGGCCGCGCAGTGGCCGCTGGAAGGCGCCGCGGCACCGGCCAGCGGCCTGCCGGCCGCCGCGCTGCCCTGGGCCGACTTCTTCACCGACGCGCGCCAGCGCGCGCTGATCGCGCTGGCGCTGGAGCACAACCGCGACCTGCGCATCGCCACGCTGAATGTCGAGCAGGCGCGCGCGCTGGCCGGTGCACAGCGCGCCGACCGCCTGCCCGGCGTGGGCGCGGGCGTCACGGTGGACCGCAGTTCGGCGAGCAGCCTCTACAGCGTCGGCCTCGTGATGCCCAGCTTCGAGCTGGACCTCTTCGGGCGCGTCAAGAGCCTGTCGGAGGCCGCGCAGGCGCGCTACTTCGCCAGCGACGAAGGCCGGCGCGCGGCACAGGTGGCGCTGATCGCCGCCGTCGCCGGGACCGACCTCGCGCTGCGTGCCGACGACGAACTGCTGCAGCTGACCCGGCGCACGCTGGCGTCCCGCGAGGAGCAGCTGCGTCTGGTCCGCGTGCGCCTGGATGCCGGCGCGGCGGCCGAGCCCGAGCTGCGCGCGGTGGAGTCGCTGGTCGCCGCCGCGCGCGCCAGCCTGGCCGCGCTGCAGCGCCAGCGTGCGCAGGACCTCAATGCGCTGGTGCTGCTGCTGGGCCGCCCGCTGCCGGCGGACCTGCCGCCGGCGGCGCCGCTGGCCACGCTGTCGCTGGCGGCGCTGCCCGCCGGGCTGCCGTCCGAGGTGCTGCTCGAGCGGCCGGACGTGCGCCAGGCCGAGCAGGCGCTGATCGCGGCCAACGCCCACATCGGCGCCGCACGGGCCGCCTTCTTTCCGCGCATCGCGCTGACCGCCAGCCTGGGCACCGCGAGCACGGAGCTCTCGGGGCTGTTCTCCAACACCGCCTGGAGCTTCACCGGCCAGCTGCTGCAGCCGCTGTTCGACGCCGGGCGCAACCAGGCCCACCTCGAGGCCAGCGAGGCCGCGCGCGCGATCGCGGTGGCGCAGTACGAGCGCACGATCCAGGTCGCCTTCCGCGAGGTGGCCGACGCGCTGGCCGGCCGCGCGACGCTGTCCGAGCAGCTCGCCGCGCAGCGCACGCTGGCCGCAGCCGAGTCGCGGCGTGCCGAGCTGGCGGAGATGCTGCTTCGCGGCGGTGTGGCCAGCCTGCTGGATCGGCTGGATGCCGAGCGCGCGCTGCTCACGGCGCGCCAGGCCGAGCTGCAGCTGCTGCTGGCCGAGAAGCTCAACGCCGTGCTGCTGTACCGCGTGCTGGGCGGTGGCGCGGGACCGGCCGTCGGGCAGGCGCCGCCTCCCCGGTAAAGCCCGCGCGCGGCGGCGCCGTCGTGGCGGCCACAATCGCCCGCAGCCACCACGCCCCCGGGAACCGCGCTTGACCCTGAACCCGCCCGCCGCCGCACCGCGGCCGGACATCGAGATCGCGCAGGCCGCCACGCTGCGCCGCATCGTGGACCTGGCGCGCGAGCGCCTGGGCATCGCCGACGAACACGTGGTGCCCTACGGCCATTTCAAGGCCAAGCTGGCGCTGCCCTTCATCGACGGCCTGCGCGGCCGGCCCGACGGCCGCCTGGTGCTGGTCACCGCGATCAGCCCCACGCCGGCCGGCGAGGGCAAGACGACCACCACCGTGGGCCTGGGCGACGCACTGAACCACATCGGCCAGAAGGCCGTGATCGCGCTGCGCGAACCCTCGCTCGGGCCGGTCTTCGGCCTGAAGGGCGGGGCGGCGGGCGGCGGCCATGCGCAGGTGGTGCCGATGGAGGACATCAACCTGCACTTCACCGGCGACTTCAGCGCGGTCGCGCTGGCGCACAACCTGCTGGCCGCGGCGCTGGACAACCACGTGCACCACGGCAACGCGCTGGGCATCGACGTGCGGCGCGTGACGTGGCGGCGCGTGATGGACATGAACGACCGCGCGCTGCGCGAGATCACCGTCGGCCTGGGCGGGCCGGCCAACGGCTACCCGCGGCAGGACGGCTTCGACATCGTCGTCGCCAGCGAGGTGATGGCGGTGCTGTGCCTGGCCGAGAGCCTGGCCGACCTGAAGGCGCGGCTGGGCCGCATCGTGGTGGCCGAGACGCGCGAGCGCCGCCCGGTCACCGCGGCCGACCTGAAGGTGCACGGCGCGATGGCCGTGCTGCTGAAGGACGCGCTGGCACCCAACCTCGTGCAGACGCTGGAGCACAACCCGGCGCTGCTGCACGGCGGGCCCTTCGCCAACATCGCGCATGGCTGCAACAGCCTGATCGCGACGCGCACCGCGCTGAAACTGGCGGACTGGGCGGTCACCGAGGCCGGCTTCGGTGCCGACCTCGGCGCCGAGAAGTTCATCGACATCAAGTGCCGCATGAGCGGCCTGCACCCGGCCGCCGCGGTGCTGGTGGCCACCGTGCGTGCGCTCAAGTACCACGGCGGCGTCGAGCGTGGCGATCTCGGCCGCGAGGACCTGTCCGCGGTGGAGCGCGGGCTCGCCAACCTCGAGCGCCACCTGCACAACCTGCGCGAGGTCTTCGGACTGCCCTGCGTGGTGGCCGTCAACCACTTCGCGGCCGACAGCGCGGCGGAGCTGGAGCTGCTGCAGCGGCGCGTGGCCGGGCAGGGCGTGCCGGTGCACCTTTGCCGGCACTGGGCCGAGGGCGGGCGCGGTGCGGCCGAGCTGGCGCGCGAGGTCGTGCGCATCGCGCAGGCGCCGGTGGCGCCGCGCTACGCCTACGAGCTGGACACGCCGCTGTGGGACAAGGTCCGCACGCTGGCCCGGCGCGTGCACGGCGCCGCCGACGCGAGCGCCCCGGCGGCGGTGCACGAGCAGCTGCGCCGCCTGCAGGAGCAGGGCCATGGCGCGCTGCCGGTGTGCCTGGCCAAGACGCCCTACAGCTTCAGCAGCGACCCGGCCCGCCGCGGTGCCGCCAGCGGCCACGTGCTCGAGGTGCGCGAGGTGCGGCTGGCCGCCGGCGCCGGCTTCCTGGTCGTCATCTGCGGCGACCTGATGACGATGCCGGGGCTGCCGCGCACGCCGGCGGCCGAGCACATCGACCTGGACGACGCCGGGCGCGTGGTCGGCCTGTCATGAGACCGGCGCCGACCCGCGGCACCCGGCGCACCGCGCGCTACTGCTTGCCCTGTGCGGGCTTGCGCCGCAGGTAGGCCGGACCGGCGCCGTCCTCGGGCGACCAGGCGCGCAGCGCCTCGTCCTTGGCCGCCAGCCGCACGCCCAGCCGTTCCGACGAGTACAGCAGCTCCTTGTGCATGCGCTCGTGTTCGCCCGCGTCTGCGATCTGCCGCATGGCGTCGAGCATGCCGGCCACCCAGGGGTTGCCGGCGTACCGGCGCGAGGCCTCGGCCAGTCGCCGGCGCACCGCGGTCCAGTCGCCCTTCTGGGCCGCGAGGCGGATGTCCGCCAGCGCCTCGGCCGCCGAGAGCTCGGCCAGCCGCCGCGTGACCAGCTCGTCCTCCGCGAGGGCGTCCCAGGCGTCGGGCGCGAGCACCGGCAGCGCGAGGCCGGCGCGCTCCAGCCGCAGCGGCTGCCCGTCGGGCCCGCGGCCTTCGATCGACACGCGCAGCAGCGGCAGCATGCCGCCGGCGCGCGGCACCGCGGCGGCCGGCAGCTTCAGCCGCAGCACGGCCCAGGCCTCCGAACCCCAGGCCAGGTCGGGCAGGCGCCAGCCTTTCTGCGCCTGCAGGGGCAGGGGGTTGAGCATCAATGCCTGCACGCCCGGCGGCAGGTCCAGCTGCAGGTGCAGCTCGTGCAGGCACAGGTTGGCCAGCAGGGCCAGCTCCTGCTCGAAGGGCTCGTGCAGGTCCTCGGCCGTGTCGCCGTAGTAGGCATTGCCGCCGCCGGCGCGCGCCATCGCCAGCATCAGCTCCTCGTTGAAGTGCCTGCCCAGGCCATAGGTGCTGGTCGTGATGCCCATCGCCGCGAAGGCGGCGCACTCCGCGGTGATC
This sequence comes from uncultured Rubrivivax sp., assembly GCA_964621995.1. Taxonomy (GTDB): domain Bacteria; phylum Pseudomonadota; class Gammaproteobacteria; order Burkholderiales; family Burkholderiaceae_C; genus Rubrivivax. Next base: position 17,454 of record CAZUPH010000053.1, on the reverse strand, counting down.
GCGGCCGGGTCGGTGCAACCGACGTTGGCCTGCCCGTCGGAGAGCAGGATCACGCGGCGCAGCCCGAGGCCGGCCCGTTCCACCAGCGCCTCGGCGCCTTCGCGCCAGCCGCCGTGCAGGTTGGTGCTGCCGCCGGCCTCGATGCCGGCGATGGCGGCGCGCAGCGCCTGGCCGTCGCCCAGCGGCGCGGGCGGCCACAGGCGCTGCACCCGGTCGTCGAACTGCACCAGGGCGACCGCGTCGTCGCCGCGCAGGCGGCCGACGACGAACTCGGCGCAGCGGCGCGCCTGCGCCAGCGGCTGGCCGGACATCGAGCCGGAGCGGTCGATGACCAGCGCCAGCGCCTGCGGCGGCCGCGCGCCA
>CAZUPH010000053.1:10939-17081 GCA_964621995.1 uncultured Rubrivivax sp. | reverse complement strand
GCCCCCTATCGGCCGCGGACGGCCGTCTTCACCCGCGACGATCTGCATGCCGATCGGCAAACCGCTCCTGGTGAACCCGCAATTGACCGACAGCGCCGGCTGCTGGGTGAGGTTGAAGGGGTAGGAGAACGGCGTCCACCAGGTCCAATCGGCCGCGTTCGATGCAACGCCGGGCGGCAGGTCGGGCGCCTGGATGCGCAGCAGCACGTCGACGGCGTTGTCCTGGCCGGCACGCAGGCCGTTGCGGCGCGGCGCGAGCGGCACGGTGGTGGACAGCGACGGGGGCAGGGAGGTCTCGGGCGCCATGGTCTTCTCCTTCGGGCGAACGCGCCGGTGCGGCGCGGGAAGGACAGCATCGCAGCGCACCGGCTCACCGCGTGAGCCACCGCCGGCGGGTCCACGCGCCGCCGGTCGGGGCGCTCGTGGCAGCCGCTACAGTGCGGGCGCCACCGCCCAAGCGCCCCTCCGCATGACCCAGACCGCCCGCGTCTACAAGATCGAGCTGCTGATCCGCAACCGCGGCCACGTCAGCTTCCAGGACCTGCTGGCCGAGCTGGAGGTCTCGCCGGCGACGCTGAAGCGCGACCTCGCCTACCTGCGCGACCGGCTCGGCGCGCCGATCGAATACGACCGCTACACCAACGGCTACCGCCTGGCCGACGGCTGGCGCGGCGAGAAGCACGAACTGCCCGGGCTGTGGTTCAGCGAGCGCGAGCTGTATGCGCTGCTGATGGCGCACCAGCTGCTGGGCGAGCTGGACGACGACGGCGTCATCAGCCGCCACCTGCAGCCGCTGCGCGAACGCGTGCAGCAGATGCTGGCCGGCGGCGAGGCGCAGGCGCAGACCCTGCTGCGCCGCGTGCGCATCATCAGCCCGGCCAAGCGCCCGGTGCCCAGCCAGTTCTTCGAGCGCGTCGGCGAGGCGCTGAGCCAGCGCCGCCGGCTGCACATGCGCTACCTGACGCGCGGCCGCGGCACGGTCAGCGAACGCGAGGTGTCGCCGCAGCGCCTGGTGCACCACCGCAACACCTGGTACCTGGACGCCTGGTGCCACAGCCGCGAGCGGCTGCTGCGCTTCGCGCTCGACGCCATCGAGGAGGCCACGGCGCTGGACACGCCGGCGCGCGAGCTGCCGCTGGAACAGGTGGAGGCGGCGATGGACGCCGGCTACGGCATCTATGCCGGCGCCGAGCGCCAGTGGGCGCGCATCCTGGTGACGCCCACCGCCGCGCAGTGGATCAGCCGCGAGCAGTGGCATCCGGACCAGCGCGGGCGCTGGCTGGACGACGGCCGCTACGAACTCGAGGTGCCCTTCAGCGACGAGACCGAGATCGCGATGGACATCCTGCGGCAGGGCGACCGCGTCGAGGTGCTGGGGCCGGAATCGCTGGTCGCCGAGGTGCGGCGCCGGCTCCAGGCGGCGGCGGCGCAATACCGGCGGCACGACGCGGCGCCGGGCGCGGCCCATGGGCCCGCGGCATGGGCGGGCGACGAGGGGTGAAGTCCGCTCGCCGTGCTCACCCCCGGGATGCGCGCACGAGGAACGCCTCGACCTCGCCGTCGGCGAGTTCCTGGCTGTGCCTGAACTTCGTGCACGACAGGAGGGCGAGCGTCTTCCAGTAGACCGACCTGTCCCACATGCCCGGCGCATAGAACTGCACGCACCGTGGGTCGGGGACGACCTCGATGTCGTTTGCCTGGTCCCCGTCGAGCCCGCTGACAATGGCGGACCCCGGTGCGGTCCCGATGGGCAGTGGCGTACCCCAGAGCACGGACAGCGGTCCGATGACCTTTGCGGCCAGCAGGTAGTGGGCGCCGCTGGTCTGCCAGGTCTTCGACAGGCCGGCCATTCTGGACGCCTGCCCGGACACGCTGTCCTCACCGCGATGTCCGCTGCGTGCCGCCGTCAGGATCTGGCGGACCGCCTGCGTCTGGAACCACCAGGGGCTCGAGAGCAGCTTCTCCGTCGGCAGGTCCGCGCGCTGGACGAACCGATACAGGGTGCCGCCCGGCATGAGTTCGTGGATGCCCTGAATCCGCATGCCCTTCGAGGCGCGTTGGGCGTTGACTTCGTTCACGAAGGTGCTGTTCATCGATGCCACAGGTTCGCTCCCGGTCCGTCAGCGTGGCAAGCCTACCGACACGGCCGGCGCGGTGCCATCGGCAGGTGAGCGTAGTGGTACGGCGGAGGACAAGGCTGACGGCACGTCGCGATGAGGGTTCTGGCGATCGCTGCCTCCTTGATCTCTGCATGAATTAACATAATATACATCGTACGCAATAAACGAGACTGACAGAACAAAGGCGGCCCCTGCGTCCTCCGTCGGCTGCGCTTACAGCGCGCCAAGGGAGTTCTCAGGTCTCCGCGGCAAATCCTTGAGCGGACGACGATTTCCGGATCCGGACCGAAAAATGCAGGCCTCCGGGCATGGTCAGTTCGTTGGTCCCCTTGCTGCGTTCGTGCCTCGCCGCTGCGCTGCTGGCGTGCGGCGTGGCCTGGTCCGCTCCGGTGGGCACCGACGACCCTTCGCCGGCGACGGCGCCGGCCACCGGCCTGGCAGCAGGTGGCATCCACACCGCGCCGGCCACCGTCCCGGGCACGGCACAGGCGGTGGACCTGCTCATTCAGATGCAGCCGCGCACCGCGGGCGCGGAATACGACGAGCGCACGCGCAAGGCCGTGCGGCCGATCGACGCCGGGGCGCGGCCGGTGCTGCCGGCCGGGGCGACGATGCCGCCCTCGGCGCTGTTCGGCGCCGGTGCAGACCCCGCGGCGGCGCGCGGACTCGAGGTCAGCACCACGTCCGGCGGGCCGGCGCCGTCCGCCCGCACGACGGGCATGCCGGCACCGCATGCGCGCGCGGCCGCTGTCGACGATGGCAAGATCCCGCTGCCGGCGGCATTGGTGCGCTTCGTGCGCGAGCACCGCGAGAAGGTGGTGATCGGCTCGGTGCTGTTGCTGGCGCTGGTGTGGGGCGGCTCGATCGTGCGTTCGAACCGGCGGCGCCGCTGAGGCGGGGCGCGGGGAGCACCCCGGACCGGCCGTGGCGGCTGGCGGAGGCAGCGCCCATGGAGGGCGCGGTGAAACAGGGTTCTAGCTGCGAACGGCGTCGCCGGCGCTGCTGGTGCCGTCTTCGGCCTCGTCGCGATCCTCGTCCTCGACCAGGCGAGCCGCCGGCTGGCCCACGGTGGGCACCGGGCGGTCCAGCGGCCGGCACAGGTGCCGGTTGAGCTGGCCGAGCCGTTCGGACTTCTCGACCGCGGCGAGGATGACCTCCGGCGCGATCATCAGCATGAACGGGTTGCGTTCCGACGTCGTCTGAGTCATCTGCTTGCTCCGGCTGCGGCTGGGATGCCAGCGTTATCGGCAACTCTAAGCGTCGGCCCGGCGCCTGCCGAGTCGGGGCAGGGCCAAACGCCCTGTCGGATGACATCTGACACGAAGCCGTGCCCGCTGCCCCCGCAGATGGGCGGTGCGCCGACGCCACGCCGGGGGCGATGGCCTTCAGCGCGCGGCCTGCTCCAGGCGCTGCGCGAGGCGCTCGCGGTCGACGGCGCGTGCGAAATCGGCGGCCCCCAGGCCGTTGCGGTTGCGCGGCGCGACGGCGGCGCCGCGCGCCAGCAGCAGCTCGGCCACCTCCTGCGCGCCGTAGCGCGCGGCCATCATCAGCGGCGTGTTGCCGTTGGGCGCCGGCGCGTCGATGCGCGCGCCACGGTCCAGCAGCAGCGCCACCATGCGCGGCTCGGTCCCGCTGGCGGCGTAGTGCAGAGGGGTCCAGCCGGGCCGGTTCACCGCCGCGCCGCGCTCCAGCAGCCGCTGTGCCGCGGCGAGATGGCCACGCAGCGCGGCCATCATCAGCGCCGTCTCGTCGGCGCCGTTGACGGCGTCCACCTTCAGGTCCGGGTGCGCGAGCAGCACCTCGGCCACTTTCGGCGAGCCGTCGCGCAGCGCCAGCACGAGCGCCAGGTCGCCCTTCTCGTTGGCGGCGTTGGGGTCGAAGCCGCGCGAGAGCAGCTGCGCCACGGTGCCCGCATCGTCGATGTCCAGGGCACGGAAGAACTGCACATAGGAGCTGGCCATCGCTATGGAAACCGTTGCAATGGCAATCAGATAGGCGGCACTCTTCAACCAGTTTCTCATGTTTTCACTTCCCCCTGCCCGGCCGGCGGCAGCCCGAAAAGGCGCTCGAAGTTGGCGCTCGTGGCCTGTGCCACCTGCTCCAAGGGCAGGTCCTTGAGCTCGGCCAACTGCTTGGCCACGTACGGTACCAGCGCCGGGTGGTTGGTCTTGCCGCGGTACGGCACCGGCGCCAGGTAGGGGCTGTCGGTCTCGATCAGGCAGCGTTCCAGCGGCACGCGCCGCGCCACCGCCTGCAACTCCTTCGCGTTGCGGAAGGTCAGGATGCCGGAGAACGAGATCAGGAAGCCCAGCTCCAGCGCCGCGTCGGCCACCTCCTGCGTCTCGGTGAAGCAGTGGAAGACGCCGCGCACCGCGCCCTGCCCTTCGTCGCGCAGGATGGCCAGCGTGTCGGCGCTGGCGCTGCGCGTGTGGACCACCAGCGGCAGCCCGGTGGCGCGCGCGGCTCGGATGTGCACCGCGAAGCGTTCGCGCTGCCAGCGCATGTCCTCGACGCTGCGGCCGTTCAGCCGGTAGTAGTCCAGCCCCGTCTCGCCGATGCCCACCACGCGCGGCAGTGCGGCGCGGCTGGTCAGGTCGGCCAGCGTGGGCTCCTGCACGCCCTCGTTGTCCGGGTGCACGCCGACCGTGCACCAGAAGTTGTCGTGCGCGGTCGCCAGCGCATGCACGCGCGGAAACTCCTCCAGCGTCGTGCAGATGCACAGCGCGCGCTCGACCGCGGCCTCGGCCATCGCGCGGCGCAGCTCGGGCAGCCGGTCGTGGAGCTCGGGAAAGCTCAGGTGGCAGTGCGAGTCGACGTACATCGGGTCGCCCGGGGGAGTCCTCTGCCGCGGCGGCGCTGCGGGCCGCCGCGCGTTCAGATCGTCTGCGTCGGCTTGGCCGACTGGATGCTGGTGCCCAGCAGTTCCTCGATCTTCAGCTTGAGCTGTCGCGACTTGTCGTCGTTCGGGAAGCGCACGCCCACGCCCTGCGTGCGGCCGCCGGAGGCATTCGCCGGCGTGATCCACGCCACCTTGCCGGCCACCGGGAAGCGCTGCGGGTCGTCCGGCAGCGACAGCAGCAGGTAGATGTCGTCGCCCAGCTTGTACTCGCGCGTGGTCGGCACGAACAGGCCGCCCTCGGTGAGCAGCGGGATGTAGGCGGCATACAGCGCGCCCTTCTCGCGGAAGACGAGCTGGATCACGCTCGGCCGGCTGGCGCCGCCGCCCGGGGTCAGCGCCGGGCCGAGACCGCCGGAGCGGGTGGACGTGGCTTCACTCATCGTTCGGCAAGTGTATCCAAGCGTCGCCGCGCGCCGCGGCCCGGCGCCGACGAAGCCAGCGCGCTGCGGCCTTGTGTCACGAGTGCGTCGGCCAGGAGCGGCTCGTTCCAGGGGTGGCCGGCGTCAAGGGCCACGCGCTGGAGCTCCTGCCACCACGCCGCCAGGGCCGCCGGTGCCGCGCCTGCGGGCACCGCCGGGAAGTAGCGCGGGCGGCCGCCGGCGGCCTGCGCCAGCGCGTCGTGGCACAGCTTCATCAGCGCGTCCACCAGTCGCGGCACCGGCCAGCCGGCCAGCGCGGCGCCCTGCCCGGCCGCCACCGCCTTCGGCAGCGCGGCCCAGGCCGCGGCGTCGACGCCGTCCTGCACCAGCGCCAGCGCGTCCAGCGGGCGCCCGCCGGCGCCGGCGAGCAGCACCTCCGGCTGCACCACGCCCTGCCCGGCCAGCCAGGGCAGCGCCTGCGCCGCCGGCGGCTCGGCCAGCACCAGGCGCTGGCAGCGGCTCAGCACCGTGGGCAGCAGCGCCGCGGGGTCGGCCGCGGTCAGCAGCAGCCGCGTGCCCGCCGGCGGTTCCTCCAGCGTCTTGAGCAGCGCGCTGGCGCTGGCCTCGTTCATCGCGTCGGCCGGGTGCAGCAGCGCGACCTTGCCGCGCCCGAGCGCGAAAAGCCGCTGGGCTGGACGCCGCTGCGCATCGTCGAGGCGCAGGTGACCCGCCTTGAAACCGAGATCGACCAGATGAATGCGGCG
>CAZUPH010000053.1:0-10929 GCA_964621995.1 uncultured Rubrivivax sp. | reverse complement strand
CGCTGGTGCGCTGCGTCCAGTCGATCAGCGCGCGCACCTCGTCGATGCGGATCTGGCGGCTGGGCTTGCGCTCCTTCTGCTCTTCCTTGTCGTCGGCGAGCAGCCAGCCGCTGTCGCGCCGCTGCACCTCGGGCAGCAGCACGAAGAGGTCGGCATGCCCGCGCGAGGCCACGCGCCGGCAGGCGGCGCAGCGGCCGCAGGCCAGGCCGCCGGGCTGTGGCGTCTCGCACAGCAGCGACTGCGCGAGCGCAAACCCGAAGGCCAGCGCACCGTTGCCCGGCGCCGCGTGCAGCAGCAGCGCGTGGCCGCGCCCGCGCGCGAGCGCGTCGGCGAGCGGCTGCGCCAGCCAGGGCAGCGGCGGCCGGCCGTCCTCGCCGATGCCCTGGATCAGCACCATCGCCTCACCAGCCCCGGGCGGCGAGCGCCGCCGCCACGCGCGACCAGACCGCGGCCACGTCGCCGTCGCCGTCGACGCGCACGATGCGCGCGGGCGCCGCCGCGGCGCGCTCGGCGTACGCGGCGCGCACGCGCTCGAAGAAGGGCAGGTCCTCGCTCTCGAAGCGGTCGGGCGCGCGCGCTGCCGAACGGCGTGCCGCGGCCACGGCCGGTGGCACGTCGAACCACAGCGTCAGGTCGGGCTGGCGGCGCTGCTGCGCCCAGCGCTCCAGCGTCGCAAGAACCGCGAGGTCGAAGCCGCGGCCGCCGCCCTGGTAGGCGAAGGTGGCATCGGTGAAGCGGTCGCACAGCACGGTGGCGCCGCGCGCCAGTGCCGGCTCGATGACCTGCTGCAGGTGGTCGCGCCGCGCCGCGAAGACCAGCAGGGCCTCGGTCAGCGCGTCCATCGGCTGGTTCAGCACGAGTTCGCGCAGCCGCTCGGCCAGCGGCGTGCCGCCGGGCTCGCGCGTGACGACGACCTCCTGGCCCTGCGCGCGCCAGCGCTCGGCCAGCGCCTGCAGGTGCGAGCTCTTGCCTGCGCCGTCGATGCCCTCGACGGTGACGAACCGGCCGCTCACCGGCCGCCCCGCTGGTATCGGTTCACCGCCCGATTATGTTCGGCCAGCGTTTCGCTGAAGTGGCTGCTGCCGTCGCCGCGGGCCACGAAGTACAGCGCCTTCGTCGGCTGCGGCCGCACCGCGGCGCGCAGCGAGGCCAGGCCGGGCAGCGCGATCGGCGTTGGCGGCAGCCCGCCACGCGTGTAGGTGTTGTAGGGCCCGTCGGCCAGCAGGTCGCGCTTGCGCAGGTTGCCGTCGAAGGCCTCGCCCAGGCCGTAGATCACCGTCGGGTCGGTCTGCAGCAGCATGCCGATGCGCAGCCGGTTGACGAAGACGCCGGCGACCAGCCCGCGCTCCTCCGGCCGGCCGGTTTCCTTCTCGATGATGGAGGCCAGGATCAGCGCCTCGTCCGGGCTCTTCAGCGGCGAGTCCGGCGCGCGCTCGGCCCACACCTCCTCCAGCCGGCGCTGCATCGTGCGGTGCGCGCGGCGCAGCACCGTGAGATCGCTGACGCCACGGCTGTAGGCATAGGTGTCGGGGAAGAAGCGCCCCTCGGCCGGCACGCCGGGCGAACCCAGCGCGGCCATCAGCTCGGCGTCCGACAGCCCGGCGCTGGCCGGCCGCAGGTGCGGCGCGCGCGCCAGCTCGGCGCGCAGCTGGCGCAGCGTCCAGCCCTCGATGAAGCGCACCTGCTCCAGCGTCTCGTCGCCGCGCACCATCTTGTCCAGCAGCGAGCGCGGCGTGGCGCCGGAGTGGATCTCGTAGCTGCCGGCGCGGATGCGGCGCGCCTGGCCGGACCAGCGGAACCATTCGTACAGCCAGCGCGCCGGCACCCTCACGCCGGCGTCGACCCAGGCCTGGGCCACGTCGCGCGGGTTGGTCCCGGGCTCCACGGAGAGCTCCACGCGCTCGGCCGCCAGCGGCAGCGGGCGATCCAGCCACCACCATGCCGCAGCGGCCGCGGCCGCGACGACGAGCGCCAGCACGGCGAGCACCCCGATCGCGGCGCGCAGCAGCGTGCGAACCCACGACGACCGCCCAGCCATGGCGGCTGATGATAATGACCGCATGGACCAGCCTTTCCCGCCCCAGGGCGCCGTGCGGCTGACCGACTGGGGCCTCGTGCGCGCCAGCGGCCGCGACGCGCGCAGCTTCCTGCACGGCCAGCTCACCCAGGACGTGCTGCATTTGCCGGCCGATGCGGCGCGGCTGGCCGGCTACTGCTCGGCCAAGGGCCGGCTGCTCGCCAGCTTCGTGACCTGGGCGGATGGCGACGACGTGCTGCTGGCCTGCAGCGCCGACCTGCTACCCGCGGCGCTCAAGCGCCTGTCGATGTTCGTGCTGCGTGCGCAGTGCCGGCTCACCGACGCCACGGCCGAGCGGCCGCTGTGGGGCCTGGCCGGCACGGCCGCCGTGCCGGGCGCCGCCGATGCGCTGCCGGTCTGGGGCCGCGCCGCACTCGGTGGCGCCGAGTCGATCCGCCTGCCCGACGGACAGGCCGGCGGGCAGGCCGTGCCGCGCAGGCTGGTCTGGGGCGAGCCACCGCCCGGCCTGCCGGCGCTGGAGCCCGAGGCCTGGCGCTGGCTCGAGGCCACGAGCGGCGTCGCGCGCATCGTCGGGGCGACCGTCGAGCAGTTCGTGCCGCAGATGGTCAACCTGGAACTGGTCGGCGGGGTCAACTTCCAGAAGGGCTGCTACCCGGGCCAGGAGATCGTCGCGCGCAGCCAGTACCGCGGCACGACCAAGCGCCGCGCCTACGTCGTGCACGCCGCCGCGCCGCTGGCGCCGGGCCAGGAGGTCTTCCACGCGGCCGACCCCGAGCAGCCCGCCGGCCTGGTGGTGCTGGCCGGACGCTGCGATGCGGCCCCGGCCGAGCAGCGTCACGCCGCGCTGGTGGAACTGAAGATCGCCGCCGCCGAAGGCGGTGCGCTGCATGCCGGCGCCGCCGACGGCCCTGCGCTGACGCTGGCGGCGCAGCCCTACCCGCTGCCCGCGGCCGAGGCGGCGTGAACCCGGGCGGGCCCGCCGGGCGCCGCGAGCTGTACGTCTACTGGCACTGTGCCGCCGCGCGCACCGAGGCCGCGGTGCAAGCCGTCGCGGCCTGCCAGGCGGCGCTGCGGCATCGCCTTCCGGACCTCCAGGCCCGGCTGCTGCGCCGTGCCGACGCCGGCGCCGACGGCCGCGCGACGCTGATGGAGATCTACGCGCGGCCCGGCGGGCTCACCGCCGCCGAAGCGGCCGAGCTGCTCGCGGCCGCCGCCGAAGCACTGGCCGGCTGGGCCGACGGCCCGCGCCACGTCGAGGTCTTCGAGCCCTGCCCCGACCCGTCCGCGCCGGGGTGGCCGGCCGCGCGCTGAGAGGGCGTGCGCCAGCGCACAGACCCGCGATCGGTCGGATCGCAAGCTGCCGGAGTTCGCCCGAACCACCCGGCCCCGCCGCGGGGCCCGACCACGAAGGGACCGGCCATGACCGTCGCACGCATCACCGAAATCAGCAGTGTCAGCAAGCTCAGCTTCCAGGACGCCATCGAGCAGGGCGTCGAGCGCGCCAACAAGACGCTCAAGCAGGTCAAGGGCGCCTGGGTCAAGGACCAGGAAGTGACCATCGACAAGGGCAAGGTCACCGGCTACAAGGTGATCCTGAAGGTGACGTTCGTCCTGAACGACTGACTCACAGGCGCCGCCGCATCGTGACGTGCACGTGGCCGGCTTCCTCGAAGGTGGCACCGTCCACCACGAAGCCGGCGGCACGGTAGAACTCGGTGGCGCTCGTGCGCGCCTGCAGCATCAGCTCGCGGTCGCCGCGCGCGCGCGCCGCTTCGACCAGCGCGTCCAGCACGCGGCGCCCGATGCCGGCGCCGCGAAGCGCAGCCAGCGTGGCCAGGCGGCCGATCTGCCCGACGCCGGCTTCCGGCTGCAGCAGCCGGCCGCTGCCGACCGCCAGCCCCAGCCGGTTGCGCGCCACCACGTGCAGCGCCTCGTCGTCGGCCGCGTCGTGCACCAGCGCCTCGGGCAGCTGCTGCTCGCCGACGAAGACCGCCTGGCGCAGCGGCGCGATGTCCGCGCCCAGCGCCGCCCAGCCGCCGCTTCGCAGCGCCAGCATGTCCTCGCCGGCCTCGTAGCCCTCGAACCACTGGCGCAGCACGTCGGGCACCGGGCGCGAGGTCTGCGTGGCCGGGTCGGCGAAGACGTAGACCAGCTCGCCGTGCACCAGCAGCTGCTCGTCGCGGAAGGTGGCCGCCGCCAGCACCATCGACGAGCGGCCGATGCGCTGGCAGCGCACGCCCGTGTGGATCACCTCGTCGTAGCGCGCCGAGGCTTCGTACTCCAGCGTCGCCTTGCGCACGTAGAAGTCGCCGGCCACCGTGTGCATGGTCGGCGCGTAAGGCAGCGCCATCGCGCGCCACCAGCCTGCCACCGCGGTGTCGAAATACATCAGGTAGTGGCCGTTGAAGACGATGCGCTGCAGGTCGACCTCGGCCCAGCGCACGCGCTGGCGGTCGAGGTAGCGGAAGTCGGTGCGTTTCATGGGGCAGTGGTCTCCTCGGCGGATTTCAGGGCGGCGGCGGCGAAGTCCAGCGCGGTGGCGGCCTCCGGCAGCGCGCGGCCCATCTTGATGAAGTCGTGGGTGACGCCGCGCACCAGCTCCAGCGCCACCGGCACGCCGGCCGCACGCAGCCGGTCGGCGTAGGCCAGGCCTTCGTCCACGAGCGGGTCGCATTCGGCCAGCACCACGCAGGCCGGCGCGACGCCCTCCAGGTCGTCGGCGAGCAGTGGCGCGAAGCGCCAGTCCCGGCGCTGCTGGCGGTCCGCGTACAGGTCGAACATCCAGGCCACCGTCTCCGCGTCGAGCAGGAAGCCGTGGCCGAACAGCCGGTGCGAGGGCGTGTCCTGCGCCGGCGCGGTGCCGGGGGTGACGAGCAGCTGCAGCGCCAGCGGCAGGCCGGCGTCGCGCGCCAGGATCGCCGCCACAGCGGCCAGCGTGCCGCCGGCACTGTCGCCGCCCACCGCCAGCGGCGTCGCGGTCAGGCCATGTCGCGCCGGCTCGGCGGCCAGCGCGCGCAGGGCCGACCACGTGTCGTCCACCGCAGTCGGGAAGCGGTGCTCGGGCGCGAGCCGGTAGTCCAGCGCCACCACCGCGCGGCCCGAGCGCCGCGCGAGCTGCCGGCACAGGCTGTCGTGCGTCTGCAGGCTGCCGAGCACGAAGCCGCCGCCATGCAGGTACAGCAGCCCGGGGCGCGGTGCATGGTCCACGGCGTACAGGCGCGCGGCCAGCGGCGTGCCGTCGGCGGCCGGCAGGGTCAGCGCCTCGACACGCGCCAGCGGCGCACGCGGCAGGTCCAGCACCTCGGCGGCGGCCTCGTAGGCGGCGCGCGCCTGAGCCGGCGGCAGCAGGTGCAGCGGCGTGCGCCCGGCGCGCCGGATGCGCTCCAGCAGCCCGGCCATGCGCGGCGTCAGCAGGTGGGTGCTCAAGGCGGCGGTGGCGCGATGGATCGGCGGGTTGCGGGTTGTCCCTGGCGCGCAGGTGACGGCGCGCGCGCAGGCCGCGGGAGCATACTTTGCCGCTTCCGCCCCACGCCCCACCCTGCCCGCCATGGCCCGCATCCTGTACCTGACGCAGATCGACCTCGACGACGGCGCCCGCCGCCTGCTGCCCGAGGAATGCGAGCGCGCCGGCATGCGCCGCCCGCTCGTCGTCACCGACGCCGGCGTGCGTGCCGCCGGCGTGCTGCAGATGGCGCTGGATGCGCTGGGCGGCCTGCCGCACGCCGTGTACGACGGCACGCCGTCCAACCCGACCGAGGCCGCCGTGCGCGACGCGGTGGCGGTGCTGCGGCGCGAGGGCTGCGACGGCCTGGTGGCGGTCGGCGGCGGCTCGAGCATCGACCTGGCCAAGGGCGTGGCCATCGCCGCCACGCACGAGGGACCGCTGAAGACCTACGCCACCATCGAGGGCGGCAGCCCGAGGATCACCGAGCGCGTCCTGTCGCTGATCGCGGTGCCCACGACCGCCGGCACCGGCAGCGAGGTCGCGCGCGGCGCCATCGTGATCGTGGACGACGGCCGCAAGCTCGGCTTCCACAGCTGGCACCTGGTGCCGCGGGCCGCGCTGCTGGACCCCGAACTGACCCTCGGCCTGCCGCCGGGGCTGACCGCGGCGACCGGCATGGACGCCATCGCGCACTGCATGGAGACTTTCATGGCGCCGGCGGTCAACCCGCCGGCCGACGGCATCGCGCTGGACGGGCTGGCGCGCGGCTGGGCGCACATCGAGCGCGCCACGAAGGACGGCGGCGACCGCGAGGCGCGCTGGAACATGATGAGCGCCAGCATGCAGGGTGCGATGGCCTTCCAGAAGGGCCTGGGCTGCGTGCATTCGCTCAGCCACAGCCTGGGCGGCGTAAACCCGAAGCTGCACCACGGCACGCTCAATGCGATGTTCCTGCCGGCGGTGATCCGCTTCAATGCCGCGGCGGATTCGATCCGGCGCGAACGGCGGCTAGAGCGCATGGCGCAGGCCATCGGCCTGCCCGGCTGCGACGAACGGGGCGACGCGCTGGCCGAAGCGGTGCAGGCGCTGAATGCCCGCCTGGGCCTGCCCGCCGGGCTGCGCGCGATGGGCGTCGGCGAGGACCTGTTCGACCGCGTGATCGCCGGCGCGCTGGCCGACCATTGCCACAAGACCAACCCGCGCCTGGCGACCGCCGACGACTACCGCGAGATGCTGCGGCAGTCGATGTAGGCGGCGCGCCGGCGAGCGGCGGATGCCACTCACCTTGGGCATCAGGGTCAATGCTCCCCCGCATTCCAGGGGGCGGGCCGGTGGCGAGCCGGGCGCCCTGTCCTAAGCTGCGTGGGCCGAGAGAACAGGCGCCCGGCGCGCAGGCGCTGGCAACCCGGCCGCGTTGCGTGACCGAACCGAGGAGGACCCGATGAAGTTTTCCGCTGTCGCCCTGGCCGCGGCCCTGGCCGCCGCAGGCGCCCACGCCGACACCTACACCTACAACGGGGACACGACCGGCTCCCCGACCTACCAGCGTGCCCTGGCCGGTTTCGGCGGCCTGTCCGGCGTCGGCACCGCGGTGCGCTACGACACGCTGGAGTTCTCGGTCACGCAGTCCGGCGCCTACGACTTCCTGAGCCTGGCCGCCGGCAACTGGGACAACTTCCTCTTCCTGTACTCGCCCTCGTTCGAGCCGGGCTCGCCGCTGGTCAACGGCGTCGCCAGCAACGACGACTTCCCGACCATCGGCCGCTCGGGCTTCAACGGCGTCAACCTCAGCGCCGGCGTCAACTACGTCCTGGTGACCACCGGGTTCGCCAACAGCAGCTTCGGGGCCTACACGAACAGCATCACCGGCGTGGGCAGCGTGGTCGTGGTGCCGGAGCCCGGCACCTACGGCCTGATGGCGCTGGGCCTGCTCGGCGTGGGCGCGCTGGTGCGCCGCCGCAGGGCGCAGGCCGCGGACTGAGCCGCCGCGCGCAGCCCCCGGGGCCCTCGGCCCCGCTCCCGCGACAACCCGGCTCCGGCCGGGTTGTCCTTTTCCGGGTGCCGCCCGGGGCACCGGCCCGGCCGCCGGCGCATCCGGCGCCGGTGACGTTCCGTCGCGCCGCGGCGCAGTTCGTCGCGGTCGCCGTGCATGCGGTCGGCCGGGGCGATATGGTGTGCTACATCAGCAACACACCGGTGCCCACCCCATGCAGACCTGGGATGACCGACAGCCGATCTACCAGCAGCTGGCCGACCTCCTGGCCGCGCAGCTGCTGGACGGCGACCCGCCCGAAGGCGACGCGATGCCCTCGGTGCGCGCGCTGGCCGGCCGCTACCTGCTCAACCCGCTGACCGTCAACCGCGCGCTGCAGGCGCTGGGCGACGAGGGCCTGCTGGAGAGCCGCCGCGGCGTCGGCCTGTTCGTCGCCCGCGGCGCCCGCGAGCGGCTCAAGGCCACCGAGCGAGAACGTTTCCTGCAGCAGGAGTGGCCGCGCCTGCGCGAGCGGCTGCGCCGGCTGGACATCGGCGCCGAACAACTGGACTGGGAGGGAACCCGATGAGCACCGAAGTGGAACGAGGCCAGGCGCCGGACCAGGTGTTGGTGCAGGCCCAGGGCCTGACCGTGCGCTATGGCGCCAAGCGCGCGGTGGACGACGTCAGCTTCACCGTGCCCAAGGGCCGCGTCGTCGGGCTGCTCGGCCACAACGGCGCCGGCAAGACCACGCTGATGAAGGCGATGGTGGGCCTGGTGCGAGGCGAAGGGCAGTTGAGCGTGCTCGGCCACGACCCGCACCGCGAGCGCGTGGCCCTGCTCAACAAGGCCTGCTACATCCCGGACGTGGCGATCCTGCCGCGCTGGATCCGCGTCGCCGACCTGATCACGCTGATGGCCGGCCTGCACCCGCGCTTTTCCGCCGAACGTGCCCGCGAGCTGCTGCGGCGCACCAGCGTGGACCTCGGCGACAAGGTCGGCAAGCTGTCCAAGGGCATGATGGTGCAGGCCCACCTGGCGCTCATCGCCGCCATCGACGCGCGGCTGATGATCCTGGACGAGCCGACGCTGGGCCTGGACGTGCTCTCGCGCAAGGCCTTCTACGAGATGCTGATCGACGAGTGGTGCGACGGCGAGCGCAGCGTGCTCATCAGCACCCACCAGGTCGAGGAGATCGAGGCGCTGCTCTCGGACGTGCTGATGCTCAACGAGGGCAAGCTCGTGCTCTCGATCAGCCTGGAGGACATGGACCGGCGCTTCGTCGCGCTGAGCCACGACGCCGCGGTCGCCGAGCAGATGGCCGCCGCGCACCCGCTGCTGCGCTACCGCGTGGCCGGGGGCAGCGCCGCGCTGTTCGACGGCGCGCCGCCCGAGCATGTGCAGGCCCTGGGCCGGCGCGTGCGCCCGAGCCTGGTGGACCTGTTCGTCGCGCTGACGCGCAAGCCCGAGCTCGACCGTACGCAGTTCTGATGCCCGCGAGGAGAACCCCCGAGATGAATCCCATCCTGCCCCTGATGCAGCGCGAGTGGCTGCAGCACCGCTTCGCCTGGGCGCTGCTCGCGCTGCTGCCGCCGGGCCTGGCGCTGATGGTCGCCGCCTTCGCCGACGTCAACGTGGACGGCGAGAGCCTGGCCGAGGTCGGCGAAGCGCGGCTGGCGCCCGTCATCGCGCTCGGCAGCATGGCAGCCGGCACGATGCTGCTGTTCGTCATCCTGTGGGTGTCGTCGCTGATCATCATCAGCGGCCTGGCGCGCCGCGATCACGGCGACCGCTCCAACGAGTTCTGGATGTCGCTGCCGGTGGGCCACGGCCCCAGCCTGGCGGTGCCGCTGGCGGTGCACCTGCTGCTGGTGCCGGCGGCGGCGCTGGCGGTGGGCCTGCTGTCCGGCTGGGCGCTGTCGCTGGTGCTGGTCGGCCGCTACGTCGGCGTGGGCGAGTGGTTCGCGCTGCCCTGGGGTGCCGTGCTGGGCGCCGCGCTGGCGGTGCTGGGGCGGCTGCTGGCCGGGCTGCTGCTGGCCACGCTGTGGGTGTCGCCGCTGGTGATGCTGCTGATCCTGGCCAACGCCTGGTTCCGCCGCTGGGGGCTGGTGGTGCTGGTGGTGGGCATCGGCATCGGCGGCTGGCTGATGGACCGCGTCTTCGGCCAGCCCATCGTCACCGACCTCGTGGGCGACCTGTTGATCCACGCCGGCCGCTCGCTGCTGGGTGCCAGCGGCCAGTCGATGGACGTCGGCCGCAACGAGAGCGCCGACATCGTGCTGAGCCTGGTGCCCGGCTGGGCCTGGCACGACCTCCTGGCCGCCTTGCGGATGCTGGCTTCGCCGCTGCTCGCCGGCGCCCTGCTCTTCGCCGGCGCGTGCTTCGCGCTGCTGGTGGACTGGCGCCGCCGCGCCGTCTGAGCCTGCGGCCGCCGGCGCGCGGCGGAACGGCCGGCGCTCAAGCCCGGCGCCGTGCCGCGCCGGGAGGGATCAGCGCTGCGCCCACCGACGCCGGCACCGTGGACCAGGCCACGTCGGTGTCGGTCGGGCTGCCGGCCTCGAAAGGCACGCGCATCGACAGGTCGGACGGCCCGACCTTGAAGACGTCCATCGTCGGCGTCGTGATGCCGGCCGCGGTGCAGTCGCCGGCCCACTGCGCGTCGTCGGGGGCGGGCCCGGTCGTTCCGCCGGAACTGAACGGATTCACGATCCGGTCGTCCACCCTCGCACCGCCGACATCTGCACGCCGATGCCCGACTGCGCGACACCGAGCCGGTCCAGCGCGCATGGCGTGCTCGGTAGCAGCGACCCGCCGTCATGCCCAGGGATGCATCGCCGGCCCTCCGGATCACGGCTTCGAGCGCTTCTGCGGCGAGCAACGGCAGGACCGGATGGTGTGCTTCGACGCGCGCCACGGCCAGCTCGGCGTGCTCGACACGAATGCCACGCCGCGGCCCGGGCGTATCGCCGGCCCGCGCTCCTGCGGCAACGGCAACCCGGGTGAGAGGGTGAAGCACACCCGCAGCGGGCGCTCGCCGTTCTCGCCAAACCAGGGGCAGAAAAGTACACAGGGGCCCGCGGGGCCCTGTGTACGGTGAGCGAGTTGCCGCCCGGCCTTCGCCAGCCGTGAGACACCTTCCGGTGTCTCACGCGCGGGCTCAGTGGTGCGTGCCGTCGAGGAACTGTTCGTCCTCGGTGGAGCCCTTCAGCGCCGCGGTGGAGGCCAGCTTCTCGATCGTCGTCGTGACGGCGTCGAAGTAGCCGGTGCCGACCTCGCGCTGGTGCTTCACCGCGGTGAAGCCGCGCTCGGCGGCGGCGAATTCCTTCTGCTGCAGTTCGACGAAGGCCGTCATGTTGTTGCGCGCATAGCCGTAGGCCAGGTCGAACATGCTGTAGTTCAGGCTGTGGAAGCCGGCCAGCGTGATGAACTGGAACTTGTAGCCCATCGCGCCCAGCTCGCGCTGGAACTTGGCGA
>CAZUPH010000052.1:0-21903 GCA_964621995.1 uncultured Rubrivivax sp. | reverse complement strand
TCAGCGCCTTGCTCGGCACGCAGCCGTAGTTCAGGCAGTCGCCGCCCATCTTGTGGCTTTCGATGAGCGTGACCTTGGCCTTCACGGCCGCGCCGATGTAGGCCGAGACCAGCCCGCCCGCGCCGGCACCGATCACCACCAGGTTGCGATCGAAGGAACGGGGCTTCGTCCACTTCGCGTACACCTTGCGCCGCTCGAGCCAGGCCACGACGGCCTTGGCCAGCAGCGGGAACAGGCCCAGCAGCACGAAGCTGCCCCACAGGCCGGGCGAGAGGATGTCGCCCGGCGACTGGATGGCCGCCAGCTGCGTGCCGGCGTTCACGTAGACCGCGGTGCCGGCGAGCATGCCGATCTGGCTGACGAGATAGAAGCGACCCGCGCCCATCGGCGTCAGGCCCATGAGCAGGTTGATGAGCCAGAACGGGAACACCGGCACCAGGCGCAGCGTCAGCAGGTAGAAGGTGCCGTCCTTGCGTACACCTTCGTTGATCGGCGCCAGCGCCTTGCCGAAGCGCGCCTGGATGCCGTCGCGCAGCAGGTAGCGCGCCGCAAGGAAGGCCAGCAACGCGCCCAGGCTGGACGCGAAGCTCACCAGCAGCAGGCCCCAGCCCAGCCCGAACATCGCGCCGGCGGCCAGCGTGAGGACCAGCGCACCCGGGATCGACAGCGCCGTGGCAGCGACGTAGACGGCGAAGAAGACCGCGGCCGTGGCCAGCGGGCGTGCCTGCACCTGTGCCTGCAGCGCATCGCGGCTGGCCTTGAGGTTGTCCAGCGTCAGCAGCGCGCCCAGGCCGAAGTGCTGCCAGGCCCACACGGCCACAAGCGCCACGGCCGCCGCGCCGGCCCACAGCAGCGCCTTCGAGGGGCGAGCCATCAGCGCACGCCCTCGGTGATGCGAACCACCGCCACGCCCGCGGCGACGGGCGCCGTCGTCTCCAGCGCCCCGCCGCAGCTGCTGCCCTGGCCGGCGGTGCAGCCGTAGCAGTGATCGGCGATGCGGATGTCGGTGCCGGCCGGGTCGTGCTGCAGCAGCTCACGCAGGTGGGGGCGCGCGCTGCCACCCACGCCGGCGCGCAGGCCCAGCATCTGGTTGAAGTCGCAGTCGTAGAGGAAGCCCTGCCAGTCGACGCTGAGCAGGCTGCGGCACATCACGGTGTCCAGGTTCTCGGCGCGGTAGCTGTCGCGCAGCAGCTGCATGTAGGTGCCGAACGTGCCTTTGCTGACCAGCGTGCTGCCGAAGCGCTGCACCGGCATGTTGGTCAGCGCGTACAGGTGGTCGAAGCGGATGCCGAAGTGCTGCAGCAGTTCGCGCTTGTAGTCGGCCTCCAGGGGGCCCTGCGGTGGCGGCAGTGACGCGCCCTGCGGGTTGTAGACGAGGTTCAGCACCAGGCCGCGGGCTTGATCCCCGTAGCCCAGCGCATTGAGCTGGCGCAGCCCGGCGATGCTGCGATCGAAGACACCGTCGCCGCGCTGGCGGTCGACGTTGGCCGGCGAGTAGCACGGCAGCGAGGCGGTGACCTCCACCCCCTGCTCGGCCAGGAAGGCCGCCAGGTCTTCCTGGCCGGGCTCCGAGAGGATCGTGAGGTTGCAGCGGTCGATGACGCGCACGCCCAGCGCCCGGGCCTGCCGCACCAGGTGGCGGAAGTGCTCGTTCAGCTCCGGCGCACCGCCCGTGAGGTCCAGCGTGGACACCCTGCGCGCACGCAGCACCTCGATCACCAGCGCGACGGTGTCGCCGTCCATCATCTCGGTGCGCTGCGGACTGGCTGCGACGTGGCAGTGCAGGCAGCTCTGGTTGCACTTGTAGCCGAGGTTGACCTGCAGGGTGTCGAGCGACCGGCGCCGGATGGGCGGGAAGTCGGTGGCGGCAAGCAGGGGCAGCGTGGCGTGCATGGGCGATCGGATCGAAGCGGAGCGACCCACGGTATTCGCAGCGACAGGGCGATCGGTTACAGGCGGCACGGCCCGGTGTCGTGCGACAGGCACTTCTCTTGCCCACGTACCAACCCTGAGACTCGTCGGCGCAAGGCCGCGCGGTCGGCGGCGAATCGATGGGCGCAGCAGGCCGCGACGGAGCCGGCCGCAGGATCGGCACAATGGACACTGAACCCGTCCGACCGGACTCCGACGGGCGCCTCTGCCGAGCATGGGTCGAGCCGTTGTAACCAAAGGGCCCTGAGCCGCGAAATGCCTGTTGACGACAGCCCTGGCGACTTCGAGTCGGCCCTCAAGCCGCTGTGGCTGCGTGCACAGTCGGGCGACGACGCGGCCTACCGGCAAGCGCTGGGGCTGCTGGCGTCTCGACTGCGCGCTTATCTGAAGCGCCGCCTTTCGGGCCTGCCCGATGAGGTGGAGGACCTGGTTCAGGAGACGCTGTTGGCCTTGCATCTGCAACGTGGCACCTACGACCCGACGCTGCCCGTCAGCGCGTGGGCCGTGGCCATCGCGCGGCACAAGCTGGTCGACCTGTGGCGCAGGCGCGGCCGGCGCGACAGCCTGCACGACGCCATCGACGACACGGACGAACACCTGCTGGCCGTCGAACCCGACGACGGCGGCGCGCGACGCGACCTGGAGACCCTGTTCGAGGCCTTGCCGCAGGCACAGCGCCTGGCCATCGTGCTGACCAAGCTGGAGGGCCTGTCCGTCGCCGAGGCTGCGGCGCGCACCGGCGCATCCGAGTCGGCCATCAAGGTGCAGGTGCACCGCGGGCTGAAGCGCCTGGCGGCGCTGGTGCGGGGCGACTCGGGCGGCGACCCGCCCGGCGCCGTGCTCCAGCAGCCCCCTGGCGACGATGCGGGCATGCGCCGGCAGGTTCAACAACGCTCGAAATGAAGACCGACGCCCTCATCGAGCTGCTGGCCCGTGACGCGGGCCCGGCGCCGCGTGCGCTCGCGGCGCGCCGGCTGTCCCCGGCGGCGGCGGCCGGGCTGCTGGTGAGTGCGGCGATCGCGATCGCTCTGTTCGGCGCCATTCCCGCCGCCTTGTACGCCACCGCCGTGCCGTGGACGAAGATGGCCTATGCCGGCGCCCTGGCCTTGGCTGCGGGCTGGCTGACGGCACGCCTGTCGCGGCCCGCGGCACCCATCACCCAGCCTCGGCGCGCGACCCTGCTGGTGCTGGTGGCGATGGCGGTCGTCGGCGCCGTCTCGCTGGTCTCGGCGCCGGCCGGCACCCGGATGGACGTCGTGTTGGGCGCGTCGTGGTCGACCTGCCCCTGGAGCGTGCTGGCGCTGTCCTTGCCCGCCCTGGCGGCCGCGCTGTGGGCGGTGCGCGGCCTCGCCCCCACGCGGCCCCGCGCGGCGGGCTTCGCGGCGGGGCTGCTCGCAGGCTCGGTGGGCGCCTTCGGCTACTCCTTGTCCTGTCCCGAGGCCTCGCCGGCATTCGTGGCCGTCTGGTACACGCTGGGGATCGTCTTCACCGGGGCCGTGGGCGCGGCCCTCGGGCCCCGCGTGCTGCGCTGGTGAGCCGCGCGGGCTCGCGGCGCCTGCTGCTGCGGTCGATCTCTTCGGCCCTGGCCCTGCTCGGGATGCGCCGGGCGCACGCGGCCCCGCCCGAGGCGCGGGCCCGTGTCGCACCGGACCGCGAAGCGCCAGGCCGTCTCGTCGGTACGCTGCGCGAGGTGCCGCTTCGGGATGTGCGGCGCGTGGATGCCGCTGCGCACGAGGGCTGGTGGGCTCGGGACGGTGCCGGCCGGCTCTGGCATGTCGCGGCGAACGCTCGGGCGGTCCCGGTGGCCGACGGGCTGGCCCCGACCGGCCTGCTGGCGATGGGCCATGGCCGCGTGGCCGGCCGCGGACTCGACGGACGTCTGTGGACGCACGACACCACGCGGCCGAGCACGGCGCCCGGGCGGTCCGAACTGCCTCTGGCGCCCCAGGGCGGTCTGTGCGTGCTGCCGCTGGCGATCATCGCGGTGGTCGAGCAGGCGGGCGGCCACGTGCTCGCGCGCTTCGAGGCCGACGCGCAGGGCCGCTGGCAGCTGGTCGCACGAAGCCAGGAGCCCGTGCTGCCCGATGCCGTCCCGGTCGTCGTGGATCTCGACGGCCGCAACGGCGGTGCCCACATCGCGGTGCTGGCCGGGCCGGATGCCCGGCGCTACCCGCATGCGGTGCTGGGCGACGACATCGAGGCCACCCGTCTGCTCTGGCTGGAGCGGCACAGCCTCGCGCCGCTGCGCCGGCTGCACCTCGACGAACCGGCCGTCTTCGAGGACCGCCTGCTGCAACCTTGGACCTTGCCCGACGGACGCACGGGGCTGGTGACGGTCCAGTCGGGCCCCTCGGGGGCGCAGCTCGTGGTGCTCGCCGCCTCGCCGGACGAGCCCTCGAGACTCGAGTCGGCCACCACCGGGCCGGCCATCGGCACACGCAACCGCTGGCTCTCGCCCGCCAGCGTGGCGCTTGCAGACGGCGAGATCTGGGCCGTGCACACGCCGCACATCGGGGGCGTCCTGCACCGCTATCGGGCCGAGGGCTCCGCGCTGGTGGCGCAGCGCATCGCCACGGGCCTGACCAACCACCGTCTGGGCGCGCGCGATCTGGACGTCTCGGCACGGGTCGCCCACTGGCTGCTGTTCCCGACGCAGGACTGGCGCCGTGTGCGTGCCGTGGACACCCGGACCGCATTGGCGCTGGACGCCACCCCTCACGGCACACCGGTCCTGCAATGCGTGGCCGCCTCGAATCGGGACAGTGCCCTGCTGCTGACCGAATCGGGGCTGGCGATCTGGACCCCCTGACCCTGACCCGGGGCGTCTGGCGCGCGCCTCGGGACTGGGGGACGGCGGCCGAGCGCGACGAGGTGCCCGCGGGCCGTGCAACTAGGTCTGCCGGAACAGATGCAGGTAGCTGCGGCTGACGGTCAGCACGTCGCTCCGGCCCTTCAGGTGGATCGCCGCGGTCTCGTTGTCGCCACGCACGACATGGCTGATGGAGGCGAGGTTGACGATCGTGGAGCGGTGCACCTGCACGAACTGCGTGGCATCCAGCTGCGCGGCGAGGTCCTTCAGCGGCAGCGTCACCAGCGCCTCGGCGGGCGCGCCGCCGTCACCGCGCCAGGCCACCAGCGTGTACTTGGAGTCGGCGCGGAGATAGTCGATCTCGTCCACCGGGATCAGGCGCAGCGTCTTCGCCACCTGCACCCGCAGCCAGCGCAGCGGCGCTGCGGGCGCCGCGCCCGCGCGCTGGAGCTGCGCGGCCAGCTGCAGCAGCAGGGCCTCGGTGTTGACCGCCGGCTGTGCGACCCGCAGGCGCTCCTGCAGCCGCATCACCGTCTCGGCCAGGCGCGCCGGCTTGACCGGCTTGACCAGATAGTCGAGCACGCCCTGCTCGAAGGCCTGCAGCGCGTACTGGTCGTAGGCGGTCACGAAGACCAGGTGCGCGCGGCGGCCGATCAGGCGCGCCGCCTCCACGCCGGTGAGGCCCGGCATGTGCACGTCGAGGAAGCACACCTCGGGCCGGTGCACCTCGAACTGCGCCACGGCATCGCGCCCGTTGCGCGCCCGCGCGACGACGCGCAGCGCCGGCCAGGCCGTCGCGAGCAGCGTGGCCAGCTCGTCGATCAGCATCGGCTCGTCGTCGGCGATCAGGGCCGTGCTCATGGGGCCGCCACCGGATACTCGACCTCCACGCGCACGCCGCGCGGTTCGCGTGCGCCGATGCGCAGCTGCACCTGCGGACCGAAGGCCAGCTGGAGCCGCTGGCGCAGGCTGGCCAGGCCGACGCCGGCGCCGCCGCCCGAGTCGCGCAGCCCCACGCCGCTGTCGCACACCGCGATGCAGCAGCGTCCGTCGCGCAGCCTGACCAGGACGTCGACGCGGCCGCCCTCCTCGGCCGGATCGATGCCATGCCGCACCGCGTTCTCGACCAGGGTCATCAGGGTCAGCGGCGGGCAGGGCAGCCGCAGCGCCGCCTCGTCGACGTCGAGCGCAAACTGCAGGCGGTCGGGCAGCCGCATCTGCATCAGCTCGAGATAGGCGCGCACGAGCTGGACTTCGTCGGCCAGCGTGCAGGCCGGCTCGTCCAGGCGCGGCACCGCGGCACGCAGGTAGTCGATCAGGCTCTCGAGCACCGCGCTGGCGCGCGGCGATCCGGCGTTGACCAGCGCGCGCACGTTGGCCAGCGTGTTGAACAGGAAGTGCGGCTGCACCTGGGCCTGCAGCAGCCGCATGCGGGCGTCGAGCGCGCGCCGCTCGAGCTCGCTGCGCTCGAGATCGAAGGCGAGCGACTGCTCGCGCGCGAAGGCCTCGCGCTGGCGCACGAGCGCACCCAGCGCGACCCAGGGCGCGAGCAGCAGGCCGGCGAAGATCATCAACCCGAATCCGGACAGACGCTCCTGGTTCTGCCAGAACGGCGGGGCACCTTCGGGCGTGCTGGCCAGGTAGAGGACCGTCACCGACACCGGTACCGTGACCGCCACCGCCAGCACCTGCAGCGGCCAGCGCGGCAACCAGCGGGGAAGCCGGCGCGGCCACTGCTCGACGACCCCGAAGGCCAGCATCGCCAGCAGCCCGACAGCCATCACACGCAGGTACAGGCCGAGGTTCGAGGTCTTCCAGAAGGTGCTGAACAGCAGACCGACCAGCGCCGCGATGCCCAGGGTGACGAGCACGCGCCGCCATCCCAGCAGCAAGGCCAGGCCGCGTGGGCGGGGGGCGGCGGGGGAACCCATGGCCCGCGGATTCTGGCGCCTTCGCCGAGCGGCGCATGCACGCGCCGACCGGCCACGGTGCAGCGCGACCGAAACGCGCCTGGCGCCGACCCGGCTGCAGCTCGTCGGCCCCGGTCGTGACTCGGTCAAGCACCGCGTCGCTTCGTCAGGCGCCTCTTTCGACCGGCCCGCCTGCGTCCCACACTGCAGGCCTTCGTCGCTGTGAGGAGACGCCGATGTCACACTGGTTGCGCACCCTGCTGGGCCCGTGCCTGGGGCTGTGCCTGGGACTGGCTGCGCTGACGGCGCTCGCGGCCGGAGCCGCCGCGGGCCCCCTCGTCGACCCGCAGTGGCTCGCGAGCCACCCGAAGCGCTCCGAGCTGCTGGTCCTGGATGCCTCGATGCCGCAGCAGCACGCCGCGGGCCACATCCCCGGCGCGGTGAACGCATCGGCCTTCCTGTCGGCCGGCCGCGACCTGCCGCCGGCGGCGATCGAACGCCAGCTGCAGGGCTGGGGCGTCAGCCCGGGCCGCAAGATCGTGATCTACGACGAGGGCGGCTCGTGGATGGCCACGCGGCTGTTCCTGGATCTCCACTACCACGGCTATCCGCTCGCCGACCTGTACCTGCTGGACGGCGGGCTGCACCGCTGGAAGGCCGCCGGCCAGCCGGTGACCCGCGAAGCGACGCCGCCGCCCGCCCCGGGCAGTTTCCGGGTGACGCGCGTGCTGGACGGGGAACGGGTGCGCCTGAACGAGTTCCTGGCCGCCACCGGCGACCCGGCCCGGCACGCCGTCGTCGATGCACTCGAGCCGCCCTACTACCACGGCGGCGCGAAGTTCTTCGACCGCGCGGGTCACGTCCCCCATGCCCTGCTGTGGCCCAGCTCGGACTTCTTCGACCCGGCAACGAAGACCTTCAAGTCGCCCGAGGAGATCCGCCGCATGATGGCGCACCTCGGGATCCGTCCGGAGCACACCGTGCACGTCTACTGCGGCGGCGGCGGTGCGGCAGCGGTGCCGGTATTCGCGCTGCGATTCCTGCTCGGGCGCGACGACGTCAAGCTCTACAACGGGTCGCAGCGCGAATGGCTGCGTGACGAGCGCGGCCTCCCGCTGTGGACCTACGCGGCGCCGCAGCTGCTGCGCCGCGCCCCCTGGCTGGCCAGCTGGGGTGGCGCGATGATGCGCATGGCCGGCCTTTCCGGGCTCAGCGTCGTGGACCTGCGCCCCGCGCAGGCCTACGCCGCGGGCCATGTGCCCTTTGCCCTGAGCATCCCGGCCGAGGCCTTCCGTGCCCACGCGAGGACCCCCGCGAAGCTGGCCGAGCTGCTGGGCACGGCCGGCGTCGACCCCCGGCACGAAGCCGTGCTCGTGGCCGAAGGCGGCCTGAGCCCCGACACGGCACTGGCGATCTGGCTGCTCGAGCAAGCCGGGCAGCACAAGGTCTCGCTGCTGCTGGACAGCGTCGACGACTGGGCCCTCGCCGGGTTCGCGGTCGCGAAGGCGCCCACCGTCGTCGGACCGCGGCAGACGGCGCAGGACCTGGTGGTGCCGGCGGTGAGCTATCCGCAGCGCGCGCCGGCGCCGGGCCGGGCCTCGCTCTACCCGCGGGTCGTCGTCGCCAGCGGCCTGCAACCCCCGGTGGTCCGGCCGGCTGCCGAGGGCGGCAGCAGGCTGATCCACCTGCCCTACACCGAGCTGCTCGAACCCGGCGGCGCCCCCAAGGCGGCCAAGGACCTCTGGAGCGTGCTCGCCAAGGCCGGCGTTCCGCGGTACGCGGAGATCGTCACCGTCGCCGACGATCCGGGCGAGGCCGCGGTGAGCTGGTTCGTGCTCCGGCTGATGGGCTATGCCGACGTGAAGCTCGGTCAGCCGGACTGAAGGGCAGGCCGCGCCGCGAACTGGTGGACCGGCGGACCCCAGCCCACGGGCCAGCGGGCGGCAGATGCCGGGCCGCCCAGTGATGCGCGCGCGCCCCGCCCGGGTTACCTGGCCGCGCGCTCCTCGATCTCGCGCTGCAGGGCGTCGAGCGCGGCGCGGTCGTACAGCCGCCCGGCGGCGATCACCGCATGAATGCGCCGCGTCGCGGCGATGTCGTCCAGCGGGTTGGCGTCCAGCAGCACCAGGTCGGCCCGGCGCCGTGCAGCGACCACGCCGCCGAGATCCTCGCGGCCCAGGAACCGGCCCGGATTCGCGGTCGCCGTCAACAGCGCCTGCCGCGGCGTGAGCCCGGCCTGCACGTAGCGTGCGAGTTCGTCGTGCAGCGTGTGGCCATGGAAGAGAAACGGGTTGGCCCAGGTGGCGTCGGTGCCGGCCAGGATCATCACCCCGGCGTCGTGCGCCATCCTGAACGTCTTCCAGTCGAGCGCCACGGACTTCGGCGCCTGGGCCAGCAGGTCGGGCGGGATCTGCTGGCGCCGCCAGTCGCCCTGGCCCCACTGCGCGCGCACGGCCCGCGGCACGCTGCGCATGCGCGGGTCGTCCGGTGCCGGGTCCTTGCCGAGGTAGAAGTCCGAGACCATCAGCGAGGGCATCACGGCCACGCCGCGGGCGGCGAGGTCGCGCAGCACCTCGTGGCAGAGGGCCTCGTCCCAGCTCGCGAGCGTGCGCTGGTTGTGCGTCATCATCACCGCCATCAGGGCCGGCAGCGGCTGCGCTGACTCCAGCGCGGCGGCATTGGCCGCGATCATGGCGCCTTCGTCGCGCGCGCAGGCCTGCGTGACGCGCCCGAAGTGCTCGATGCTGCGGTGCCCGGCACGCACCGCGGTGCGCAGCGGCACGGCTTCCGGGACGTGACCGAACAGCGGCAGCTTCAGGCGCCGCGCCTCGTCGGCCAGCGCGAGGTAGGTGGGCTCGGCCAGCAGCGAATACGACTTGACGACGCCCCAGCCGGCGGCCTTCGCTTCGCGCACGCGCTGCCGCGCTTCGCGCGGCGTGGCGGCCACCATCTGCCCGGGCCACGAGCCGGGCGGGCCGTCGATCAGCGCGCCGGCCAGCACGATGCGCGGGCCGACGCGTTCTCCCCGCTCGACGGCCTGCACCACCCGGCGCTGCTCGGCCAGGCTGCGCAGCGCGCCGACGTCGCGCACGCCCGTGACGCCGTTGACGATGGCCAGCGGCAGCGCATAGTCCTCCTCGCCGGGCGCGGAGAACAGGTGCACGTGGAAGTCCCACAGGCCCGGCATCAGGAACCTGCCGCCGCCCTCGAGCACACGCGTGCCCGCCGCAGCGGCCGGCGCCCCGGCCAGGCCATGGGGGTGGACGGCGACGATGCGGTCGCCGACGATCACGACGTCCCGCCCGGGCTCGAGGCGGTCGCGCTCGAGGTTCACGATGGTGACGTTGCGCAGCACCAGCGCCCGCTCGTCCGCGGCCCGGGCGAGCGGCGGCCAGGCGGCTGCAGCACAGAGCAGGACCGCCGCGAGCAGGGCGTGCACCCGGTGAACGGCCAGGCCGGGACTCGGCAACGCGCCCGCCGGCCTGGCCAGGCCCGGCAAGGCCGGCCGCGCGCAGCGACGGGGCGGCGGTTCGCTCGCGAAGCGAATCGAGGCACTTGCATGCGGCACGAGAACCCTCCTGGCCGACCGGCTGGCACGAACTGCGCAGGACCCCGGCCGCCTGCCGCGACGATTTTTCGCGGCACCGCAGGCCGCCGCTTTGCGCTGGCACAAGCTTCTCGCAGCGGCGTACCGCCACCATGCGAACCGGCAGCCATGCCCGCCGCACATGCAGCGCACATCGACCGTCCCCGCCACCGCACCGCCAGGACCCCCATGAACCACGCCGTCTCCACCCCCGCCGACCACGCGCCCGACCTGCAGGCGCTGGTACAGGCCGCGTTGCTGGCCCCCTCCAGCCACAACACGCAGCCGTGGCTGTTCCGGCTGACGGGCCGGACCGTCGAACTGCTGGCCGACCGCACACGCGCGCTGCCGGTCAACGACCCGCAGGACCGCGAGCTGACGATCAGCTGCGGCTGTGCGTTGTTCAACCTGCGCGTTGCGGCCGCCGCGGCCGGCCTCGGGGCGCGGGTCGACCTCTTGCCGGACCCGACCGACCCGGACCTGCTGGCGCGCGTGCACGTCGCGCCGGCCGCCGATACCCAGGCCCTGGCGGACCTGGGCGCGGCGGTGAGCGAGCGGCGGACCTGTCGGGAGCGCTTCGCCGCCACGCCGGTCGACCCGCAGCACCTGCGCCGCCTGGCCGACGCGGTGGCCGAAGAGGGCGCCACGCTCACCGTGCTCGAGGGCGCCAGCCAGCGCCTGGACGCCGCAGCGCTGGTGGCCGAAGGGGATGCCGCGCAGTGGGCCGACCCGAGCTGGCGCCGCGAGCTGGCGGCCTGGATGCACCCGCGGCGGCGTGGCGACGGGCTGACCCTGCCGGCCCTTGCGGTCCCGGTGGCCCAGGTGGTCGTGCGGACCTTCGACATGGGTCACGGCGTCGGCGCCAAGGACCGCCAGCTCGCCGACGAATCCCCCGTCCTGGCCGTGCTGGCCAGCGCGGGCGACCTGCCGCGCGACTGGCTCGTTGCCGGCCAGGCCCTGCAGCGGCTGCTGCTCGCGGGGGTCCGGCTCGGCCTGCAGGCCTCGTACCTGAACCAACCGGTGCAGGTGGCGGCGCTGCGGCCCCGGCTGCAGCGGATCGCCGGCCACGCCGGCCACGCCCAGCTGCTGCTGCGCCTGGGCGTGCCCACGCGCGCCCTGCCGGCCGCGCCGCGGCGGCCGCTGGCCGACATGCTCGTCGCGCGCTGACACCACCCGGGCCGGCCCCGCACGCGGTGTCCTCGATGGACGGCCTGGGAAGGTGGCTGCGGTCGGCCGCCGCGATCGTCGCGGCCGCGCTTGCCGCCGCCTGCAGCACGGTGCCCCCGCAGACGCCTGCGCTGGAGCGGATCGATCCGCAGCAGGGCCATCGCTTCGCGACACGCCCGCGCGCGGCGGACAACTCCACGGGCCTGTTCATCGTGCTCACCTTCTCCGGCGGCGGCATGCGGGCGGCGGCGCTCGCGCATGGCGTGCTGGAGGAACTCGCATCGATCGAGATCGAATGGGAAGGCCGTCGCCGGCGCCTGCTCGACGAGGTCGACACGATCTCGGCCGTGTCCGGCGGCAGCGTGACGGCCGCCTACTATGCGCTGCACGGCGACCGCCTGTTCGACGACTTCCCGCGCCGGTTCCTGCACCAGGACGTGCAGGCGATGTTCACGCGGCGGCTGCTCAACCCGCTGCACTGGCCGACCCTGTGGTCGCCCTTCACCGGGCGCTCCGACCTGCTGTCGGACATCTTCGACGAGTTGCTGTTCGGCGGCGCGACCTATGCCGACCTTCTGCAGGGACCGGCCCGGCCCTTCGTGACGCTCAGCGCCACCGACATGGTGACCGGCACGCGTTTCGAGTTCGTGCAGGAGCAGTTCGACCTGATGTGCATCGACCTCTCGCGCCTGCGGGTCGCGCGCGCGGTCGCGGCCTCGGCGGCCGTGCCGGTGCTGATGAGCCCGATCGCACTGGACAACCGCGCGGGACGCTGCGGCTTTCCGCAGGTCGGCTGGATCGAGGCGGCCCTGCGCGAGCGGCAGCTGTCGTCGCGCCAGTTCCACCTGGCCAACAAGCTGCGCACCTACCTGGACGCGGCCGCAAGGCCGCACGTGTACCTGCTCGACGGCGGGCTCACCGACAACCTCGGCCTGCGCAGCCCGCTCGAGGCCGTGTTCATGCAGGACGGTGCCTGGACGCTGGTGCAGCGGCTGGGCATCGCCGACGTGCGCAAGGTGGTCTTCATCGTCGTCAACGCCAGCACCGGCCCCGACCCGGCGTGGAGCCGTGCGAACTCGCTGCCGGGGATCGGGCAGGTGCTGCGCGCCTTCAAGGACATACCGATCGACCGCTACTCCTACGAGACCAAGGAGTTGCTGGCCGCGAGCTTCGAACGCTGGGCGGCCGACATCCGGCGCGAGCGCAAGGCCGCCGGCGACACCGCCGCAGACGACCTGGAGTTCGTGCTCGTCGACGCCGACTTCGAGGCGCTGCACGACGCCGCGGAGCGCGAGGCGCTGATGCGCATCCCCACGCGCTGGTCGCTCGACGAGGCCACGGTGGCGCGGGTGCGCCGGGCGGCGAGGACCCTGCTGGCCGAGTCCGCCGCGTTCCAGGGCCTGATGCGCACCCTGAAGGCGCGGCCCATCCCGCGCGCGCCCTGAGGGCTGGGGCCATCGCGCGCTGCCGAGGGTGGCCGAGGGGCGGTTGATCGGGGTCGTGGACGGGCCGCGCACGAGAGGCCGGACCGCGCGGCGGGCCCTGCGCGTCTTGTCCCGATTTGCAGGCCAGGACCGCCTGCAGGTCGATGCCGTCAGGGCCACACGGCGGCGGCGCACGCACCGGGCGCCGACTGCAGGCGCAGGCAGGGCCGCCCTTGCCCGCGAACCCGCGCCTGGCCGACGGTGCGCGGGCGCCGCGACGACGCGCCGACTCGCCTCAGGCCGCCGCCAGCGTGAAGCCGATGCGGGTGTGACCGTCGGCCGACTCGGCGAAGGGCTCGCCACCGTGCATGCGCGCGATCGCCGCCACGATGGCCAGGCCCAGGCCGTGGTGCTGGGTGTCGCAGCAGTAGCGCGACGCGTCGCCGCGGTAGAAGCGGTCGAACAGGCGCGGCAGCGCGTCGGCCGGGATGCCTTCGCCGCGGTTGCTCACCATCACGCGCACCAGGTCCGGCGGGCCGCCCTCGATGTGCACGACGATGGCGGTGCCGCGCTCGGCAAAGCGCGTCGCGTTGCCGATCAGGTTGGACAGCGCGCGCTTGACCAGCGCCTCGTCCACCGGCAGCGAGGCCTCGCCCTCGATGCGCAGCGTCACGCCGGCCTCCTCCAGCGGCGCCTCGTGGAAGTCCACGACCTGCGCCGCCAGCTCGGCCAGCGCAACGGCGCGGCCGCGCCGCGCGACGGCGCCGCGGTCGGCCTGCGAGAGGAACAGCATGTCGTTGACCATCGCGGCCAGGCGCTGCAGTTCCTCCAGGTTGGACACCAGGGTCTCGCGCAGCTCGGCCACCGGCCGCTCGCGCGCGAGCACCACCTCGGTCTGCCCGATCAGGTTGGCCAGCGGCGTGCGCAGCTCGTGCGCGACATCGGCATTGAAGCCCTCGAGCTGCGCATAGCTGCGCTCCAGGCGCTGCATCAGCGCGTTGAACTGGTCGATGAAGGGCCGCAGTTCCTCCGCCGGGTCGGCCAGCGCCAGCCGCTGGTCCAGCCGCTGCGGCGAGATGCCGCGCGTCTGCTCGGCCAGGTCGGCCAGCGGGCGCAGCTGCCGGCGCACGTGCCAGGCGGCGCCGGCCGCCACCGCGGCGCCGGCGGCCAGCGTGACCAGGATCAGCGTCCAGGCCCAGCGCGTGCCCATGCGCGCGTCGCGCGTGAAGTCCACCGCGTAGCGTGCACGCAGCTCGCCGCCGGCCAGCTCGGGCGTGGGGATGCGGAAGTCGCGCACCTGCATGTGCTCAGAGTGCACCAGCACCTCGGGCATCGGGTCCTCCCAGAGCAGGCTGCCGTCGGCGCGCCACACCACCAGCCGCGTGCCGCCGCGCATCGGCGCGTCGCTGCGCAGGCGCTGCAGCACCGCGTCCTCGCCGCCGGCGCGCGCCTCGAGCGCGACGATGGTGGAGATCAGCTCGCAGCGCGCCACCGTGTCCTCGGTGTTGCGCTCCAGGATCATCATATTCACCGCCGACCACGAGGACACCGACAGCAGCGCCAGCACCGCCATCGTGAACAGCGCCAGCTTGCCCGACAGCCGGCGCACGATGGAGTGCGTGCACAGCGGCGTCGTGCAGTCGGGGGTGGCGCGGGCGGCCGCCGTGCCGGCCGGGGCGGCGCCGGCGGGGGTCGCGCGGGCGGTGGTGGTGGCGGCGCTCACGGTGTGCGCTCCTCGAGCACGTAGCCCATGCCGCGCACGGTGTGCAGCAGCGGTTGCGGGAAGGGATCGTCGAGCTTGGCGCGCAGCCGGCGCACCGCGACCTCGACGACGTTGGTGTCGCTGTCGAAGTTCATGTCCCACACCTGCTCGGCCAGCGTGGTGCGCGAGAGGATCTGCCCGCGCCGGCGCAGCAGCAGCGTCAGCAGCTTGAACTCCTTGGCCGTCAGGTCCAGGCGCTGGCCGGCGCGCGTGGCCTTGCGGCTGACGAGGTCCAGCTCCAGGTCGGCCAGGCGCATCTGCGTGACGGCCTGCGCGCCGTTCGGCGCGCCGCGGCGCAGCAGCGCGCCCACGCGCGCCAGCAGTTCGCTGAAGGCGAAGGGCTTGACCAGGTAGTCGTCGGCGCCCTGCTCCAGGCCGCGCACGCGGTCCTCGACCTTGTCGCGCGCGGTCAGCATCAGCACCGGGGTGTAGCGGCTCTGGGCGCGCAGCGCCGAGAGCACGCCGAAGCCGTCCACGCCGGGCAGCATCAGGTCCAGCAGCACGAGGTCGTACTCGCCGCCGGTGGCCAGGCGGCGGCCCTCGATGCCGTCGCGCGCGACGTCCACGACATGGCCGTTCTCGCTGAGTCCCTTGTGCAGGTACTCGGAGAGCTTGGCTTCGTCCTCGACGACCAGTAGGCGCATGGCAGGGGCAGCGTGTGGCGTATGTCTACGGACCGAATGGTCGCACTTTCGGCGCCGGCGCTGGATTACGAATTTGTCATCTGCGCGTTCGGCTGGCGTGGGTTGCGGTGGCCAGACTTCGTTCTGTGGTGAGCGGCGCAACCGCCCTCCACCGAAACCGCAAACCCCACCCCCCGACCCCGCACCGAAAGGAACCCATCATGAATACCCGCTCGATCGTCGCCGCCCTGTCCCTCAGCGTCGCCGCCACCGGCGCCTTCGCCTCCGCCGGCGCCGGCGAGGCCATCTATGAACTGCCGTTGCCCGCCGCCAGCCAGGCCAGCCGCACCGACGTGCAGGCCGCGCTGCTGAACGCCGGCGTCGTGCACGTCAGCGAAGCCACCGGCCAGGACTGGACGCCGGCGCTGGGCTCGCGCAGCCGCGGCGAGGTGCGTGCCGAGGCCGTGGCCGCCCTGGCCAGCGGCGAGATCCGGGCGCGCACCGCCGAAGGCGGCAGCTTCGACGGCCGCGTGAGCCCGGCCCAGGTGCCCGTGTTCATCGCCGCGCGTTGAAGCCCCGGCCCCCTGCGCGGCCCCAGGCCGCGCGCGGGCTGCCCCCGCCCCTGCCCAGGCGCACGACCTCGCGGTCGTGCGCCTTCTTGCATGGGCGCTGCGCCCAGGCCCGTGCGCCAGGCCGGGCTTGAGGGAAAATCCGGCGATGGAGACCCCGGGCAACCTGTTCTGCGTCGCCGCGCCCAGCGGCACTGGCAAGTCCAGCCTCGTGAAGGCGCTGCTGGAGCTGGACTCGCACCTCGCGGTGTCGGTCTCGCACACCACGCGCCGGCCGCGCGGGCAGGAGCTGGACGGCCGCGAATACTGGTTCGTCGACGAGCCGGACTTCCGCGCGATGGTCGCGCGCGGCGAGTTCTTCGAGTGGGCCGAGGTGCACGGCAACCTGTACGGCACCTCGCGCCGCGCCATCGAGGACCGCCTGGCGCGCGGCGAGGACGTGGTGCTGGAGATCGACTGGCAGGGCGCGCTGCAGATCAAGCAGCTGTTCCCGCACGCGGTGCTGATCTTCATCCTGCCGCCGAGCTGGGACGAACTGCGCCAGCGCCTGCTGCGCCGCGGCGAGGACGGGCAGGAGGTCATCAAGGTGCGCATGGACAACGCGCGCGAGGAGGTGGCCCAGGCGCGCCACTTCGACTATGTGATAATCAACAGCTTGTTCGAGACGGCGCTCTTCGACCTGAAGACCGTCGTGCACTCGCAGCGGCTCAAGTACGCCGCCCAGCTGCGCAACCGCTCCCAGGTGTTCGCGGCGCTGGGTCTGGTCTGAGCCCGCCGCCGGCACCCACCGGAACCGAGACCCCGAGGACCGCACCGCCATGGCCCGCATCACCGTCGAAGACTGCCTGCAGAAGATTCCCAACCGCTTCCAGCTCGTGCTGGCCGCGACCTACCGTGCGCGCATGCTCAGCCAGGGTCATGCGCCGAAGATCGAGACGCGCAACAAGCCCGGCGTGACGGCGCTGCGCGAGATCGCCGCCGGCGAGATCGGGCTGGAGATGCTGCGCAAGGTGCCGACCTGAACCCGCGCTGACCGGCCCGGGGCCCCGCCGCCCCGTGCCGGCACGCGCCGCCGAAGGCGCCATGGCCGCGAGGCCGTGGCGCCTTCGTGCTTTCCGGCGAGGGCATCTCGCCGGCCCGACGATGCGCTGCACAAAACGCGCTAGATTCCGGGCATGGGTCTGCGCTCCCTGGCCGCCGAACTGCTGCCTGCCGCCCTGCAGGGGCTGCAGCGGGCGCCGCTCGTCCACGTCGAGCCGGCGGAGCCCGACGAGGCCTCGTCCTTCGCCGCGCTGACCGACAAGCTCGGCTACCTGTCCAAGGCCGAGCTCAAGCTGGTGCGCGAGGCCTACAAGTTCGCCGACGAGGCCCACCTGGGCCAGTTCCGCGCCAGCGGGCAGCCCTACATCACGCACCCGATCGCGGTGGCCGGCCTGGTGGCCGACTGGAAGCTCGACGCGCAGGCCGTGATGGCCGCGCTGATGCACGACACGATCGAGGACCAGGGCGTCACGAAGACCGAGCTGATCGAGAAGTTCGGCGCGCCCACGGCCGAGCTGGTCGACGGGCTGACCAAGCTCGACAAGCTGCAGTTCAACACGCGCGAGGAAAGCCAGGCCGAGAGCTTCCGCAAGATGCTGCTGGCGATGGCGCGCGACGTGCGCGTGATCCTGATCAAGCTCGCGGACCGGCTGCACAACATGCGCACGATGCAGGCCATGGCGCCGGAGCGCCGCCAGCGCATCGCGCGCGAGACGCTGGACATCTATGCCCCGATCGCGCACCGCCTGGGCCTGAACCAGACCTACCGCGAGCTGCAGGAGCGCTGCTTCGAGCTGCTGTACCCCTGGCGCCACGACGCGCTGGCCAAGGCCGTCAAGCGCGCGCGCGGGCACCGGCGCGACATCGTCGAGCGCGTGCAGCAGGAGGTGCGCGCGGCCTTCGCGCAGCAGCGCATGAAGGTGCAGCTGTCCGGGCGCGAGAAGACGATCTACAGCATCTACCGCAAGATGCGCGAGAAGCACGCCGCCTTCGCGCAGGTCAACGACATCTTCGGCTTCCGCGTCATCGTGCCCACGCTGACCGACTGCTACATCGCGCTCGGGGTGCTGCACCAGCTGTACAAGCCGGTGCCCGGCCGCTTCAAGGACTACATCGCGATCCCCAAGGCCAACGGCTACCAGAGCCTGCACACCACGCTGGTGAGCCCGCTGGGCACCTCGGTGGAGTTCCAGATCCGCACCGAGGCCATGCACGCGGTCGCCGAGAAGGGCATCGCCGCGCACTGGCTGTACAAGGTGGGCGGCAAGAACGGCGCCGCCGACGCGCAGCGCCTGGGTTCGATGTGGCTGCAGAGCCTGCTGGACATCCAGGACGAGACGCGCGACGCGGCCGAGTTCCTCGAGCACGTCAAGGTCGACCTCTACCCCGACGCGGTCTACGTCTTCACGCCGCGCAGCAAGATCCTGGCGCTGCCGCGCGGCGCCACGCCGGTGGACTTCGCGTACGCGATCCACAGCGACGTCGGCGACCACACGGTGGCCGCCACCGTCAACGGCGAGCCGGTGGCGCTGCGCACCGAGCTCAAGAGCGGCGACGTCGTCGAGATCGTCACCGCGCCCGGCGCACGCCCCAACCCGGGCTGGCTCAACTGGGTGCGCACCGGCCGCGCGCGCAGCAAGATCCGCCACTACCTCAAGACGATGGAGACCGAGGAGTCGCGCGCGCTGGGCGAGAAGATGCTCGCGCAGGCGCTGCGCGCCGAGGGCCTCGCGCTGCCCAGCGCCGACCCCAACGACGAGGCCGCCGCCGCGCTGTGGCAGCAGCTCACGCGCTGGAGCGGCAACCGTTCGCGCACCGAGCTGATGGTGGACATCGGCCTGGGCCGCAAGATCGCCATCATCGTGGCCAAGCGGCTGGCGCAGATCATGGCCGAGCACGGCATCCGCCCCGACGCGGTGACGCTCAGCCTGGGCCGCTTCACCACCGACGACAGCACGCCGACGCAGGGGGTGGTCTTCGTCGACGGCAGCGAGGGCGCGTCGATCCAGTTCGCGCCCTGCTGCCGGCCCATCCCCGGCGACCAGATCTCCGGCTACCTGGGGCGCGGCGAGGGCCTGGTCGTGCACACCAAGGACTGCCCGACCGGCCGCCGCCTCTACGAACGCGACAGCGAGCGCTGGATGCAGGTCGAGTGGGCCGAGGAGATGACGCGCCCCTTCGAGACCAGCCTGCACGTGCTGGTGAAGAACGGCAAGGGCGTGCTGGCGCAGGTGGCCAGCGCGATCAGCGCCGCGGAGGCCGACATCGTCCACCTCGACATGGATCCCGAGCCGGCCCAGGAGACGATCGAGCTGCGGCTGCGCGTGAGCGTTCGCGACCACGTGCACCTGGCCGACGTGCTGCGCACGCTGCGCCGCAGCGCGGTGGTGCAGCGCGTCTCGCGCTACCGGCCGGCCTGAGCGGCGCCGGCCGCCCGCCCGATGCACGACCTGCTGATCCGCGGCGCCACGCTGGTGGACGGCAGCGGCGCACCGCGCCGGCAGGCCGACGTGGCGGTCGACGAGGACCGCATCGGCGCGGTCGGCGACCTGCAGGGGGCGGCGGCGCGGCGCGTGATCGACGGCGCGGGCCTCGTGCTCGCGCCCGGCTTCATCGACAGCCACACCCACGACGACCGCCTGCTGCTCGAGCCGCGCGCGCGCCACCCCAAGCTGCTGCAGGGCGTGACCACGGTGGTCACCGGCAACTGCGGCGTCAGCCTGGCGCCGCTGGTGCACGCCGCGCCGCCGCCCCCGCTGGACCTGATGGGCACCGAGGTCTGGCGCTTCGCGCGCTTCGCCGACTACGTCGCGGCGCTGCAGGCCGGGCGGCCGGCGGTCAATGCGCTGCCGCTGGTCGGCCACACGACGCTGCGCGTCGGCGCAATGGCCGACCTGGACCGCGCGGCGGACGCGGCCGAGATCACGCGCATGCAGGCCGCGCTGCAGGAGGCGCTGGCCGCCGGTGCCGCCGGCCTGTCCACCGGCGTGTACTACCCGCCGGCGCGTGCCGCGACGACCGCGGAGCTCATCGCGGTCGGCCGGCCGCTGGCCGGCCATGGCCTGGTGACGATGCACATCCGCGACGAGGCCGACGCGATCGACGCCGCGCTGGCCGAGGCGCTGGCCGTCGGCCGCGCGCTGGACGTGGACCTCGTGCTCTCGCACCACAAGCTGATGGGGCGCGCGCAGCACGGCCGCTCGCGCGAGACGCTGGCGCTGCTCGAGCGGGCGGCCACGACCCAGCGCGTGTGCATCGACTGCTATCCCTACGCCGCCTCGTCCACCGTGCTGCTGCCCGAGCGCGTGGCGATGAGCACCGACGTGCAGATCACCTGGTGCCGCGGCGAGCCCGCGGTGGCCGGGCGCCGCCTGCGCGAACTGGCGGCCGAGCGCGGCCTCGCGCCCGAGGTGCTGGCGGCACGGCTGCAGCCGGCCGGCGCGATCTACTTCGCGATGGACGAGGGCGACGTCGAGCGCATCCTGGCGCACCCTCTGGCGATGGTCGGCAGCGACGGCCTGCCGCACGACGCGCAGCCGCACCCGCGGCTGTGGGGCAGCTTCCCGCGCGTGCTGGCGCACTATGCACGCGAGCGCGGCCTGTTCGACCTGGAGACCGCGGTGCACAAGATGACCGGGCTCACGGCGCGCCGCTTCGGCCTGGCCGGCCGCGGCATCGTCGCGCCCGGCGCGGCGGCCGACCTCGTGCTGTTCGATGCGGACCGTGTGCAGGACCGCGCGCGCTTCGACGACCCGCAGGTCGCGCCGGCGGGCATCCCCTGGGTGCTGGTCAACGGCCGCGTCGCGGTCGAGCAGGGCGAGGTCGTCGAGCTGCACGCCGGCCGCGTGCTGCGGCGCGTGCACTGAGCTCGGCCGCTCAGCGCGGCGCCGGGTACTGCACGCGCAGGATCTCGATGCGCTCGACGCCGCCCGGCGTCGCCACCTGCACCTCGTCGCCCTCGTGCGCCTTGAGCAGCGCGCGTGCAACCGGCGCGATCCAGCTCACCTCGCCGGCCAGGCTGTCGGCCTCGTCGATGCCCTTGATGGTGACGGTGCGCTCCTCGCCCGCCGCGGTGGCGTAGGTCACGGTGGCGCCGAAGAAGACCTGGTCGCTGCCGTGGTGCGCCGACGGGTCGGCGACCTCGGCGATGTCCAGCCGCTTGCTCAGGAAGCGGATGCGGCGGTCGATCTCGCGCAGCCGCTTCTTGCCGTAGAGGTAGTCGCCGTTCTCGCTGCGGTCGCCGTTCTTGGCCGCCCAGGACACGGTCTCGACGACCTTGGGCCGCTCCACGTCCAGCAGCGTCATCAGCTCGGCGCGCAGCCGCGCATAGCCCTGCGGCGTGATGTAGTTGCGCGCGCCGGCCGGCAGCGGCGGCAGCCCGGAGGCCTCGTCCTCGTCGTCGTCCACGCCCTCGGGCTCGCGGACGAAGGCCTTGTTCAAGGCACGACCTCCACGCGCACCAGGGCGGCGCCGTATTCGTCCTCGCAGGACACGCCCGGCGGGCAAACCGCGCGGCCGGCCATCGGCGGCAGCGGGCCCGGCGCCTGCGCGGCCAGCAGCGCGGCCTCGGCGCCGGTGGGGAAGACGCGGTAGCTGGACTCGCTGCGCGGGCGCATGGCCGAGAAGTCGCGCTGCCGCGGCGACACCATGGCCAGCAGGTCGGTCGGACCCGCCGGGCCGGTGGTCGGGAAGTAGACCCCGCCCTGCGGCAGCCGCAGCGTCTGGCCGGGCCGCACCTTGATCGCGCCGTCGGTGTTGGTCGGGTACAGCTGGATCAGCTCGCCGCTGGCACCGTGGGTGAAGACGTAGACGAAACCCTCGCGCGCGGACTGGATCGTGAAGCTGAGCTCGTCGCGGTCGATGCGGTAGCTGGCACGGTTGGTCTGCAGCCGCACGTCGAAGCCGGGCGTCTGCGCCTGCACGACGCGCGTGAACTCGGCCGCGACGTCGAAGCTGGTCGGCACGGCCGGAGCCGCAGCGGGCGGCGGCGCCGGCGCCGCGACGGGCGGCACGGTGGCCGCGGCAGGCGCCGGCGCCTCGGCCAGCGGGCCCGGGGCCGCCGGCGGCGGTGCCGGCGACG
>CAZUPH010000051.1:3632-22183 GCA_964621995.1 uncultured Rubrivivax sp. | reverse complement strand
ACAGCAGCGGCCCCTCGGCGGCCGGCCGCGTGTCGCCGACCAGCGCCGCCAGCGCTGCGCGCTCGGGGCCCTCCAGCCCGGGGCACTCGGCCGCGGCGCGCTGCAGCATCTCTGCCGCCAGCGCGCGCAGCCGCGCCGCCGCCTCGCGCAGCCGGGCGCGGAAGGCGGCGTCGTCCAGCCGGTCCGCGAGGCTGCGGTTGAGCTCGACGAACCAGGGCACCGAGGCCTGGTCCAGCATCACCGGCGCATTGCGCCGGCGGCTCGCGCCCGACCAGGCGCGCAGGAAGTCCTGCACCGCCAGGTTCAGCCGCTGGCAGGCCGCCAGCTCGTCGCGCAGGTGCGACAGCGCCGAGAGGTCGGTCAAGCGCTGCTGGAAGAACAGCTGCGCCAGCACGCTCCAGTAGTAGGTGTAGTCCCACACCACCTTCACCGGCAGCACCTCGGGGTCGCCGAAGATGCGGTACTGGTCGGTGTACAGCGCCAGCGTGCTGTCGTAGAAGCTGCGGAAGATCTGCTCGTAGATCTTGGTGTGCGCGCCCAGCGGCAGCCCGGCGCGGTCGCGCGCGATCAGCTCGGTGATGTAGGTGTTGCCGATGGCGATGAAGTCGCTGCCCGGCGAATAGAACGGGTCGAGGAAGCGCCCGGCCTCGCCGGCCAGCGCCCAGCGCTGCGCCGAGAACACCTGCCGGCAGTCGAAGGCGAAGCGGCGGAAGAACGCGAAGTCCTGCAGCTTGTCGCGTTTGGCGCTCAGGTCGTCGGCGAGCAGCGGCTGGTACTCGGCCAGCCAGTCCATCGCGCGCTCGAAGGTGTTCATGCGCTCCAGCGGGTGCACGCGCGGGTCGGCGACGATACCCACGGAGTGCGAGCCGCTGGCCAGCGGGATCAGCCACACCCAGTAGCCCTCGCCGACCAGGTGGTTGGTCGACAGCCAGCGCGTGGGCGTGACGCAGCGCGCCTGCCAGGCCGGGTCGTCGGACCAGTCGTCCAGCGTGATGCGCTCGGCGATGCGGAACCACACCGCATGCGCGCCATGCGGGCTCGGAAGCTCCAGCCCGAGCTTGCGCTTGATCAGCCCGGCGCGGCCGCTGGCATCGACGACCCAGGGGGCCTGCGCCTCGCGCAGCGGTTCACCCGCGCGCTGCCAGCTCACGCGGTGCGGCTCGCCGGTCTCCGAGAGCTCCAGGCCACGGATCAGGGCCTGGTCGACGAAGCGGATGCCGCGCCGCTGCACCTCCTGGCCGAGGTGGTTCTCGAAGATGCCGCGGTCGATCTGCCAGCTCGGCACCGGCAGCGGACGGCTGGCGCCGAGCTCGGTGACGTTCCCGATGTCGCGCCGCCCCTCGCTGAAGAAGAAGCGGAAGCCGAACTTCTTCAGCTGCGCCGACTTCAGGTGCGGCTCCAGCCCCAGCACATGCTGGAAGTAGTGCGCGCCGATCTCCACGCTGCTCTCGCCGACCTTGTGGCAGGCCTCGGGCACCGGGTGCGCGCGGCGCTCGAGCACCAGCACGTCGATGTCGTCGAAGCGTCGCTTGAGCTGCAGCGCCAGCGTCAGTCCGGCGAGGCCGCCGCCGAGGATGATCACGTCGTGGCGTGCGGGGGCGGCGGTGTCTGTCATCGGCGTCAGGTCCTGCTTTGGCGCCTGGGCGGGTTTTTTGGCGACCGTGGATGATGCCGCAGGCGTCAAGTCCGTGCCGGTGCGTGGGGACGAAGCGACAGCGCCAGGTCCAGCGCCGGGCCGGCGGCGAGCCGCAGTTCACGGTGCGCGACGCCGGCCAGCGCTTCGGCCAGCGGCAGCAGCGGCGCGCTGGCGTTCGCCTGCAGTGCCTGCGCCGCCGCACTGCGGGCGGCGGTCGGCGCCCCGGGACCCGGCATCGGCTCGAGCACGAGGCGCCAGCGCGCGCGCGGCCCGGGCCGCGGCGACAGCACCAGCGCCGCGGCCAGCAGCCCGCGGCTGGCGTTGACGCTGGCCAGCGGCCCGCAGGCCTCGCTGTCGCTCGCCACCCAGAGCACCGGGCCGTCGTCGGCCAGCGCCACGGCGGCGGCCTCCAGCAGCCCCTGCGCGACGCTGTACGGTCCGGCAGCGAGCGCGGTGCTCGCCGAGCGGCAGCCGGTGGCGATGGCCCAGTAGCCGGAGGCCGCGTTGTGCACCGAGTGGTGGAAGCGCGTCGGCGACAGCAGCCGCGGGTTCTCGGCCAGCGTGCGGCACATCGCGTCGGTCACCGCCAGCTCGCCATGCGCCGAGGCGAAGACGCTGGGCAGCGTCGCCGCATCGGCGCCTGCGTCGGCCACCGCGGCGGCGGCGACCTCCAGCGCCAGCAGCACGCCGTCGGGCGCACGGCGGCGTTCGTTGGCGGCCAGCAGTGCGGGCGCAGGGCGCCGCGCCGGGGCGGCGGGCTCGACGGCCGG
This sequence comes from uncultured Rubrivivax sp., assembly GCA_964621995.1. Classification (GTDB taxonomy): domain Bacteria; phylum Pseudomonadota; class Gammaproteobacteria; order Burkholderiales; family Burkholderiaceae_C; genus Rubrivivax. The sequence goes on along the minus strand of CAZUPH010000051.1, from coordinate 19,777 downwards.
GGTGGCCTCGCCGCGCAGCGCCGGCGCCGCGGCGTCCCAACCGGGCAGCGCCGGTGCCCACAGCGCGACGCCGTCGATGAACAGCGGGGCCAGCGCGCTCACCGCCGGTCCCCGCGGCCGAAGACCAGCACGGCGTTGTTGCCGCCGAAGCCGAACGAATGGCTCGCCGCCACGCGCAGGTCGGCCGCTCTCGGTTCGAGCTGCAGCCGCCGCGCGAAGTCTGCGCCCAGCGCCGGGTCCGGCGCCGCGGTGCCGGCGCTGCCGGGCACGAAGCCCTCGCGCAGCGCCAGCACGCAGGCCAGTGCCTCGACGATGCCGGCCGCACCCATCGTGTGCCCGGTCAGGCCCTTGGTCGCGCTGCAGCGCGTGCGCGGCGGGTAGGCGCGGGCCACCAGCGCGGCCTCGACCTCGTCGTTGCGTGCACTGGCGGTGCCGTGCAGGTTGACGTGGTCCACCGCCCCGGCGTCCAGGCCGGCGCGTGCCAGCGCATCGCCCAGCGCCCGCTCGGCACCCAGGCCCTGCGGATGCGGGCTGGACATGTGGTGGGCGTCGTTCGACTCGCCCCAGCCGAGCAGCTCGATCTCGCTGCGGCCGGCGCTGCCGCGCTCCAGCAGCGCATAGCCGGCGGCCTCGCCCAGGCTGATGCCGCGCCGCGCCGCATCGAAGGGCCGGCAGGGCTCGGGCGAGACCAGGCCCAGCGCCTGGAAGCCGTACAGCAGGCTGGCGCCGAGCGCATCGACGCCGCCGACCACCACCGCGTCGGCCAGGCCCAGGCGCAGCCAGCGCTCGCCGGTCGCGAAGGCCTTGGCGCTGGACGAGCAGGCGGTGGAGACCGTCAGGCAGGGCCCCTGCACGCCGGTGGCGCACTGCACGAAGTCGGCCAGCGCGTGCAGCGTGTTGAAGCGCGGCTCGCGCAGCGCGGGCGGAAAGCCGCCGTCGGCCGCCGGTGCGCGGTAGGCCTCCTCGCTGACCGCGATCGTGGACGCCGAGGTCCCCAGCACCAGGCCCACGCGCGGCGCGCCATGGCGCGCCAGCGCCGCCTGCACCGCCGCGGCGAAGCCGTCGGCCTGCAGCGCCAGCCAGGCCAGCGCGACCGCACGCCCCGGCCAGGGGCCGGCGGGCAACGACAGCGCCGCCGGCAGTGCCACGCGCCCGGCGCCCGGCACTGTACCGACCCAGCCTTCCAGCGGGGGCTCGCCGCCGAAGGTGAAGCCGTTGGGCACGAGGGCACTGCGGTTCGTGCGCAGCGACGCGGCCAGCGCCGCCAGGCCATGGCCGGCCGCGCTGACCAGCGAGCAGGCGCGCAGCACCACGGGCTCGATGCGTTCGGGTCGGTCCACGGCCGCTCTCACGCTCAGGCAGGGCAGCGCGCGGGCAGCAGCCCGCGGTCCAGCCACTCGCCCCACAGCCGCCGCCAAGGCGGCCAGTCGTGGCCGCCGGGCACGACGCTGACCTGCACGGGCGGCAGTTCACGCGCCAGCAGGCGGTGACCCTCGGCGAGCCGGTCCTCGCTGCCGTAGCCCAGCCACACGGGCGGCCGCGCGGCGGCCGGCCGCGCCAGCCAGGTCCACAGGTCGTGCTCGAGGTCGTCGCCTTCCCGCGGCCGCGCCGCGGCCGACCAGGCCGCCGCGCTGCCGGCCGCCGCGATGTCCTGCAGCAGCGTCCGCCGCCCGACGTAGGGCGCGATCGTGAAGAGGCCGTCGACCTCGCCCGGGTGGCGCGCCGCATAGCCCAGCGCGAGGAAGCCTCCCAGCGAGATGCCGGCCAGCCACACGCGGCGGTAGCCCTGCGCGCGCGCAGGCTGCACGACCTCGTTGCGCAGCCGGCGCAGCACGCTGCGGTCGACCACATGACCGAGGTGGCTGTCGACGATCACCAGGTCGCAGGCCAGGCCGCGCAGGCGCAGCGCGGCAGCGAAGCCCTGCTCCTGCAGCTCGTGCGGCTTCATGTGCACGCCCGGCAGCAGCACGAGCAGGGTGTCGGCCAGCGTGGAACAGTCGCCCCAGAACTGCAGGCGGTCCATCGGCACCGGGTCCTCGGGCCGGACGGCGGCGGCGCAGCCGGCCAGGGCGCCGGAGGCCGCCGCAGCCAGGACCGCCAGCGCCGCCGTCGCGGCGCGGCGGTCCGGCGCCATCAGCGGTAGCCCTGCTCGTTGGCGCTGTGGATGATCCAGATCAGGTGCGCGTTGCTGTCGAAGCCCGACGAGCCCGCGAACACCAGCCGGCCCAGTCCCTTGTAGACCACCTCGTGGCGGTAGCGGTCGGAGCCGAAGAAGAACGGGATGAAGGCCTTGCCGGTGACGTAGGCGCCCTGGTCGGTGGGCGTGCCGACGATGTCCAGCACCTGCTTGAGCGGCATGCCGATCTGGATCTGCGTGAACTTGCTGCCGGGCACCGGGTTGCCGGTGATCTCGCCTTCGTAGTCGTTCAGTCCCTTGACCTTCTTGCCGTGGCCGGCCTCGACCTTCTTCGGGTCGATCACGTCGCCGCGCTCGTTCATGCCCGGGCCGATCTTCGGGCCCGCCGGCGCCGGCGCCGGCGCGGCCGCGGTGGTGGTGCTGCCGGACGAGGACGACTCGGACTTGCTGCCCGGCATCGTGATGCAGCCGGCCAGCAGCCAGGCGGCAGCCAGCGTGGCCGGCAGGGCCAGCTTGCGTGCGGTGGATTCCATGTCGCGAACTCCGTGGGATGGTGGTGGGTCGCGCCTTCGCGGCCGCTGTCGCGCCCGCGACCTCTCCGGCGCGAGGACGATCGTAACCGCGGCGGACCCGGCCGGGCCACGTTTGCGCGCGCCGTGCAGCGCGCCGCGTCCCTCGTTTCTGGGGGGGCGCAATGCCCCTTGGCACCGGTGCCGGCCGGCGCCTCGCCATCATGCACGGCGTCGTCTCCTTCACTCGTCGCCATGCCGATTCCTGCCCTCACTGCCATTGCCCCGTCGGATCCGTCGCGCCGGCGCTGGCTGCTCGCGGCCGGCGCACTGCCGGTGCTGCCGCTGCTGGGCGCGTGCGCCACGCCGCTGCCGCTGGACGCGCCCGACCGCGGCGACGCCGCCGCGGCACAGCGGCTGCAGGACAGCGCACAGGTGCACGGCCTGGCCGCCTACCGCGCGCTGCGCGACATCAACGTCGCCTACGACGGCCGCTGGCGCCCGCTCATCAACCGCGTGCAGCCGGAAGTGGTGGACGCCGGCTTCCGCGGCCCTTCGCAGGAGCGCATCGTGCCGGTGGCCGGCGTCGTGGCACAGGCCTACGCCGGCCCGGCCGGAAGCAAGCAGGTGTGGTGGCAGCGCGGCAGCCGCGCCGGCACGGACGGCACGGTGGAGGTCTGGAACAACGGCCAGCGCAACACCGACGAGGCCTACCGCAGCGCCGCCGCGCTGGTGGCCGAGGCCTACGGGCTGTTCCTGCTCGGCCCGCTGTGGCTGGCCGACCGTGCGCTGCCCGCCGTGCTGGCCGGTACCGAGCGTGTGCACGGGCGCTACTGCGACGTCGTGCAGGTCGCGTTGACGCCCGGGCTGGGCCTGGTCGCGCGCGACCGCGTGGCGCTGTGCATCGACCGTGCCGACGGTGTGTGCCGGCGGCTGCGCTTCACGCTCGAGGGCTTCGCCGGCACGCGCGGCGCGGTGGCCGAGGTCGACACCTTCGACCACGAGCGCCGCTTCGGCGTGCTGTGGCCGATGCGCTCGTACGAGGAGGTCGTGCACCCCTTGCGGCTGCCGGCGCACGACTGGTGGGTGACGGGCCTGGACGTCGACCGGGGCTACGCGGCCGAGTCCCTGCGCGGGCCGGCATTCAGCGGCCTGGCGGCGGCGCCGGCAGGCAAGTTGTGAGGGTGTTCTGTGCTCCGCAGTCCGACCACCATTCGGGCCGAGCTCGTCGAAGCCCCGGGAGCCACGGGCGCCTCGACAGGCCTGTCCGGAGCCCGTCGCAGGGCTCGGCCCGAACGGCGGCTTGCGGCCTGACGCAGGCTTGCCCGGATCAGTACAAGCCGCCGTTGACCGAGATCACCTGCCCGGTGATGTAGCCCGCCTCGGGCCCGCACAGGAAGCCGACCAGCGCCGCCACCTCGTCGGCGGTGCCTGCCCGCTGCACGGGCACCAGGCGCTTCACGGCGTCGGCGTCGAAGGCGCCCGCCGCCATCGGCGACTCGATGATGCCCGGCGCCACCGCATTGACCGTGACGCCGCGGCTGGCCAGCTCCAGCGCCAGCGCCTTGGTCGCGCTGTTGAGCGCGCCCTTGGCCGCCGCATAGTTGACCTGCCCGCGGTTGCCCGCCAGCGCCGCCACCGAGGAGACGTTGACGATGCGGCCCCAGCGCGTGCGCAGCATCGGCAGCACCAGCGGCTGCGTGACGCGGAAGAAGCCGTGCAGCGAGACGTCGATGACGCGGTGCCACTGCGCCGGCTTCATGCCCGGGAATACCGCGTCGTCGTGGATGCCGGCGTTGTTGATCACGATCTGCACCGGGCCGGCCTGCAGCAGCCGTGCCGTGGCCTCGGCGCAGGCCGCGTCGTCGGTGATGTCGAAGACGCAGGGCTCGGCCGCGCCGCCGGCGGCGGCGATCTCGTCGGCCAGCGCCTGCACGGCCTCGGGCCGCGAATTGCCGTGCAGCAGCACGGTGGCGCCGTCGCGCGCGAGGCGCCGCGCGATCGCGCTGCCCAGCGCGCCGCTGGCGCCGGTGACCAGCGCACGCTTGCCGCGCAAGGGTGCGGTCATCGCGCCCCCACCGCGTCGAGCACGACCGTCGCGCGGCCGTCCACCAGCACGCGGCCGTCGTCCGCCGCCGCCACGCTGAAGGCGTACATCGCCTGGCGTTCGTCGCCGGCCAGGCGTTCGCAGCGCACGTGCAGCTCGCCCGCCACGTCGTCCAGCCGCGGAACGTGCAGCCGCACGCCGCGCACGCTGGCCAGCATGCCCGGGCGCGGCGCGCTGCCCGGCGGCGCCGACAGCGTGCCGTGCAGCGCCATCGCCTGCGACGCATATTCGATCGCCACCGGCGCGGGCAGCGTGCCGGCGTCGCGCAGCGGGTGCACGGCGTCGCGGTGGCCCGCGGCGCGGCAGTCGATGACATGCTCGTCCCAGCCCAGCAGGCGGTCCAGCAGGCACATCGTGCCGGCATGCGGCACGCGCGCGGCGATGCCGGTGTGGTCCAGGGTCTGCGGCGAATGCACCGGCGCGTTCATCGGCGCGTTCATCGGCGTGCGGCGACGGCCAGCGACAGTGCCCAGCCGCGGTCGCCCTCGACGAGCAGTTCGGCCGCCGCATCGCCGGCCAGCGCGGCCAGCAGCGGCAGCGCACGCGCCGCGGGGATCGTGCGGCGCAGGCCTTCGAGCCCGGCGTGCGCGCAGGGCGTCGGCTCGGCGTCGCCGGTGAGCGCCAGCGTGAGTTCGCGCCCGTCACCGCCCGGCGCCAGCAGCAGGGCGAGCGCGAAGCTGTCGGCCACCGGGCGCTTGGCGCGCAGCGGCTCGGGGTAGGGCACGTCGGCGGCCACCAGCAGCACCGGCGTGCCGCCGGCATGCACCTGCACGGCGGCCTCCAGCAGGCCGGCGGCGAAGCTGGCGTCGAAGGCCGCGAGGCTGGTCGAGGGCGCGCGCGACGCGGTCGCGATGTGCCAGTAGCCGGCCGGCGCGTTGTGCACCGAGTTCGTGAACCGCGTCGGCGAGACCAGCCGCTCGGGCTGCGCCAGCGCCTCGCACAGCAGGTGGCAGTTCAGCGGGTCGCCGGTGGACGAGCTGAAGACCGTCGGCAGCGTCGCGGGGTCGGCGCCGGCCATCGCCAGCGCCTCGTCGGCGACCACGATGGAGGCCTTCACGACGGTGCCGGCGCGGCGGCGCTCGGTCGGCGGCAGGCGGTTCGGCGGCGGCACCACGGTGGGCGTGGTCGCCCAGCCGGCCGGCTCGCGCAGCAGCGCAGCGCCCGTGGCCCAGTCGGCCAGGCCGGGGCCGACGAGCCCGATGCCGGCAACGACGACGCGCGTCATGCCGCGGCCTCCACCGCAGCGGCCGCGCCGAAGATCAGGCAGGCGTTGCTGCCGCCGAAGCCGAAGGAGTTGCTCGCCGCCACTTCCAGCGGCCGCGCCACGGTCTCGCGCACGATGTGCGCATGCAGCGCGGGGTCGGGCCGGCGCAGGTTCAGCCCCGCGGGCACGAAGCCGTGCTGCAGCGCGAGCATCACGATGGCCGCCTCCACGCCGCCGGCCGCGCCGAGGGTGTGGCCGGTGTAGCCCTTGGTGCTGCTGCACGGCAGCGTGCCGCCGAAGACCGTGCACACCGCGCGGTCCTCGGCGGCGTCGTTGCCCGGCGTGCCGGTGCCGTGCAGGTTGAGGTAGTCCACGTCGCCGGGCGCCAGCCCCGCGGCGGCGAGCGCGCCGCGCATCGCATCGGCGGCGCCGGCGCCTTCGGGGTGCGGGCTGCTCATGTGGTGGCCGTCGCTGCTCTCGCCGGCGCCCAGCAGCCAGGCTGCGGGCCGGGCGGCGCCGCGCTCCAGCAGCGCGAAGGCGGCCGCCTCGCCCAGCGACAGCCCGGCGCGCTCGGCGTCCCAGGGCCGGCAGATGTCCGGCGAGACGAGCTCCAGCGCATTGAAGCCGTACAGCGTGGTCATGCACAGGCTGTCGACGCCGCCGACGACCGCGGCGTCCACCAGGCCGGCGTCGATCATGCGTGCCGCGGTCGCGAAGACCTTGGCGCTGGAGGAGCAGGCGGTGGAGACCACGTGCGCCGGCCCGAGCAGGCCCAGCGCCTCGCGCACGTAGCGCGCCACCGAATAGGTGTTGTGCGTGCGCGCGTAGTCCAGGCCTGCCGGCAGCGCGCCGGTGGCGGGGTCGCGGTGGCGGTAGGCGATCTCGGTGGCCAGGATGCCCGAGGTGCTGGTGCCGAGGAACACGCCCACGCGCGCGGCGCCGTAGCGCTGTGCCGCGCGGCGCACGCCGGCGGCGAAGTCGTCGGCGCGCAGTGCCAGCTCGGCGAGCTGGTTGTTGCGGCAGTCGAAGCCCGCCAGCTCCGCCGGGAAGCGCACCTGCTCGGCACCGTCCACCGCGCCCAGCCAGGTGTCCAGCTGCGCGGTCTCGAAGCCGCGCCGCACGAGCCCGCTGCGCGAGGCGCGCAGCGCCTCCAGCGTCGCGGCGCGGCCATGGCCGAGCGCGCTGACCAGCGTGTAGTCGCTGACCGCGACCGGCGTCATGCGCGTCATGGCGCGGCCGCCGCCAGGTCGGCCACCAGCAGCACGTTCGCGAACGGCGTGCCGGCGCTCATCGGCACCGCCTGCACCTGCGCGAAGCCCAGGCGCCGCAGCAGCGCGGTCCACTCGGCGAGCGGCCGGCCCCAGGTCGGCGCGACGCGGTGACCGCGCGCCATCGTGACGATGCGGTCCACCCACTGGCTGACTGCGAAGCCGCGCCGGCTGGCGGCGTCGCCCACGCGCAGCAGCAGGCGGCCGGCGCCGCGGCCGGCGCGCAGCGCCTGCACCACGCGCTCGAGCAGCGCCTCCTGGTCGGCGTGGTCCACGTAGTGCAGCACGTCCAGGATCACGACCACGTCGCAGGACGGCAGCGCGGCGCGCCGCATGTCCTGGCAGACGAAGCGCGGCCGCGGGTCCAGGCGCTGCAGCGCCTGCTCGCCGCGCATCACGTCGTCGGCCATCAGCTCCACGCCCAGGTAGTCGCGCGCCGACGGCGCCGCCGGCCAGGCCGCGGGCCAGGCGCCGCGCCGGCCGGCGGCGGCGCAGGCAGCCAGCAGGCTGGCCAGCAGGCCCTGGCCGCAGCCGATGTCCACCACGCGCGCATCGGACGGCAGATCGCCGCGCTCCAGCAGGCCGCGGAAGGCCGGGTCGCGACCGAGCTTGCCGCGCGCCCAGTGCCAGGCAAAGCGCCCGGCGGCGCGGTAGGGTGCGCAGGCCGCCTCGTGCACGGCGCGCCAGGCCTCGTCGGGCGACGGTGTCGTGCCGGCGACGCAGGCGGGCAGGTCGTCGCGCTTCATGGGCGTGCTTGGTCCGGGGGTCTCGCGGTCGTCAAAGCACGGCGTGGCGGCGCGGCACCGCGTCGGCCAGCGTCACCGGGCGCAGGCCGGCCGCGCGGTAGCGCGCCAGCAGCAAGGGCAGCACGTCCAGCAGCACCGGCGTGCCGGCGGCGGTGCGGCGGGCGTGGCCGTCGTGCAGCAGCAGGATGTCACCGCCGGCCGGCCGCGCGGCCAGGCGCGCCAGCACCCGCTGCGGATTCGCCTCGCGGGTGTCGAAGCCGCGCCGGGTCCAGCTCACCAGCTGCAGGTCCAGCCGGTGCAGCACCGGGTCCAGGAAGGGGTTGCGCAGCCCGGCCGGGGCGCGGAAGCAGTGCGGGCGCTCGCCGACGAGGTCTGCCAGCCGCTCCTGCGCGGCACCGATCTCGCGCGCCAGCGAACGCGGCCCCATCAGCGAGAAATGGTGGCGGTGGCGGTCGCTGTGGTTCTGCACGCTGTGGCCGGCGGCGAGGATGCGCCGCAGCAGCGCGCCCTGCGCCACGGCGCGCTCGGCGATGACGAAGAAGGTGGCGCGCACGCCCTGCTGCGCCAGCAGGTCCAGCAGCGCCGGCGTGACGGCCGGGTCGGGGCCGTCGTCGATGGTCAGGGCGTATTCGCCGCGCGCCGCGCTGACCGGCGGCAGGCGCGTCAGGTTCGGGCCCAGCAGCGCGCTGCGCGGCGTCAGCCCGGCGGCGGTGATCAGCGCATGGTTGGCGACCACCGCGGCCAGCGCCCAGGGCCAGGCGCCGGGCAGGGCCAGTGCCGCGCCGCCCGCCGCGGCATGCAGCGCGACGCTGGCGCGCAGCAGCGGCGGCAGCGGCCAGCGGCTGCCGACGGCGCGCTGGGTGTCCGGCGGCGCAGGCGCGGACGAAGGGGACGGCGGAACGGCGGCAACCACGGCGCAAGGGATTCTGTCACGCGGCCCGCGTCATTCCCCCTGGGGCTTCTGCGGCCGGGCCGCGTGGGCCTCGTGCGGCCCGGCCCCATGGGCCTTGTGCGGCCTGGCGAAGGCCGCGGCGAGCAGCAGCGCCAGCAGCGCCCCGGGCGCGACCACGAGCCCGATCGCGCGCAGCGCCGGGATGCCCGACATCGCGATCAGCCCGAAGCTCGTCACCGTGGTCAGGTTGGCCAGCAGGAGCGAGGCCAGCGTGTCGTCGTCGGCGCCCAGGCGCTGCCCGTCGGTGCCCTGCTGCTGCAGCATGTCGAAGAACAGCGCGTAGTTGGAGCCCACCGCCACCACCAGCAGCAGCCCCACCAGGTGCAGGATGCCCAGCGGCACCTCGGCCAGCGCCAGCGCGCCCATCGCCAGCAGCACCGCCAGCACCAGCGGCTGGCACACCGCGAGCAGCCGGCGCGGCGAGCGCAGCGTGAAGGCGATCAGCGCGACGACGGCCAGCGCACCCAGCAGCGCCTGTGCCTGTGCCTGGCCGAGGTAGCGCTCGTACAGGCCGGTCAGCTCGCGGCCGATCTCCAGCACCTGCGTGCCGGGCACGCCGGCCAGCGCCTGCTGCACCGCGGCGGCGTCGATCTCGGCGCCGTCGGGCGCCGGTGTGCCGCCGATCGGCGGCTGCAGCGGGATCAACGCGACCCAGCTGCCGTCCTCGCGCTGCAGCAGCATCGCGTCCACCAGCGGCGCGAGGCTGGCGCCGGCCGCACCCGCGCGCAGCGTGTCCAGCGTGACCGGCTCGCGCTGGCGTGCCGCCGCGATCTCGTCCACGAAGGGCGCCAGCCGCGCCGTGTCCACCGGCAGCCCGGCCACTGCCTCGCGCAGCGCCGTGCGCAGCGCCTCGGGTTCGGGCAGCGCCGCCAGGCGCACGTGCTGGGTGCGCAGGCTGGGCAGCCAGCGCGCGACGCTGTCGTAGCCGCCGATCGTGCCGGCATCGACCAGCGGCTCCAGCCGCGCGCCGACGTCCTCCGCGCGCTCCAGCACCGCCTGCAGCCCGGGCGCCTGCACCACGACCATCGTGCGCGCGTCGCCGGCCGAGAGGTCCTGGCGCAGGCTGCTGTCCAGTGCCAGCAGTTCCTGCGGGATCGGGCTCAGCGACGCCAGCTCGGCGCGCCACAGGTCGCCGCGCTGCGCCAGCAGCACCGCGGCGGCCACGCCCAGCGCCACCAGCGGCCAGCGCAGGCGCGGCATCGCACCCAGCAGGCCGCGGCCGGCGCGGCCCAGCGCCGTGCGCAGCGTGGTGCCGGCCGCACCCTGCGGGCGCAGCACGGGCATCACGAAGCGTGTGAACAACGCCGCGGCGACGAGCCCGCTGACCGAGAACACCCCCAGCTGCGCCAGCCCCGGAAAGCCCGAGAAGACCAGCGCCGCGAAGCCGCACGCGCTGGTCAGCAGCCCGAGGCGGATGGTCGGCCAGCCCTCGCGCACCCAGGCGCGCCAGCCGCCCCGCTCGGCCAGCCCGCGGGCCTGGATCAGGTAGTAGATGCCGTAGTCCACCGCCTCGCCGATCAGCGTCACGCCGAAGGCCAGCGTCATGCCGTGCACCTGGCCGAAGCCCAGTCCCACCGCGGCGATGCCGACCAGCACCCCGGTGGCCACCGGCAGCGCGGCCACCGCCAGCGCCCCCAGCGAGCCGAAGGCCAGCGACAGCAGCGCCACCACGAGCACGGTGCCGGCGATGGCCAGGCGCTGCACCTCGGCCTCGATGCGGCCGCGGCTCTCGACGCCGAAGACCGGCGCGCCGGACACGCGCAGCGCCAGCCCCGGCGCGGCGACGGCGGCGAAGTCCTCGTGCACGCGGGCGATCGCCGCGGCCATCGCGTCGAGGTCGGCGCCGGGTGCGCGCACCATCGCCACCAGCAGCGCGCGCGGCGCGCTGCGCGAGACCCACACGCCCTCCTCGCTGCGCGGCGCGCTGCTCGGGATCAGGCCCTCGGCGATGCGCTGCGTCTCGCCGGTGGGGTCGCGCTCGAACAGCGGCCGCGCGATCGCGCCGGCCGGCGTGCCCAGCAGCGAGAGTGTGTCCTGCAGGCCCTCGTGCAGGCCGGCGGCGCCGAAGCGCTGGGGCGTGACCGCAGGGCTGAGCAGGTAGCGGTGCTCGAACAGCCAGCTGCCGACCTCGGCCCAGGACTCGGTCTGCCCATTGCCGACCTGCTCGAAGAGGCCGCTGGCGCGCAGGCGTGCGGCCAGGGCCTTGGACGCGGCGGCGCGTGCCGGGCCGTCGCCGCCGTCGATGCCCAGCAGCAGCGTGCGCGCCGGCACGCCGCTCTCGACCTGCTCGATCAGCACCTGCTGCCGCTCGTCCGGGCTGGCCGGCAGGAAGGCGCTGAGGTCGGCGACGAAAGGCGTGCGCAGGATCTGCAGCACCGCCAGCAGCACCAGCGCGGCCCACAGCGCGAGCACCAGCGCGCGCCGGCGCGGTTGCGCCGCGGGCGGCGTCGCGCCGACCTGCGCCCCGTTCATCGCGGCGGGCTCGCCGGCGCGCCCGGCGGCAGGTTGTCCACCAGCATCAGCGAGCGGTCGCCGTTGGTCATCCACAGCCCGACGCTGCGGATCTCGCCGGCCTGCCCGGCGATCTGCATCTCCCGCACCTGCGAGGCCAGCCGCGCGTCGCGCGGCAGCAGCGTCAGCGTCCAGCGGCCGGCGTCGCCCTCGACGCGCGTCTCGAAGTGGCGCTGCAGCAGCGCGGCGTCGCCGTTGAGCGTGCCGCGCATGGCCTCGACCAGGGCCGTCAGCTCGGGCACGGCGTCCAGCGTCATCTGGCGGCTGCGCCCGCCGCGCCGCAGCACGATGGTGTTGCCCTGCACGCTCATCGACTCCGGCCGCGGCTCGAGCACCTGGCGCACGAAGCGGTCCGGCGCGGTGAACGACAGCGTGCCGCTGGCGCGCAGCGGGCCGTCGAAGCCGGTGACGTGGCGCTCCTCGGTGAACCGCGCCTCGGCCGTGCGGCGCTGCGCGAGCAGCCCGGTCAGCGCGCGCAGGTCGAAGCGCGGCGACTGCGCGGCGGCGGGCAGCGGCCGCGCGCCCGCCGCGGCCAGCAGCCCCAGCGTGCGCAGGACGCTGCGGCGGTCAGGCGGTCGGGTCTTCACGCCAGAAGTCGTAGAAGTTGAACCAGTTGGTCGGGACCTCGCGGCACAGGGCCTCCAGCCGCGCGACGTAGGCGGCCAGCGCACCCCGGATCGCGGCCTCGCGTGCGGCGGGGTCGGCGACGCGCTCGCGGAAGTCGGCCAGCGGCTCGAAGCGCACCTCGTAGCGCCGGCCGCCGCGGTACAGCGCGACCATGAAGATGACGCGCCGGCGCAGCAGCATCGCCAGGCGCAGCGGGCCGTCGGAGAAACGCGCCGGCCGGCCCAGGAAGGGCAGCTCGGCGATGCGCGCATGGCTGTCGGCCAGCACGCGGTCGCCCAGCAGCCCGGCGAGGCCGCCGCCGTCCAGCCAGTCGCGGATCTCGAGCGTGGAGCCGCTGCGACCCACGGCGATGATGCCGAGCTGGAAGTCCGGAGCCACCGCCTGCAGCACGCCGTGGATCATGCGCGCGTTGTCCGGGTACATGACCATCGCCACGCGCAGCTTCGGCCGCGACTCGCCCACCGCGTGCAGCGCCTCGAAGCTGCCCAGGTGCGCGCCCAGCAGGAAGGCGCCGCGGCCCTCGGCCAGCGCCTCGTCCACGAGCTCGCCGCCCGTGACCTGCAGGTCGAAGCGCTCCATCTGCCCGCGCACGAAGTAGATGCGGTCCAGCGTCGCCGACGCGAAGTCGTGGATGTGGCGGTAGCGCTCGCGCCAGGTCGGTGCACGGCCGAGCACGCGCGCGAGGTAGCGCGCCGAGTGCCGGCGCGGCGCCGGCGCGAAGCACAGGAAGTACAGCGCGATTGGGTGCAGCAGCAGGCGTGCCGCGCCGCGGCCCAGGGTCACCGCGACCCAGGCCATGAAGCGCAGCGCGAGCCGGTTGCTGCGCTCGCGCGCCGCGGCCCAGTCGGCGGCGGCGGGGGACGGGGCCGCCGTGCTCATGGCCCGGGCGCGAGCTGGCCGCGCGCGACGAGACGCTTGCCGCTGCGCAGCTCGAAATCGGCGCCGCGGCCGGCCTCGGCAAGATGCACCGCGATGCGCTCGCCGGGACCCACCGGCGCCAGGAACTTGGCATTGGCGATCACCGGCGCGGCGCCCAGCCGCGCGGCCAGCGCGGGCCGCCCGCGCAGCGCGCGCATCAGCAGCGACAGCAGCACCACGCCCGGCAGCACCGGGTGGCCGGGGAAGTGGCCGGCGAAGGCCGGGTGGTTGGTCGGGACCGTGAAGATCTCGCCGTCGGCCGCTGGTGCCGGGGCCGCGGCTGCGGCCAGCGTCTGCAGCGCGAAGGCACGCAGCGCCGCCACCGTGAGCTTGCCGGTGGCCTCGCGCGGCAGCGCGGCCACGTGCACCACGCGCCGCGGCACGAAGGCCGGCTCCAGGTGCTCGCGCAGCGCGGCGACGATCTGGCGCGCAGACAGCGTCGGCGCGACGACGAAGGCCAGCGGCCGCACGACGCCGTCCGGCGCCTCGTCGGGCAGCCAGAAGGCGCCGTCGTCCACGCCCGGGATGCGGTTGAGGTGGAAATTCAGGTGCGCCAGCGAGCTGCGCTTGCCGGCGACGTGGATCAGGTCGTTGGCGCGGCCGAGCAGCTGGAAATGCCGTTCGTCCTGCAGCACCAGCACGTCGGCCAGCGGTGTCGGCTCGGTGACGTGGCCGCCGGCGACGACGAAGCGCTCCTCGCCCTCGCCACCCGTCTCGCGCGTGATGCGCAGCGCGCCCAGCGTGGTCCAGGTCTCGCCGGCGGTGGTGCGGCGCGAGGCCACCTGCCCGGCCTCGGTGCAGCCGTAGATCTCGACCAGCGGGCCGCCGAAGGCGGCCTCGGCCTGCGCCGCGAGCTGCGGCGACAGCGGCGCGGTGGCCGACAGCACGAGGTCGGTCGGCGGCAGCGCCACGCCGGCCAGCAGCAGCGTCTTCAGGTGAAAGGGCGTGGTGACCAGCGCACGCGGCCGCGGCACGCGCGCCAGCGCGGCGGCGATGTCGGCCGGGTAGAAGGGCCGCCTGGCGTCGAAGGCCGCGCCGCCCAGCAGCGCCAGCAGCACCGTGCTCTCGAAGCCGTAGCTGTGCTGCGCCGGCACGGTGCCCACCAGCGTGAGCCCGGCCAGGCTGTCGCGGCCGAGCAGCTCGGCCAGGCGCGCCGCCTCGGCGCCGATGTTGGTCACCAGCTGCGACCAGCGCTTGGCATGCGGCTGCGGCGCGCCGGTGGAGCCGCTGGTCAGCAGGCAGGCGGCGCGCAGCTCCGCAGGCAGCTGCGGCAGCACCGAGGCGTCGGCCGGCGGCGCGACGCCGGCGAGGCGCTCCACGCGCACCGCCGCCAGCGCGCCGGTGGCCGGTGCGCCGGGCTCCCCAGGAGCCCAGTCGACCATCGCGTAGGGCGGCGCGTCGGGGTCGGAGGGCGCCTGCGCCAGGGTCTCCGGCAGCGCGTTGGGCGGCAGCAGGCTGGTGTGACCGCGCAGCAGCGCGGCCGCCAGGCCGAGCGCGAACAGGTAGCGGTCCTGGCACAGGTTGATCGGCGCGCCGCGCGCGGGCAGCCGCTCGGCCAGCGCCAGCGCCTCGGCGACGAACTGCGCGGCGCCGACCGGCGCGCCCTCGCACCAGGCCAGCGGCGCGGCGAGCTCGCGCGCGCGCAGCAGCGGCAGCATGTTCATCGGGCCCGCGCCTCGCCCGAGCGCTGCCAGGCCTCGAACGCGGTGCGCATCGTGATGCGCTCGAAGTCCGGATGGCGGCGGTAGCGCCAGACATGCTCGCCGGCGAAGAAGGCCACCGCCGCCAGCGGCGTGGCGACGTTGCAGAAGGCCGACCACCAGGGCCAGGGCGCGAGCAGGAAGATCGCCGTCGAGACCACCACCATCGCCGCGAAGTAGGCCGCCCAGGCGGCGGTGAGCCGCCGCGTGTAGACGCGCATCGCCGGCGTGAAGACGCGGTGCACGCGCTCGGCCATCATCGTGATCAGCGCCGTCGAGCCGGGCCGCAGCGTCAGCGCGAAGCTCCAGCCCAGCGCCAGGTGGATCGCGCCGTGCTGCAGGAAGTACATCCATTGCATGTCGCGCACGCCGCCCTCGGCCACGATCCAGGCCAGCAGCGCCACCAGCGCGGCGCAGCCGGCGAGCGTGGGCCACTGCCGGCGCGCCCAGCCCATCGCCGCGATGCCGGCGAGCAGCGGGCCGAACAGCGCCGCCACCGCCCAGGGCTGCTGCGCGGCGTTGACCATCAGCCAGTGCGACAGCGCGGCGTAGCCCGCCACGACCGTGGCCGCGGCGGCGACGCGCCAGCCCCAGGCGCCGGGGGCCGGAGCCCGCTGGGTCATGTCACTGCGTGCGGTGCTGGGCGACATGCGCCGCCAGGCTGCGCAGGTTCTGGAAGATCTTCTGGTTGTTCTCGTCGTCCGAGCGCAGCTGGAAGCCGTAGCGGTGCGAGACCTCCAGCGCCACCTCCAGGATGTCGATCGAGTCCAGGCCGAGCCCGTCGCCGAACAGCGGCGCGGTGGGGTCGATCTCCTCGGCCTTCAACTCCAGGTTCAGCGCCTGCACGAACAGGGCGGCCAGCTCGCGCTCCAGCGCGGCGAGGTCCACGCTCGCGGCGGCGGCGGCGTCGGAAGAAGGCTGGGACACGGTCGAAACTCCAGGAAGACGGGCGGCGGGCGCGGCACCCCCCGGCCGGGGGTGGCCCGGCGGCGCGGCACCCGCGGGGACAATCTCCGGATTGTAGGCGGGCCGGCCCCCGGCCGCCGGCCGCCCCACGCGGTCAAAGTCCGCGGAACAGGTGCGCGTAGAGCCGGCTCGCGGTGAGCGTCTCGGAGCGGCCGCGCAGCGTGAGCCTGACCTTGCCCGAGTCCTCGCGCCGCGCCGCGGCCACCGCGCTGGCACGCACCACCAGCGAGCGGTGCACCTGCCAGAACTCGGCCGGGTCCAGCTGCGGCAGCAGCTCGCGCAGCGACAGCCGGATCAGGTGCTCGCGCGTGGCGGTGACCACGCGCACGTACCGTACTTGTCCGCGGCCTCGAAATACAGCACCTCGGCCACCGGCACCATCTGCACCAGGTTGCCGGCCTGCGCCGGGATGACCGCCAGGCGCGGGGGCGGCGGTGCGCCGGCCGCCGGGGCGGTCTTCGCGGTCGCCGCCGGGGCGGTCCTCGGCGCCTACGCGGTCG
>CAZUPH010000051.1:0-3622 GCA_964621995.1 uncultured Rubrivivax sp. | reverse complement strand
CGCCGACCGCGCCCAGCAGGCCGCGCAGCTGCGCCATCGTCTGCTCCAGCGCGTGCCGCAGCTGCTCGGGCGCGGTGCGGTCGGCCAGCCGCGCGCGCAGCCGCTGCACGCAGGCCGCCAGCCGCGGCCGGTCCAGCGGCTTGACCAGGTAGTCGGCGGCCTGGGCGTCGAAGGCCGCCACCGCATACTGGTCGTAGGCGGTGACGAAGACGATCAGCGGGAAGGGCAGGCCCTCGGGCCAGTCCTCGGCCAGCGCGCGCGCCGCCTCCAGGCCGCTGCTGCCGGGCATGCGGATGTCCAGGAAGCAGACCTCGGGCGTGAGCGCCAGCGCCTGCGCGACCGCGCTGTCGCCGTCGCCCACCGTCGCCACCACCGTGAGCTGCGGCCACAGCGCGGCCAGCTCGGCCTGCAGCGCGGCGGCGAGCAGCGGTTCGTCCTCGGCGATCAGGGCGCGGGCAGTCGTCATCGTGTCGGGGGTCCCGGGGTCGGCAGCGGCAGCCGCAACTCCGCCAGCGTGCCGCCTTCGGCGTCGCCGGCCGGCGCCAGCACGAGCGTCGCGCGCGCGCCGTGCAGCGCGGCCAGGCGCTCGCGCACCTGCGTCACGCCGAAGCCGCGGCCGGGCGGCGGGGCCGCCGACCGTGCCGGCGGCGCCGGCAGGCCGGCGCCGGTGTCGCGCACCGACAGCACCAGCGTGTCGCCCTCGCGCCGCGCGCCGACCTCGATGCGCCCGCCGGCCACCTGGGGCTCCAGGCCATGCTGCACGGCATTCTCGACCAGCGGCTGCAGCAGCAGCGCCGGCACCGGCAGGCCGCGCAGCTCGGCCGGCAGGGAAAGCCGCACCTGCAGCCGCGGGCCCATGCGCACCTCGATCAGCGCCAGGTAGTCCGCCAGGCGCTGGAATTCGTCGGCCAGCGCGTGGTCGCCGCCGCGCGAGGCCGCCAGCGTGCTGCGCAGGAAGGCGATCAGGCGGTCCAGCATGGCCTGTGCACGCGGCGGGTCGGCGCCGATCAGCACGCGCAGGTTGGCCAGCGTGTTGAACAGCATGTGCGGCTCGAGCTGGCTCTGCAGCAGGCGCAGCTGCGCCTGGGCCGCCTGATGCTGCAGCTGTGCGGCCGCAGCCTCGCTGGACGCGAGCCGGCTGCGGCTGTGGAAGTAGCCGGTGGCCGCCAGCGCGACGGCCAGCGTGATGGCCACGATGCCGCCCCAGGCGCGCCAGTCCGCCAGCCCGCGCGCCAGCGGCAGCGCGCTGCGGTGGCCGGTGAGCAGGTCGGCCAGCAGCGTGCCCAGCACGTAGCCGCCGAAGGCGCCGACCAGGATCAGCGGCAGCATCCAGCCCCAGCCGGGCCAGCCCTGGTCGCCGCGCGCACGCTGCAGCAGGTGGGTGCCGCCGTGGATCAGGACCCAGATGCAGTTGCCGATGAGCGCCGAGTACAGCAGCGCGGTCGGGAAGCTGCGCGCGCCGAGCAGCTTCAGCAGCACCGCCACGCCCAGGCTGATGGCCTGCACCTGCAGCGCCGTGTGCAGCAGCGGCGGGCCTTTGCCGGCGGGGGCGGTGGCAGGGACGCTCATGGCGCGAGCATGCCGCATCCGGCCGCGCGGCCGGCAGCGCCAGGCGACGAAGCGCCCCATGCCGTCGCGAAGTGCCGCCGCCGCGGCGCGGGGCGGCGGGTCTCAGACCAGCTGCGCCGGCTCCGGCACCGCGCCGCGCAGGAAGATCAGCGCGCCGCCGGGGCTGTGCAGACGGTCGTGCAGCACGTCGCGGCGCCCGAGGTGGTAGTCCCCGGCGCCGATGCGCAGCGTGCCGATGCAGATCTCGCCCTCCAGCACGACGCATTCCTCGTCGATGGGGTGGCGGTGCGGCGGCAGCGCGGCGCCCGGGGCCAGGCGCAGCAGGTAGGACATCACGCCGTCGGCCTCGTTGAGCACCTTGACCGTAAGCCCCGCGCCGAAGGGCTGCCAGCCGGCGCCGGCGGCCGGCAGCGTGAGGTGGCGCTCGGTGCTGTCGGCCGCGATGCGCGGCAGCAGCCGCCGCCGCACGCGTTCGCGGCTGCGTTCGGCCTCGGGGTCGGCCTCGAGGTCGGGTGCGGGCTCGCGCAGCGCATCGAGCGCGGCGACGAGGTCGGCGTCGAGCTCGGATCCGGGCGCGGTGGGCGAGGACTTCTTCATCGGGACAGGGCCGCGCGCAGCTTGTGCTGCGCGCGCAGCAGGTGGGACTTTACGGTGCCCAGCGGCCAGCCGGTGGCCGCGGCGATCTCGGCATGACTCATCTCGCGCCAGTAGGCCAGGCCCAGCGCCCAGCGCTCGGCGGCCGAGAGCGACTGCACGGCGGCGTGCAGCCGCGAGCCGGCCTCGCGCTGCCACAGGTGTTCGCCGGGGTCGTCGTCGCTGGCCGCGCCGGTGTCGTCCTCGATGGCGTCGCCCTGCCCCCCGCTGCCGCCGACGCTGGGGTGGCTGGCGCGCTGGCGCAGCAGGTCCAGCGCGCGGCTGCGCACCAGCGTGAGCAGCCAGGTCACCGCGCTGCCGCGCGCGGCGTCGAAGGCGGCGGCCTTGCGCCAGGCCTCGAAGTAGGCATCGGCCAGCAGGTCGTCGGTGTCGCCGCCGGCCAGCACGCGCCGCGCCATCAGGCGGGCATAGGCGTAGGTGGCGTCGTAGAAGGCCTCGAAGGCGGTGGTGTCGCCGCGCGCCGCGGCACCGAGCAGGGCGGCCAGGCGCGTGTCGCGCTCGTCACGTGCTTCATGCCCGTCCGGATCTGGCCGCGGCGCACCCGGGGTGGCGCGGGGACGGGTGGCCATGGGGCACATGGGGCTCGGACGCAGCGGCGGCGGATCCCGCCACATTAGCAGAGCACCGCCCGGCGGAACAGGGCCGGCCGGGGTGGGCAGGTCGGCGAGGGTGTGCACGCTCAGTGTGCGCGGCCGGCGGCGCGCCGGATGCAGCCGACCCTGGCGCGCCGCGGGTCATCGTGCCGGCGGCGCTGCATCCGGCGGCCCGCCGGCGCCGTATGCCCGAACCACCGCCGGACCCGCAGCACCGCCGCGTGCCTGGGCCGGCGGTGGCGTGCCGCCCAAACCCCGTCACCGACCCCCGAGGAGACCGCCGCATGAGCCCGATCGAGACCGTCCGCCACATCTATGCCGCCTTCGGACGCGGCGACGTCCCGGCCATCCTGGCCTGCCTGGCCGAGGACGTGGAATGGGAGTACGGCCAGCCGCCGAACCCCACGCCCTGGCTGCAGCCGCGCCGCGGCCGCGCCGCGATGCCGGGCTTCTTCGACGTGCTGTTGTCCAACGTCGAGTTCCACCGCTTCGAGCCCACGCGCCAGCTCGCCGACGGGCTGCTCGTCGTCGGTCTGGTCGACTTCGAGGCCACGGTGCGCAAGACCGGGCGCAAGGTCGTGGAGGTCGACGAGATCCACCTGTTCCACTTCAACGACGCCGGCCTGGTGCAGCGCTTCGCGCACCGCGCCGACACCTGGCAGCACGCGAGCGCCTGGCTCGGCAGCTGAGGCCGCGGCCCGTCGCGGTGCCGCGCTGCGGGACCGGACGGCGCCCCGGCGGCCACCGGGCGCGGCGGCGCGCTCGTAACATCGCGCGCCATGCCGCCCCGCCGCTGCCGAACCCAT
>CAZUPH010000050.1:0-22363 GCA_964621995.1 uncultured Rubrivivax sp. | reverse complement strand
AAGCTCGTCTCGGTGACGCCGACGGCCTGTGGCGCCGGCGCGTCGACGGCGAGGCCCGGGGTGGCGAGGACGGCCAGCAGACCGGCGGCAAACAGCGACTTCATGCCGCCGATTCTCGCCAGCGCGCGCCGCCGACGGCGGCGCCGGGCCCGGGCGGTGCTCCGCGCGCTACTGCACGAAGCCGATCGGCGAGCGCCGCGGCGAGGCGTCGGGCAGGTCGGCCAGCTCGATCGCGGCGCGGCCGGCCAGCCGCGCATTGCCGAAGGCCGTCATCCAGGCGCGGCGCATCTCGCGCGGGGCCATCGCGGCCAGGCGCTCGAGCACGGCCTCGGTGGGCGCCTCGTCGAAGCGGCGGCCCCAGTCGTGCTCGCCGCGCAGCCCGCGGTACAGGCGCAGCGCGATCGTGCGCGCGGCGTCCGGGTCCGGCGTCTGCACCTCGAAGACGTTCATCCGGTTGAGGATGGGCTCGGGGATCGTGCGCTCGTCGTTCGCGGTGGCCACCCAGATGACCTGGCTGGCGTCGATGGCGACCTCGGCGAACTCGTCGGTGAAGGCGCCGGCGGTGTCGTGCTCCAGCAGGCTGTACAGCGCGCCCAGCGGGTCGTAGGCGTGCTCGGCGCGCGCCTTGTCGATCTCGTCGACGACCATCACCGGGTTGGCGTAGGCGCCGTCGACCAGGGTCTCGAAGACCTTGCCCGGGCGCGCGCCCTTCCACTGGCTGGAGGCGCCGGAGAGCACCCAGCCCGCGGTCAGGCTGCTCATGCTGATGAAGCCCAGCCCGGTGCCCAGCAGCCTGGCGATCTCGCGCGCGAAGTGCGTCTTGCCGATGCCCGGCGGGCCCAGCAGCAGCATCGGCGTGATCTCCAGCGCGTCGCGGCTGTCCTGGCACAGCGCGAGCTGGCGCCGCACGTCGTCCAGCACCTCGCCGAAGTTGGGCAGCTCGTCGTACAGGTGCTCCATCGCCGGCAGGCCGCTGGGCTTGACCTGAAAGCGCTCCGGCCCCTTCTCGAGCATGCGCTCGTAGGTCGCGCGCAGCGTCTCGTGGTCGCGCGGCGGCAGCTTGTCGAGCCGGCGCTCGACGTCGCCGACGCGGAAGACCGAGCGCATCTGCGCGATCGGCAGCGTGCTTGCCGATACGGGGACCAGACCGGTCTCGAGGCTCATCCGGGACTCCTTGGTGAAGGAACGGGGTCGTCACATTCAAGCAAAGACTGCCACAGCCGCAGGCGGGAAGAAAAGTCCGGGAGACACCGCATTTGCGGGCCGGCCGCCTGCCGGGTGCCAGCAATTCACGGGCCAGCGGCCGGGGCCGCCCCTGTTGGCAGTCGGGCACCCCGGCTGCCAGCGGCGGCGGCCCCTCGCGGGCCCGCTTCGGCCCCTTGGACACGCCAGGGCGCCGACCGTTCATCCGCCGCAGCCGCCGTCCGTCACCCGCACGCCGCCGGTCGTCGCAGTGCGCTGGTGCCGGGCCGGGCCGCTGCCTACAGTGCACCCATCGACACACCGCAAGCCAAGAAAAGGACACCCGCCATGAACACCGACCGCACCCGCCCGCAGATCGCCTCGCTGGCCCTGGCCCTGATGCTGACGCTGGCCACGCTGGGCGGCATCAACACGCTGGCCGTCTCCGAACCCGCCGCGCACCAGCAGCTGGCCCAGGCCAGCGCGCCGCGCGCCTGAGCGCCCCCGTTGCCCGAAGCGCCGTCCCCCCGGCGCGATCTACCGATCGACTCCTGAGTCTCCACCCCGAGACCTTCGCCCCGGCCACCCCGGGGCGCTTTTCTTTGCGGACGCCGGATCAGCCCGCGTCCATCAGCGCGCCGGCCAGGAACTGCAGGCTGCGCCCATGCGCCAGCGCCGCGCTCGGCGCGTGGTACGAGCCGCGGGCCCAGCAGTTGAAGCCGTGCATCGAGCCGGGATAGACGTGAACCTCGGTGCCGGCACGGCCGGCGAAGGCCTCGCGCACCTGCTGCACCGCGGCCGGCGGGATGTGATCGTCGTGCCCGGCATAGTGGAACTGCACCGGGCAGCGGATGGCCGCGGCGCGGTCGAGCTGCCCGTGGATGCCGCCGCCGTAGTAGGCCACCGCGGCGTCGACGCCCGCAGTCGCCGCGGCCAGGTAGGCCAGGCGGCCGCCCAGGCAGTAGCCGATGGCACCGACCCGGCCGGCGCACTGCGGCAGGGCCCGCAGCTCGGCCACGCCGGCGGCGATGTCCTGCAGGACCTGCTCCGGTTGCAGCGCTCCCATCAGCGCGCGCCCGCGGTCGCGCTGCTCGCCTTCGTAGCCCAGTTCCACACGCGACGCCTGGCGCCAGAACATGTCCGGCGCCAGCACCGTGAAGCCGTCCAGCGCGTACTGCTCGGCGACGGCGCGGATGTGCGCGTTGACGCCGAAGATCTCCTGGAACAGCACGAGGCCCGGCCCGCTGCCGGCCGGCGGCAGCGCCAGGTAGCCGGCGCAGCCGGGTGCGATGTCGATCCAGCGGGTCTGCACGGGTTGGGTCATGGCGGGCTCCTTCGGTGGTGGTCGGTGCGCCTCAGTAGGCGCGCCCCTTGCGGTAGGCCGCATGGGCGCGGCGTGCCAGCGGCGTGGCCTGCGCCAGCACGGCCAGCGAGGCGCCGGCATGGGCGTGCGCGATCGCGATGCCCAGCGCATCGGCGGCGTCCGGGCCCGGGGCGGCGGCCAGCACGAGCAGCCGGCGCACCATCTCCTGGATCTGGGACTTGTTGGCAAGGCCGTGGCCGACGACCGCCTTCTTCATCTGCAGCGCGGTGTACTCGGCCACCGGCAGCCCGCTGGCCACCAGCGCGGCCAGCGCGGCGCCGCGTGCCTGGCCCAGCAGCAGCGTGCTCTGGGGGTTGACGTTGACGAAGACGATCTCCGCCGCAGCGGCGTCCGGCGCATAGCGCTGCACGACCTCGCGCACGCCGTCGAAGATGATCTTCAGCCGCCCCGGCAGGTCGCCGCGCGGCGCCTCGGTGGTGCTGATGACGCCGCTGGCCACGTACGCCAGCCGCGCGCCGCGCGACTCGATGACCCCGAACCCGGTGCGCTGCAGGCCGGGGTCGATGCCCAGGATGCGCTGCACGCCGGCGCTCATACGCGGAAGTACCAGCGCACCGAATGGAAGAAGACCGGTGCCGCGAAGCACAGCGGCGCGACGCGGTCGAGCAGGCCCACCGCGCCGGTGACGCTGGCGGTGTTGCCCCAGTAGCGCACGCCGGCGTCCTTCTTCAGCGCGCGCATCACCAGCTCGCCCAGCGTGCCGGCGCCGCCGGCGACCAGGCCCATGGCCAGCGCCTGGAAGGGCTTGAACGGCGTGATCCAGTACAGCAGCGCACCGACCAGCCCCGCCGCGGCGGCGCCGGCCCACCAGGCCCGCAGCGAGAACGAGCGGTCGATGAGCCGCGCCAGCGGACGGCGGCGCAGCCAGCGGCTGGCGAGCTCCTGCACGATCTGCGCGACCGCGGCGACGACGACCAGGAAGAAGACGAGGAAGGCGCCGCGCCCCTCCTGGCCGCGGAACTCCAGCAGCAGCAGGGCCGGCGCGTGGCTCAGGCCGTAGACGCAGACCATGATGCCCCACTGGATCTTTGCGTTGCGTTCCAGGAAGCGCTGCGGGTCGCCGGCCAGCGCACTGGCCACCGGGATGGCCAGGAAAACGTAGACCGGGATGAAGACGGTGAACAGGTCGAACCAGCGCCCGCCGGCGATCACGTACTGCAGCGGCAGCACCACGAAGAAGGCCAGGATCAGCTAGCGGTGGTCGCCGCGCCGCGTGTGCACCAGCGTGATGAACTCGCGCAGCGCGAAGAAAGAGAACAGCCCGAAGGCGATGCCCGCGCCCACCGGCCCGGCGATCCAGGCCACCCAGAAGACCACCGCGCCGACCCACAGCGCGCGCAGGTCGCGCACCAGGCGGCGGCTGCGCTCGCTGTCCTCGCTGTCGCGCAGCACCAGCACGAGCGCGATCACGGTGGCCAGCAGCAGCGCGCCGAAGAGCGTCACGAACAGCAGCGCGACCTGCTGGTCCGTGCTCAGGTCACGCAGCGCGCCCATGGGTCAGGCGGCCGCCGGCCGCAAGGCGAGCACCGCATCGCGCGCACGCGCGAGGAAGCTGCGCTTGTCCTCGCCGGGCACCAGCGCGATGGGCGCGCCGAAGGTCACGGTGCACAAGATGGGCACCGGGACGACCTCGCCCTTGGGCATCACGCGCTGCACGTTGTCGATCCAGGCCGGCACCAGCTGCACGTCCGGAAACTGCTCGGCCAGGTGGTACAGGCCGCTCTTGAAGGGCTGCGGCTCGCCCTTGGCGCTGCGCGTGCCCTCCGGGAAGATGACCAGCGAGTCGCCGCTCCTCAGCGCCGCGACCAGCGGCTCCAGCGGGTCCTGGTCGTCGCTGCGCTGGCGGTTGACGTAGACGGCGTGGAAGACCTCGGTCGTCAGCCATTCCTTCAGGCGGCTGGAGGTCCAGTAGTCGCGCGCCGCGATCGGCCGCGTCGTCGCGCGCAGCTCGCGCGGCAGCGCGGCCCAGATCAGCACCCAGTCCAGGTGGCTCTGGTGGTTGGCGAAATAGATGCGCTGCTCGGCCTTCGGCGGGCAGCCCTTCCAGTGGCCCTGCGCGCGAGTGACCAGGCGGGCGATGAAGGCGAGCACGAGGCCGGCGATGTCGGCGCGGGTCATGCGGCGGATGCTAGCCCACGGGGGCCACGGCGGCCGCTCGCGGCGCGGCAACGTGCGTCCGTCGGCGCGCGCCGCGGGTTCGTCGCCCCGCGTCTGCAGGGCAGCGGCCACTGCGGCATGCTCTCGGCCGTGCACGATGCCCGCACGCCACGCACCCCGACGTCCCGACACCCCGTTGCCCGACCATGTCCCGACCGCTCCCGAACACCCGACCCCCTGCCGCACTCGCGGCCCTGCTGGCCGGCACGGCGCTGCTCGCCACCGGCTGCGCCGCGATCCGCCCCGCCCAGATGCAGCTGCCGCCGGCGCTGGCCGCCGCTGCGCCCGAGCCGGTGCAGGGCATCGGCGGCGGCCGCAGCGGCAGCTTCCGGCTGGGCGACGCACAAGGCCGCTTCGAGCGCCGCGGCGACCGCCTCGCGCTCTTCGAGACCTGGGTGCGCAGCAGCGCCGACGTGCGCTACACGCTCACGCGCGCCGACGGCAGCGAGGTCGCGGCCTCGTGCCGCGGCCGCCAGGCCGAGCTGACCGTCGGTGTCGTCCAGAGCCGCGCGCAGCCCTTCGAGCTGGTCTGCACCTGGCGCGGCAGCGACGCGGTGCTGCGCCTCTCGGACCCCGGCGGCTTCGCAGGCGCCGGCGCCGGCACGCGGAACGAACGCCGCGGCGTGCTGAGCGCCGGCGGGGTGCAGATCGAGCTGCGCTCGGTGCACCGCATCGAGGGCTCGTCGCTGCCGCTGGCGCAGCCGATCGGCTATGTGTTCAGCCACGGCGGGCGCGACGTCGGCGCGCTGGAGGTCAACGGCAACCCGCCGCGGCTGTGGCGCCCGGCGGCGGGCGATGCGCTGCGCGAGCCGGTCACGCTGGCGGCGCTGGCGCTGGCGCTGCTGTGGGACCCGGGCGCCGGGTGAGGCGCGCCCGGCGCCGCCCTACCAGGGCTGGTCGCGCCCCGGGAAGGCCACGCGGGTGAACGGCCACGCGCCGGCGATCCAGGCGCGGAACGTGGCGCCGACACGCTCCTCCAGACCACTGGCGATGCGGTCGCTGCGCACCCAGTAGTACGCCTCGGCATCGAAGCCGTCGGTCTCGGGCGGGTCGATGTAGCAGCAGCCCAGCAGCTCGCCGCGGTCGGGCCGCAGCACCGCCCAGTTGAACGAGCGGCGCAGCTGGAACTCCTTGCGGTGCCAGCCCAGGTCCACCAGGTCCTGCATCAGCGTCAGGTCCGCCGCCGGCCAGCCCCAGGCCGCGCCGAACAGCTGCCACAGCCGTTCGCGGCTGCTCATCACCGCGTCGTAGTCCAGCACCAGGTGCTCCACGCCCAGCGGCGTGAGCAGGAATTCGTCCGTCGCGGGCGCGTCGGGGATCGCGAAGTCGCGCGGCAGGAAGGCCATCGCAGGTCGAAGCGGCAGCGACGCTCAGTGCCGGAAGTGCCGCGTGCCGGTGAAGACCATCGCGATGCCGCGTTCGTCGGCGGCCTTGATGACCTCGTCGTCGCGCACGCTGCCGCCGGGCTGGATCACGCAGGCCGCGCCGTGGTCGACGACCACGTCCAGCCCGTCGCGGAACGGGAAGAAGGCGTCGCTGGCCACCGCCGAGCCCTGCAGCGCGAGGCCGGCGTTGCCGGCCTTGATGGAGGCGATGCGCGCGCTGTCGATGCGGCTCATCTGCCCGGCGCCCACGCCCAGCGTCATGCCGCCGGCGCAGAAGACGATGGCGTTGCTCTTGACGTACTTGGCGACCTTCCAGGCGAAGATCAGGTCGTCCATCTGCGCCGGCGTCGGCGCCAGCTTCGTGACGACGCGCAGCTCGCCCGCCGCCACGTTCTTGGTGTCGGGCGACTGCAGCAGCATGCCGCCGCCCACGCGCTTGAGGTCCAGCGCATTGGCGCCGGCCGCGGCCGGCAGCGGCACCTCCAGCACGCGCAGGTTCTGCTTGGGCGCCAGCACCGCGCGCGCGGCGGGCGTCACCTCGGGCGCGATCATGACCTCGACGAACTGCCGGTTGTCGCCGATCTGGCGCGCCGTGGCCTCGTCCAGCGGCCGGTTGAAGGCGATGATGCCGCCGAAGGCCGAGGTCGGGTCGGTCTGCCAGGCCTTCTGGTAGGCCTCCACGAGGCTGGCGCCGACGGCCACGCCACAGGGGTTGGCATGCTTGACGATGACGCAGGCCGGCGCGTCGAAGGTCTTCACGCATTCCCAGGCCGCGTCGGCGTCGGCGATGTTGTTGTAGCTCAGCGCCTTGCCCTGCAGCTGCGTCCACAGGGCCAGCGAGCCCGGCGCCGGCGCGGCGTCGCGGTAGAAGGCGGCACTCTGGTGCGGGTTCTCGCCGTAGCGCAGCGTCTGCGTGCGGGTGAGCTGCAGCGTGCAGGTGGCGGGGTACTCCGCGCGCGCGGGCACCTCGCCGGGCTGCTGCTCGGCGCCCTCGGCCAGCGCCGAGAGGTAGCCGGCGATCATGCCGTCGTAGGCCGCCGTGTGCGCATAGACCTTGGCCGCCAGCGCGAAGCGCGTGCGCCGCGTCACGCCGCCGGCGCCGAGCTCGTCCAGCACCTGCGCATAGTCGGCCGGGTCGATCAGCACCGTCACGTCGGCCCAGTTCTTGGCCGCCGCGCGCAGCATCGCCGGGCCGCCGATGTCGATATTCTCGATCGCGTCCTCCAGCGTGCAGTCGGCGCGCGCGGTGGCCTTCGCGAAGGGGTACAGGTTGACCACGAGAAGGTCGATCGTGGCTATGCCGTGCTCGCGCAGCGCGGCCAGGTGCTCGGGCCGGTCGCGGCGCGCGAGCAGGCCGCCGTGGATGCGCGGGTGCAGCGTCTTCACGCGGCCATCCAGCATTTCCGGAAAGCCGGTGACGTCGGCGACCTCGGTGACGGCCAGGCCCGCGTCGGCCAGCAGCCGCGCCGTGCCGCCGGTGGACAGCAGCCGCACGCCGGCGGCGGCCAGCGCACGCGCGAAGTCCACGATGCCGGTCTTGTCGGAGACGGAGATCAGCGCGGTGGCCGTCGGGTTCGGGGTGCTCATCGGTGCTTCACTTGCAGAGTCGGTGTTCGAGCAGCTTGCGGCGCAGCGTGTTGCGGTTGATGCCCAGCCAGTCGGCGGCGCGGCTCTGGTTGCCCTCGGCCTGCTGCATCACCACCTCCAGCAGCGGCTTCTCGGCGGCGGCCAGGAACAGCGCGTGCAGGTCGTGCGGCTCGGTGCCGCGCAGGTCGCGGAAATACTGCTCCACGCTGGCGCGCACGCTCTCGGCGATGGCCTTGCGCGTCATGCCGCCTCCAGCGCCCGTGCGTCGTTGGCGGGGGCCGATGGCGCGGTTTCGAGCGCCGGCAGGCGCTCGTGGCGGTCCGCCAGCCCGGCGAAATAGTCGTCCACCGCGCGCCACTGCGTGGCGCAGTCCTCGATGGCATTCATGCGCTGGCGGAAGGCCTCGCCGCCGGGCAGCGCGGCCACCGCCCAGCCGATGTGCTTGCGCGCGCTGCGCACGCCGGTGTACTCACCGTAGAGCGCATAGTGGTCGTGCAGGTGCTCGGTCAGCCAGCGCCGCACCTCCGCGGTGGCCGGCGGCGGCAGCTTCTCGCCGGTGGCGAGGTAGTGCGCGATCTCGCGGAAGATCCACGGCCGGCCCATCGCCGCGCGGCCGATCATCAGCGCATCGGCGCCGGTGGCGCGCAGCACCTCGGCGGCGCGCTCGGGGCCCGTGATGTCGCCGTTGGCCACCACCGGGATGCGCAGCGCCGCCTTCACCGCGGCCACCGTGTCGTGCTCGGCGTGGCCGCCGTAGCCCTGCTCGCGGGTGCGGCCGTGGATCGTGACCATGGCCACGCCGGCGGCCTCGGCGCCGCGCGCCAGCGCCAGCGCATTGCGCCGGTCGGCGCGCCAGCCGCTGCGCATCTTCAGCGTCACCGGCACGCCCTGCGGTGCGCAGGCTGCGACGACGGCCTCGACGATGGCCAGCGCCAGCGCCTCGTCCTGCATCAGCGCCGAGCCGGCCCACTTGCTGCAGACCTTCTTGGCCGGGCAGCCCATGTTGATGTCGATGACGCCGGCGCCGCGGTCGATGTTGTAGCGCGCGGCGTCCGCCATCTCCGCCGGGTCGACGCCGGCGATCTGCACCGCCACCGGCGCCGGCTCGCCGGCGTGGTCGGCGCGGCGCGAGGTCTTCAGCGAGGCCCACAGCTCGCGCCGGCTCGTGACCATCTCGCTGACCGCATAGCCGGCACCCAGGCGACGGCACAACATGCGGAAGGGCCGGTCGGTGACGCCGGCCATCGGCGCGACGAAGAGACGGTTCGGCAGCTCGAGGGCACCGAGGCGCATGGGCGTGAGGTGGGCTGCCGAAAAAAGAGGCAGGAGTATAGCCAGCGGCCGGCCCCGGCGGCCCGGCGCACGGCGGGGTCGGCGCGGCGCTGCCCATAATGCGCCCGCACGATGGAAGCCTGGCTGCACGACCTGCTGACCGCCCTGGCCTTGCCGCAGTACGGGCTGGCGACCGTCTTCGTCGTCTCGCTGGTCTCGGCCACGCTGCTGCCGATGGCCAGCGTGCCGGCGGTCTTCGGGCTCGTGAAGCTCAACCCCGACCTGTTCTGGCCGGCGCTGCTGGTGGCCACCGCGGGCAACACCGCGGGCGGCGCCATCACCTACTGGATGGGCTACGGCGCCGAGAAGGCCTACGAGGCGATCACGCACCACGAGGCGCGGCCCGCGCACGAGCAGCGCGCGCTGGCCTGGCTGGGCCGCTGGGGCCCGCCGGCCTGCCTGCTGTCCTGGCTGCCCTTCGTCGGCGACCCGCTGTGCGCGGTGGCCGGCTGGCTGCGGCTGCCGTTCTGGCCGTGCGTGGCCTACATGGCCATCGGCAAGTTCCTGCGCTACCTGTTCTATGTCGGTGCGCTGATGTGGGCGTCACCGGGGGCGATCACGCCCTGAGCGCTGGGCGGGTCCGGAGGGCTGGTGGCTGCTTGCGGCGCTTGGCGGGCGGGCGAGGCGCCCCATCCAGCCGTTCGGGCTGAGCTTGTCGAAGCCCCGAGGACCACGTGCGCTTCGACAGGCTCGGCGCGAGCGGCGCGAGCGGGCGCTTCGACAGGCCCAGCGCGAACGGCGGTCTCCCTGGGCAGGAGTGCAAGGTCCGCAACGCGCCGCAAGCCGGCCACGCGACAATGCGCGGCTGCAACGAAACGTCCGCGACGATGACCACCGCCACCCCCACCTACGACACGCTGGCCGGCACCTGGGGCCGCCTGCACCGCCTGGGTCACCTCCAGTCCATCGCCGGCTGGGACCAGGCCGCCAACATGCCGCCCAAGGCCAACGAGGCGCGCGCCGCGGCGATGGCCGAGATGGCCGCGCTGCTGCACCGCATGGTCACCGACCCGGCGCTGCCGGGGCAGCTCGAACGCGCCGAGCAGGAGCCCCTGGACGACTGGCAGCGCGCCAACCTGCGCGAGATGCAGCGCCAGTGGCGGCTGTCCAACGCGCTGCCCGAGTCGCTGGTGCAGCGCACGCGCATGGCCACCGCGCGCTGCGAGCATGCCTGGCGGCGCCAGCGCCCCGCCAACGACTGGGCCGGCTTCGTCGCCAACTTCCGCGAGGTGCTGAAGCTCGCGCGCGAGGAGGCGGCGCTGCTGTCGCAGCAGACCGGCCTCGCGAAGTACGACGCGATGATGGACCGCTTCGAGCCCGGCATGACGAGCGCGCAGCTCGACCGCGTCTTCGGGGAGGTGCGGCAGTGGCTGCCTGGGCTGATCCAGCGCGTGCTGGCACACCAGGCGGCGCGCCCGGCCATCGACCCGGTGGGCCCGTTCCCTCTGGCCGCGCAGCGTGCGCTGTGCGAGAAGGTCGTGCGGCTGCTCGGCTTCGACTTCGAGGCCGGCCGCCTGGACGTCAGCACGCACCCGTTCTGCGGCGGCGTGCCCGAGGACGTGCGCATGACCACGCGCTTCCGCGACGACGAGTTCCTGTCCAGCCTGATGGGCACGATCCACGAGACCGGCCACGGTCGCTACGAGCAGAACCTGCCGCGCGACTGGCTGGGCCAGCCGGTGGCCGAGGCGCGCTCGGCCGCGCTGCACGAGAGCCAGAGCCTGAGCTTCGAGATGCAGCTCGGCAGCCACCCCGGCTTCGTCAACCGGCTCGCGCCACTGGTGCGCGAGGCCTTCGGCGAGCAGCCCGCCTTCGCGCCGCAGAACCTGCACCGGCTGCTCACGCGCGTGAAGCCGGGCCACATCCGCGTCGACGCCGACGAGGTGACCTACCCGGCGCACATCATCCTGCGCTACGAGATCGAGCGCCCCTTGATCGAGGGCGAGATCGAGCCCGAGGACATCCCGGCGCTGTGGGACGCCAAGATGATGGAGCTGCTGGGCGTGGACACGCGCGGCAACTTCAAGGACGGCCCGCTGCAGGACGTGCACTGGCCCGAGGCGCTGTTCGGCTACTTCCCCTGCTACTCGCTGGGCGCGATGTATTCGGCGCAGTGGTTCGCCGCGATGCGCCGCGCGATGCCCGACCTGGACGCGCGCATCGGCGGCGGCGACCTGGCGCCGGTCTTCGACTGGCTGCGCGAGAACATCTGGAGCCAGGCCAGCCGCTGGACCACCGACGAGCTGGCGCGCCGCGCCAGCGGCGAGCCGCTGAACCCGGCGCACTTCAAGGCGCACCTGCAGGCGCGCTACCTGGGCGACTGAATGGCCCCTGGCGCGCGGTGCCGCTCAGCGCGGCGTGCCGCCCTGCTCGGCCGCGGCGGCCATGAATTCGCTGTGGCTGATCTCGCGGATGACGACCGTGCGCTCGGGGTCGAAGCCCGGCTCGGCCATCGGTCGGCGGCTGGCCTCCAGCGCGCGCAGCAGCCGCTCCTGCAGGTCCTGCAGCGGCTGGTCGCTCTCGGGCAGGGGCAGGCTGGACAGCTGCGAGCAGATGCGCGTCAGGTGCTGCGGTGCGATGGCGCCGATCGCCGAGGTGCCGCGCTCGCCGAGCGCATGCTCCAGCGCCGCCAGGTGCGGCAGCACGTCGCGTGCGCCGCGCACGCGGTCCAGCAGCGCCGTCAGCGACTGCTGCATCAGCCGGCCACGCAGGCGGTCGTGGCCGGGGTCGCGGGGGCTGGGCGGCTGGGTCATGGCAGCGTACTCCGGAATGCCCGGTTATCGGCCGTTCGCGGCCGCCGCTTGAATGCGCCCGGGGCCGCGCCGGCCGCACTGCGGGCGTGACCCATGCCACGCCGGCGCCGCGGGCGGCCCAGGCCGAATCGCGTTGGGTCGTTCAGGCGTCCGTCCGGGCCGAGCCTGTCGAAGCACCGAGGACCACCAGCGCTTCGACAAGCTCAGCGCGAACGGCGGTTTCCAGACGAGCGAACGCCCTTGCGCATCAGCGCAGCGCCAGCGTGCGCTCCAGGTCGCGCAGCACTTCGTCCAGCCGCGTCAGCGCATGGGTCGCGGTGGACTGCACCGGCGCGCGCCGGCGCGCCAGCAGCGTGCGGTGCGGGTCGTCGAGCACCGCGTGGTCCAGCGCCAGGCCGTGGCGCGCCAGCAGCGCGGCCACGCTGCTGCGCCGCGAGCGCAGGTCGGCGCGCGTGTGGCGGTAGGCATGCTCGGCCAGCGAACGGCGCTGCGCATAGCCGAAGACGTTGGCCAGGAAGATCTCGGGGTCGCGCTGGTCGGGCTCCAGCAGCAGGATGTCGGTGCCCGGGTGGCTGGCCTCGTAGCCCTTGATGCCCAGCTCCAGCCGCGAGTGGATCAGCGAGCGGAAGGTCTGCGACAGCACCACCGGCAGCCCGCCGTCCACCAGCCGCGGGATGCGCCCGCCGGCCGCCACGCGGTGCGGCGTGGCGTGCCCGGCATCGAAGGGCACCAGCGGGTTCAGGCACAGCAGCAGGTCGATGCCCTGGTCCAGCAGCACGCGCGCGTGCAGCGTCTTCTTCAGCGCACCGTCCACGTACCAGCGGCCGTTGATCGCCACCGGCGGAAACAGCCCCGGCAGCGCCGCGCTGGCGGCCACCGCCTGAGAGATCGGCACATGGTCGAAGCCCGGCAGCCCGAAGGGCGCCGCCTGCCCGCTGTCCAGGTCGGTGGCCACCAGCACGAGGCGGCGGCCGCTGGCGCGGTGCAGCGTGCGGAAATCGTCGCTGCGCCCGGGCGCGGCAAACACACGCCTGAGCTCGGCCTGCAGCGGCGCGTTGCTGAACAGGCCCGCCGGCAGCGCACGGCCCAGCCGCTCCAGCGCGGCCAGCAGAGAGCGGCGGCGCGTCGCGCCGACCCAGGCCGCCTGCACCACCAGGCCGGGCAGGCGCGCCAGGCGGCCGGCAAATTCGTCGAAGGCCGGGCGGATGAACAGCGTCGGCCGCACGATGTCGCGCTTCGGCCCGGCGTTCTCGATGAAGGAGGTGGCCAGCTGGCGCGGCGTCAGGCCGTTGGCCAGCCCGGCGGCAACGAAGCTGCCCGCCGAGACGCCGACATAGCCATCCAGCGCGTTGAAGTCCAGCCCGGGAACGGCTTCCTCCAGCGCGCACAGCGCACCGATCTCCCAGATCGCGCCCAGCGGCCCGCCACCGGCCAGCGCCAGGCCGATGCGCGGCTTCGCGGCACCGCGGCGGTGGCCGGCGGCGTTGGGGGCGGAGGAGGCGCGGGTGGTCATGGGCGGTCGGTATCGGCTGTGGGCGGAACGGTCCGCAAAAAGGGGCGCCCTCGGCGCCCCTTCGTCGACCAGGCGCCTGCCGGCGCGCGGTGGCGCATCCGGGCTCAGGCGGCCTTGCGGGCGCGCTTGGCCGGGGCCTTGGCCGCCGCCGTGGCGGGCGCGGCCGCCTTCTTCGCCGGCGCGGCGCGGCGCGCGGCCGGCTTGGCGCCGTCGGCCTTCGCGAGCTTCGCCACCGCGGCGGCCAGCGCATCGACGCGGCCGGTCAGCGACTCGACGTCCTTGGCCGTCGGCACGCCCAGCTTGGCCAGCGCCTTGGCGGTGCGCTGCTCGAAGATGGCTTCCAGCTTGTCCCAGTTCTGGCCCGCCTTGGCGGTCACGGTGCCGGCCATCGCGCTCATCTTGCCGGTGACCTCGTTGATCTTGTCCTCGGCCAGGCCCTGCGTCTTCTTCTGCAGGTTCATGCCTTCCTTGACCAGGGCCTCGAAGACCTTGCCGCCCTCGGCCTGCGCCTTGGCGAAGGCCCCCATGCCCGCCAGCCAGATCTGCTGGGCCGAGTCCTTGACGGCGCCGGCGAGGTGGCTGTCCAGCAGCCCGGCGTCGGCGGCGGTGCGGCTGCCGGTGGCGGCGCTCTTGATCTTCTTGACCATGGGTATGTCCTTCTTGAGGGGTGTCGGGTGCGGTGGCGGTTGCCGTGATGCGGCGTCGGCGTTCGGTTCTCGGTCGGCGCCCGGCCGGTGCGGCCCGGTGCCGTGACGGCAATATAGGGTTCCCCCCTGGGGCGCGCAGCCTAAATCTCTAGTGAGACGGCTCTATGCTCGCCGCGAGCGACACCTCGCCGCAGCGGGGGCCCCGAGCGGCCCCGGCCCGCGGCGGCCAACCGACCGAGAGGGGATCCACGATGCAGTATTTCGTCACCGGGGCCACCGGCTTCATCGGCAAGCGTCTCGTCAAGGCCCTGCTCGCGCGGCGCGGCAGCACCGTGCACTTCCTGCTGCGCCCGGGCAGCGAGGGCAAGGTCGACGAGCTGCTCAAGTACTGGGGCGTGTCCAAGGCGCGCGCCATCGCCGTCGCCGGCGACCTCACGCAGAAGAAGCTGGGCGTGGCCGCCGACACGCTGAAGGCCCTGAAGGGCCAGGTCGATGCGGTGTACCACCTGGCGGCGGTGTACGACCTGTCGGCGGACGAGGAGTCGCAGATCCGCATCAACGTCGAGGGCACGCGCAACCTGGTCGAGTTCGCGAAGGCCGTCGAAGCCAGGCACCTGCACCACGTCAGCAGCATCGCCGCGGCCGGCCTGTACGAGGGCGTGTTCCGCGAGGACATGTTCGAGGAGGCCGAGAACCTCGAGCACCCGTACTTCATGACCAAGCACGAGAGCGAGAAGATCGTGCGCAAGGTGTGCAAGGTGCCGTGGACGGTCTACCGACCGGCCTTCGTCGTCGGCGACAGCAAGACCGGCGAGATGGACAAGGTCGACGGGCCGTACTACTTCTTCAAGCTGATCCAGCGCATGCGCCAGATCCTGCCGCCGTGGATGCCGGCGGTGGGCATCGAGGGCGGGCGCATCAACATCGTGCCGGTGGACTTCGTCGTCGCCTGCATAGACCACATCAGCCACGGCAAGGCCGACATCCAGGGCCGGTGCTTCCAGCTCGTCGACCCGCAGGGCTACCGCGTCGGCGACGTGCTGGACATCTTCGGCAAGGCCGCGCACGCGCCGAAGATGAACCTGTTCGTCAACGCGGCGCTGCTGGGCTTCATCCCCAGGAGCGTGAAGAAGGGCCTGATGGCGCTGGCGCCGGTGCGCCGCATCCGCGCCGCGGTGATGAAGGACCTGGGGCTGCCCGAGGACATCCTGACCTTCCTGAACTGGCCCACGCGCTACGACCGGCGCGAACTGGACAAGGCGCTGCAGGGCAGCGGCATCGAGTGCCCCAACCTGCACGACTATGCCTGGGTGCTGTGGGACTACTGGGAACGCCACCTGGACCCCGACCTGTTCATCGACCGCAGCCTCAAGGGCACGGTCGGCGGCAAGGTCGTGCTGGTCACCGGCGGCAGCTCGGGCATCGGCCTGGCGGCGGCGAAGAAGTTCGCCGAGGCCGGCGCGGTGACCATCATCTGCGCACGCGGCGAGGACAAGCTGGCCGAGGCCGTGAAGGAGATCCGCGAGCACGCCGGCAAGGACGCCCGGGTGTTCAGCTACAGCGTGGACATCGCCGACGAGGCCGGCTGCCGGGAGTTCGTCGAGGCGCTGGAGCGCGAGCACGGCGGCGTGGACTTCCTGATCAACAACGCCGGGCGCAGCATCCGGCGCGCCATCGAGAGCAGCTACGACCGCTTCCACGACTTCGAGCGCACGATGCAGCTGAACTACTTCGGCTGCCTGCGCGTCACGCTGGGCCTGCTGCCGGGCATGGTCAAGAAGCGCCGCGGCCATGTCGTCAACATCAGCTCCATCGGCGTGCTGACCAACGCGCCGCGCTTCTCCGCCTACGTCGCGAGCAAGGCCGCGCTGGACGCCTGGACGCGCTGCGCCAGCAGCGAGTACGCGGACATGGGCGTGACCTTCACGACCATCAACATGCCGCTGGTGCGCACGCCGATGATCGCGCCGACCAAGATCTACCAGAACGTGCCCACGCTGAGCCCCGAGGAGGCCGCGGAGATGATCGCGCAGGCCTGCATCAGCAAGCCGGTGCGCATCGCCACCCGTCTGGGCATCACCGGCGAGCTGCTGCACGCCGCGGCGCCGCGCATCGCGCAGATCGTGATGAACACCAGCTTCCGCATGTTCCCCGACAGCGAGGCGGCCAAGGGCGAGAAGGGCGCCAAGCCGCAGCTCAGCCCCGAGGCCATCGCGCTGCAGCAGATGATGCGCGGCATACACTTCTGAGCCCGTCCTCCAGGGAGAACGACAGGATGCGACAAGCCTTCAGCCGCCGCGCCGGGCTCGCTGCGCTGGCCACGGCGCTGGCCACGGCGCTGGCTGCCGTGCTGGCTGCCGCGGCCCTGCCCGCCCACGCACAGCCGGCGGGCTCGCCGGCATCGGCGCCGGCGTCGGCCGCCATCGCCCGCGTCGGCGTCTTCAGCCTGCTCGGCGATGCGGTGGACGTCACGCAGCCGGCCGACACCAGCGACACGCGCATCGAGCGCAAGGCACGCGAGTCGCTCGTCGTCAGCGGCAGCGGCTTCGACCAGGCCGCGCTGCGCGGCGCGGCGGCGGCCTTCGCCGCGCAGCGCCCGCAGGCCCAGCTGTTCAACTTCCGCGCCACGCAGGTGCTGAGCACGACCGACCAGCGGGCGCTGGCGGACGGCGCGCGCCGCGCCGAGCTGCCGGGCTGGATGGTCGGCACGATCGGCCCGAACCGGCTCAGCCACCTGCTGATCATCACGCGAGCGCGCGGCGACTCGGCCTTCCCGGTGCTGGCGGGCCACACGATAGGCCGCGTCGGCGTCGAGGGCGTGGGCTTCTACCTGGACAACAGCACGCCGATGGTCAACCTGGACACCGGCCTGTCCGGGCGCGGCTTCCTCGGCCCGCACGCGCTGGTGCGGCTGCAGCTGATGGATGCCGTCAGCGGCGACATCCTCGCGCAGCAGGACCTGCGCGAGTACCGCACGATCACCGGCCGCCGCGACGAGGACCTGAGCAACCCCTGGAACTCGCTGGCGCCCGACGAGAAGGTGACCGTGCTGCGCGACATGCTGCAGCAGGGCGTGCAGCGCGTGCTGACGCAGATGCTCGAGGGCGTCGGCAAGTCCTGAGCCCGGGCCCCGGCGCACGGCCCGACATGGAGTCTGCCGCCCAGGGCGCCGATTCGCGCTACGCCTGGTGGCGGCTGGTCGCCGTGCTGGCGCTGATGACGATCGGCTCGGCGGGCATGTACGTCGTCGCGGTCGTGCTGCCGGCGGTGCAGGCCGAGTTCGGGGTCCAGCGCTCGGACGCCTCGCTGCCCTACACGTTGCTGATGATCGGCTTCGGCGTCGGCGGCGTGCTGATGGGCCGGCTGGCCGACCGCTACGGCGTGATGGTGCCGGTGCTGATCGGCGCCGTCGGGCTGGGCGCCGGCTTCGCGACCGCCGCGGCGGCCGACAGCGTGCTCGGCTTCGCGCTCGCGCACGGGCTGCTGATCGGGCTGGTCGGCTGCTCGGCCACTTTCGCGCCGCTGGTCGCCGACACCTCGCTGTGGTTCGTGCGCCGGCGCGGCATCGCGGTGGCCATCTGCGCCAGCGGCAACTACCTGGCCGGCGCGATCTGGCCGCCCATCGTGCAGCAGGTGGTGGAGAGCGCCGGCTGGCGCAGCGCCTACCTCGGCCTGGCGGTCTTCAGCGTGGTCACGATCCCGTTGCTGGCGCTGGCGCTGCGCCCGCGCCCGCCTGCGGCCGCGGCGGCCCCGGCCACGCATGCGCGCAGCGCGATGCCGTCCACGCGGCCCTTCGGGCTGACGATGAACCAGGCCCAGGTGCTGCTGTGCATCGCCGGCGTGGCCTGCTGCGTGGCGATGTCGATGCCGCAGGTG
The DNA here is from genome assembly GCA_964621995.1 of uncultured Rubrivivax sp. Lineage (GTDB taxonomy): Bacteria > Pseudomonadota > Gammaproteobacteria > Burkholderiales > Burkholderiaceae_C > Rubrivivax. The sequence goes on along the minus strand of CAZUPH010000050.1, from coordinate 4,547 downwards.
CACATCGTGGCCTACTGCAGCGACCTCGGCTTCGGGGCGGCGCGCGGCGCGGAGATGCTCTCGCTGATGCTGGCCGCGGGCATCGTCAGCCGGCTCGTCAGCGGCATGATCTGCGACCGCATCGGCGGGCTGCGCACGCTGCTGCTGGGCTCGGTGCTGCAGGGGCTGGCGCTGCTGCTGTTCATCCCCTTCGACAGCCTCGTCTCGCTGTACGTGATCTCGGCGCTGTTCGGGCTGTTCCAGGGCGGCATCGTGCCCAGCTACGCGATCATCGTGCGCGAGCATTTCCCGCCCGCCGAGGCCGGCACGCGGGTGGGCCTGGTGCTGACCAGCACCTTGCTCGGCATGGCGCTGGGCGGCTGGCTGTCGGGCAAGGTCTTCGACCTCACCGGCAGCTACCAGGCCGCCTTCGTCAACGGCGTGGCCTGGAACCTGCTCAACCTGGCGATCGTGGTGTGGCTGCTGTGGCGGGTGAGCCGGCGGCGGCCGCCGGCGGCGGTGGTGCCGGCGACCTGAGCCGGCCGCGCGTCAGTCGTCGGCGACCTGCAGCACCAGCTTGCCGAAGTTGCTGCCCTTGAACAGGCCGAGCAGCGCCTGCGGGAAGGCCGCCACGCCGCCGCGGACCACGTCCTCGCGGCTCGTCATGCGACCGGCCTTCAGGTGCGCGGCCATCTCGGCGATGGCCTCGGGGTAGCGCTCGGCGTAGTCGAACACCACCATGCCCTGCATGCGCGCGCGGTTGACGAGCAGGCTCATGTAGTTCTTCGGGCCCTGCATGCCCTCGGTGTTGTTGTACTGGCTGATCGCGCCGCAGATCACGATGCGCGCACCGCGCCGGATGCGCGCCAGCACGGTGTCGAGGATCTCGCCGCCGACATTGTCGAAATAGACGTCCACGCCGTCGGGGCAGTGCTGTTTCAGGCCCTCGCGCACCGGGTCCCAGCGCGTGGCACCCTCAGGCGCCGGCGCCTTGTAGTCGATGCAGGCGTCGAAGCCCAGTTCGCGGACGACCCAGTCGCACTTGGCCGGCCCGCCGGCGATGCCGACCACGCGCAGGCCCTTCAGCTTGGCGAGCTGGCCGACGGTCTGGCCGACCGCGCCGGCCGCGCCGCTGACGACCAGCGTCTCGCCGGCCTTCGGCTGGCCGACGTCCATCAGGCCGAAGTAGGCGGTCATGCCGGGCATGCCCAGCACGTTGAGCCACTGGCTCCAGCTGCCCAGCGCCAGGTCGATCCTCGCGAAGCCGGCGCGCTGCACCGCCTTCGCGTCGCCGGCCCACCATTCCTGCACGCCGGTGCCGCCGCTGACGGCGTCGCCGACCGCGAAGCCGGGGTGCTTGGACGCGACCACGGTGCCCACGCCGCCGGCGCGCATGACCTCGCCCAGGCCCACCGGCGGGATGTAGCTGCGGCCCTCGTTCATCCAGCCGCGCATCGCCGGGTCCAGCGACAGCGCGCGCACGCGCACGACGATGCCGCCTTCCGGCGCCACGGGCACTGGTTCCTGCGTGAACTGCCAGCACTCGGGCCCGGGCAGGCCCTGCGGGCGCGCGGCCAGGCGCAGCTGGTGGTTGACGGTCTCGGCCTGTGCGGCGTTCACGGACATGGCGGCTCCTCGGTGGACGGCGGAGCCGGCATGCTAGTCGGGCGCCTTGCCCGCGCGCGTCGCATGGGCGACGCGCCGGGTGCGCCGGGCAGGCCTCAGGGCGCCTTGGCGATCGAGGTGACCGTGTAGTTGCCCTCGATCTTCTCGGCCGTGAAGCGCACCCGGTCGCCGACGGCCACGCCGTCCAGCAGGCGCGCATCGCGCACGCGGAAGACCATCGTCATCGGCGGCATGTCCAGGCTCTTGATCTCGCCGTGCTTGAGCGTGATGCGGCCGCCGGCCTTGTCCAGCTTGGTCACCTCGCCGGCGGCGGTGGGCGTCTGTGCCCAGGCCGTGGCAGCCAGCGCGAGGGCGCCGGCGGCCAGCACGGCGGCGGTGGTGATGAAGCGCTTGCGGTCCATGCGACGGGGTCCCTCCAGGCGAACGGCTGCCACTGTAGCGGCAACTCGTGCAGATTCGGACCCCGGCCGGCGGCGCAAGTTCCCTGTGCGGCCGGCGCGCACCCGCGGAGCCGCCTCCTACAATTCCGCCATCCCACGCCCGGCCCCGACCATGAGCAACTCCACCGGCCCGACCGATGTGCCCGCTGCGCACGACCTGCGCCACATCACCCCGCGCGACCAGGCCGAGATCCTGGCCCAGGCACTGCCCTACATCCGCAAGTTCCACGGCAAGACGCTGGTCATCAAGTACGGCGGCAACGCGATGACCGACCCGGCCCTGCAGCAGGACTTCGCCGAGGACGTGGTGCTGCTGAAACTGGTGGGCATGAACCCCATCGTGGTGCACGGCGGCGGGCCGCAGATCGACGAGGCGCTGGCCAAGATCGGCAAGAAGGGCACCTTCATCCAGGGCATGCGGGTGACCGACGCCGAGACCATGGAGGTGGTGGAGTGGGTGCTCGGCGGCCAGGTGCAGCAGGACATCGTCGGCCTGATCAACGCCGCCGGCGGCAAGGCCGTGGGCCTGACCGGCTGGGACGGCGGCATGATCCGCGCGCGCAAGCTGAAGATGGCCGACAAGGACGACCCCTCGGTCGAGCACGACATCGGCCAGGTCGGCGAGATCACCGGCATCGACCCCAGCGTGGTCAAGGCGCTGCAGGACGACCAGTTCATCCCGGTCATCAGCCCGATCGGCTTCGGCGAGGGCAACGAGAGCTTCAACATCAACGCCGACCTGGTGGCGGCCAAGCTGGCCACCGTGATCGGCGCCGAGAAGTTGATCATGCTGACCAACATCCGCGGCGTGCTCAACAAGGCCGGCGAGCTGATCACCGACCTGACGGCGCGCGAGATCGACGAGCTCATCGCCGACGGCACCATCAGCGGCGGCATGCTGCCCAAGATCGCCGGCGCGATCGACGCCGCGAAGAGCGGCGTGCACGCGGTGCACATCGTCGACGGCCGCGTGCCGCACGCGATGCTGCTGGAGATCCTGACCGACCAGGCCTACGGCACGATGATCCGCTCGCACTGATGGCGCGACCCGCGGGCCCGGCGTCCCGGCCCCTGGTCTGGCTGTTCGACCTGGACGACACGCTGCACGACGCGAGCTCGGCCACGATGCCGCAGCTGCGCGACTCCTTCGGGCGCTACATCGAGCAGCACCTGGGGCTGACGAAGGACGAGTCCGACGCGCTGCGCACCCGCTACTGGCAGCGCTACGGCGCCACGCTGCTCGGGCTGGTGCGCCACCACGGCGTGCAGCCCGCGCACTTCCTGCACGAGACGCACCGGCTGCCGGGGCTGGAGCAGCGGGTGCGCGGCCACCGGCACGACCTGGCGGCGCTCGCGCGGCTGGCGCGGCTGCCGGGGCGGTGCTACATCCTGACCAACGCACCGGCGGCCTATGCACGGCGCGTGCTCGGCGTGCTGGGCATCGCGCACCTGTTCGACGGGCTGTTCTCGATCGAGGACATGCACATGTTCGGCCAGCTGCGGCCCAAGCCCGACGCGCGCATGCTGCGCCGGCTGGCGGCGCGCCTGCGCGCGGCGCCTTCGCAGTGCGTGCTGGTCGAGGACACGCTGGTCCACCAGAAGGCCGCGCACGGCCTGGGCATGCACACCGTGTGGATGCAGCGCTGGCTGCCCGGCCGGCCGCGGCGCCATGCCGGGCGGCCGGGCTACGTGACGCGGCGCGTGCGCACGCTGGCGCGGCTGCACGCGCTGGTGGGGCGCACCGCGCCGCCCGCGGGCCGCACGGCCTGAAGACCGCGCGGCCTGGCGCCCGGCCGGCTCAGCCCGCGCGCCGCCGCCGCAGCGCCGCCGCCAGCGCGGCGCCGCCCAGGAGCATCAGCGCCGCGCTGCCCGGCTCGGGCACCGCCAGCGTGAAGCTGCCGACCTCCGAGGTGCGCACCGTCGGCAGGGTCAGCGGATCCAGCGCCGTCACGGTGCCCACGCCGGTGCCGAACCAGCCGGCCCAGGCGCCGGTGCCGCCGCTCACCACAATGTTCAACCGCCCCTGCACGCAGGCGATCAGAAAATCGGCCATTTCCGGCGTGAGGGATCCGGCCCGCACCATGTCTTCAAAAACGATGGCTTTGCTTTTGAAGCGGCGGATCGACACCGTCGGGCCGCGCAGCGCCAATGGAGGAATGACCGCGTTGAGCCGGGAACCGTCCGGCAGCTTGGCGTCCACCATCGGTGAGACTTCATCGATCCGCCGGCCGGCGCGGCCGACCAGCCGTTGGATGAAATGCATCAAATGGTCGTTGTCGGCAAAGCGGATGTCGGTCCGTTCAAGCAGTCCGTGACGTTCGATGAACACGCTTTCGGGGCCGTTGATCAGCACGTCGCTGATCTCCGGGTTGCCCATCAGCGCTTCGATGGGGCCAAAGCCATAAATTTCATCCATGATCTCCGTGACCATGGCGTCGCGTTCGCCCGGCGGGAGATTGACGGCCTGCTGGTCGCACAAGTGGCTGGCCAGCGCCCGTAACT
>CAZUPH010000049.1:0-22462 GCA_964621995.1 uncultured Rubrivivax sp. | reverse complement strand
GCTTCGTGAGGCCCTCGACGTCGGGCACCAGCAGGTAGGCGTAGGCCTGGTGGTGGCTGCGGCCGACGCGCCCGCGCAGCTGGTGCAGCTGCGCCAGGCCGAACTTGTCGGCGCGGCTGATCACGATGGTGTTGGCGCTGGGCACGTCGATGCCGGTCTCGATGATCGTCGAGCACAGCAGCAGGTTGTGGCGCTGCGCGACGAAGTCGCGCATCACGCGCTCGAGCTCGCGCTCGGGCATCTGGCCGTGCGCGACCGCGATGCGCGCCTCCGGCAGCAGCTCGGCGAGCCTGAGGCGCCGGTTCTCTATCGTCTCGACCTCGTTGTGCAGGAAATAGACCTGCCCGCCACGGTGCAGCTCGCGCAGCACGGCCTCGCGGATGACGCCGCTGCCCTCGTTGCGCACGAAGGTCTTGATGGCCAGCCGGCGCTGCGGCGCGGTGGCGATCACGCTGAGGTCGCGCAGCCCCTCCAGCGCCATGCCCAGCGTGCGCGGGATCGGCGTGGCGGTCAGAGTCAGCACGTCGACCTCGGCGCGCAGCGCCTTCATCGCCTCCTTGTGGCGCACGCCGAAGCGGTGCTCCTCGTCGATGACGAGCAGGCCCAGGCGTGCGAACCTGACGTCCGCGGACAGCAGCTTGTGCGTGCCGACGACGATGTCCACGCTGCCGTCGGCCAGCCCGGCGAGCGCCGCCTTGACCTCCTTGGGGCTGCGGAAGCGCGACAGCTCGGCCACCTTGACCGGCCACTTGCCGAAGCGGTCCACCAGCGTCTGGTAGTGCTGCTCGGCGAGCAGCGTGGTGGGCGCCAGGATGGCCACCTGCTTGCCGCCGTGCACCGCGACGAAGGCGGCGCGCAGCGCCACTTCCGTCTTGCCGAAGCCGACGTCGCCGCAGACCAGGCGGTCCATCGGCTTCGGGCTGACCAGGTCCTGGATCACGGCGTGGATGGCGGCGCGCTGGTCGGCCGTCTCCTCGAAGCCGAAGCTGGCCGCGAAGGCCTCGTAGTCGGCCGGGCTGAAGCGGTGGGCGAAGCCCTCGCGCGCGGCGCGCCGCGCATACAGGTTCAGCAGCTCGGCGGCGGTGTCGCGCACCTGCTCGGCGGCCTTGCGCCGCGCCTTGTCCCACTGCCCGCTGCCCAGCCGGTGCAGCGGCGCCTCCTCGGCGCTGACGCCGGTGTAGCGGCTGATCAGGTGCAACTGCGACACCGGCACGTACAGCGTGGCCTTGTCGGCGTACTCCAGGTGCAGGAATTCGCTGGGTCCGTCGCCGAGGTCGATGTGGATCAGCCCCTGGTAGCGGCCGATGCCGTGGTTCAGGTGCACGACCGGGTCGCCGATCTCCAGCTCCGAGAGGTCGCGGATCAGCGCGTCGACGTCGCTGACCTGTTCCTGCTTGCGCCGCCGCCGCGCCTGCGGCGTGGTGGCGAAGAGCTCGGTCTCGGTGACGAACTGCACCGAGATGCCGGCCTCGGGCTCCAGCCAGTGGAAGCCCTCGGCCAGCGGCGCCGCGGCGATGGCGACCTTCTCGCCGGCGGCCTCGCCGTGCAGGAAGGCCTGCAGCGTGTCGACCGCCGGCACCTGGATGTGATGCTCGCGCAGCAGGTCCAGCAGGCTCTCGCGGCGGCCGTCGCTCTCGGCCAGCAGCAGCACGCGGTGCGGCGTGGCCGCGATGTGGCGCTCCAGCCGGCCCAGCGGGTCGGTGCCGCCGCGCTCGATGGCCAGGTCGGGCAGCGGGCGCGCCCAGGGCAGCGCCTCGCTGCCGCGCAGCGACAGCACCGCGAAGGCCTGCGTGCGCTGGAAGAACTCCTCGGCCGGCTGGAAGACCGCTGGCGGCGGCAGCAGCGGCCGCTCGGGATCGTGCTGCAGGAAGCGGTGGCGCTCGCGCGTGTCGGTCCAGAAGCGCTCGAGCGCCTCGTCGACCTTGCCGTGCAGCACCAGCGCGGCGCCGCGCTCGCCGGCATCGCCCGCCGCCAGGTAGTCGAAGACCGTCGCCGGCGCGTCGAAGAACAGCGGCAGGTAGTACTCGATGCCGCCGCCGGCCACGCCGCTGGCGATGTCCTTGTACAGCCGGCAGCGCGTCGGGTCGCCCTCGATCTGCTCGCGCCAGCGGGCGCGGAAGGCGGTGCGCGCCGCCTCGTCCATCGGGAACTCGCGGCCCGGCAGCAGGCGCACCTCGGGCACCGGGTACAGGCTGCGCTGGCTGTCGGGGTCGAAGACGCGGATCGAGTCGACCTCGTCGCCGAACAGGTCCACGCGGTAGGGCACCGGGCTGCCCATCGGGAACAGGTCGATCAGGCCGCCGCGCACCGCATACTCGCCCGGCCCGACGACCTGGCTGACATGCTGGTAGCCGGCCAGCGTCAGCTGCGACTTCAGCGCCGCCTCGTCCAGCCGCGTCTTGTGGCGGAACTGGAAGGTCGTCGCGGCCAGGAACGAGGGCGGGGCCAGCCGCGTCAGCGCGGTGGCGGCGGGCATCAGCACCACGTCGACCTCGCGCCGGTGCATGCGCCACAGCGTGGCCAGGCGCTCGCTGATCAGGTCCTGGTGCGGGCTGAAGCGGTCGTAGGGCAGCGTCTCCCAGTCGGGAAACTGCGCCACGCGCAGCGCGGGGTCGAAGAACGGCAGCTCATCGGCCAGCCGCGCGCTGTCGGCCGGCTCGGCGCTGAAGACGACCAGCATGCGCCCGGCGTCGGCCAGCGAGCGGCCCAGCCGCGCCAGCAGCAGCGCGTCGCCGGCGCCGTGCGGGCGCGGCAGCGTGAAGCGCCTGCCGGCGACGAGGGGAGGGAGCTGCATGGCGGGGAGCGGCAAAAGCAAAGCGCCCCGGCGCGGGTCGCGTCGGGGCAGCGGAGGCGAACGGGTCGAATTCTAGAATCGGGCCCATGACGCCTGCAGAGACAGCGGCTTGATCCCGACCCCCGTGCCCCGCCTGCATGCGCTGGTGCCCTGTGCCGGCATCGGCGAGCGGGCCGGCACCGCCGGGCCCAAGCAGTATGCGCCGCTGGCCGGGCGCGCGCTGGTCGCGCACACGCTGGACGCGCTGCTGGCCGTGCCGCGGCTGCACGCGGTGCTGGTCGCGCTGGCGCCGGGCGACACCGTCTTCGAGCGCCACGTCCCGGGCTTCGCCGGCCCGCGCGCCTGGACCGCGCGCTGCGGCGGCGCCACGCGCGCCGCGACGGTGGCCGCCGGCCTGGGGGAACTTCAGCGCCGCGGCGCCGAGGCCGACGACTGGGTGCTGGTGCACGACGCCGCGCGCTGCCTGCTGCGGCCGGCCTGGGTCGATGCGCTGATCGATGCCTGCGCGGCGGATGCGGTCGGCGGCCTGCTCGCGCTGCCGCTGGCCGATACGCTGAAGCAGGCCGACGCCGCCGGCCGCGTCGCCACCACGGTGGACCGCGCCGGCAAGTGGGCGGCGCAGACGCCGCAGATGTTCCGCCTGGGCCTGCTGCAGCGCGCGCTGGCGGCCGCCGGCGACGCCGTCACCGACGAGTCCGCGGCGGTGGAGGCCCTGGGCCTGGCGCCGCGGCTGGTGGCGGCGCCGCTGGAGAACTTCAAGCTCACCTGGCCGGCGGACTTCGCGCTCGCCGAACGCCTGCTGGAGACGAGACGATGAACGACGCTTCCGGGCTGGACCTGCGCATCGGCGAGGGCTGGGACACGCACCAGCTCGTCGCCGGCCGGCCGCTGGTGCTGGGCGGCATCACGGTGCCGCACACGCACGGGCTGCTGGGCCACTCGGACGCCGATGCGCTGCTGCATGCGATCACCGATGCGCTGCTCGGCGGCGCCGGGCTGGGCGACATCGGCCGCCACTTCCCGGACACCGATGCGGCCTTCCGCGGCGCCGATTCGGCCGTGCTGCTGGCCGAGGCGGTTCGCCGTGTACGCGCTGCCGGCTGGACACCGGTCAACGTGGACAGCACCATCGTCTGCCAGGCGCCGAAGCTGGCGCCGCACGTCCCGGCGATGCGCAAGTGCATCGCTGCCGTCCTGGGCCTTGCCGCCGATGCCGTCAACGTGAAGGCGAAGACGGCCGAGAAGATGGGCCCGGTGGGCGAGGGCCGCGCGATCGAGGCGCGTGCGGTGTGCCTGCTGATGCGCCAGCCGCCGCCGGCCGCCTAGGCCGGCGGCGGCACTGGCACGGCGCTGCCTGCGCAGGGTCGGGGCTCAGTTCACCTGCACCGCGATGCGCCGCGGCTGGGCGTGCTCTGCCTTCGGGATGCGCACGCGCAGCACGCCGTGGCTGAGCTCGGCATGCACCTTGTCGGCGTCGAGCTCGTTGCTCAGCGTGAAGGTGCGGCGGTAACGCGAATACTGCACCTCGGCGTGGCTGGGCTGCATGCCCTGCGGCAGCGCGATCACGAGGTCGGCCTCGACGGCGAGCTGGTCGCCCTCGACGCGCAGGTTGAGCTTGTCGCGCGGCACGCCGGGCAGATCCGCGTACAGCGTGATGCCCGTGGTGTCCTCGATCACGTCCACCGGCGGCAGCAGCGTGGGCTCGCGGCGGGCGGCGTCGTCCTTGGTCTGGGTCACGGCATTCATGGTCGTTCTCCTGGGCTCTGGAGCGGGCAAGGGGCCCGGCTCACTGCACTTCGATGCGCCGCGGCTGCGCCGCGGCCTTGCGCTGGATGCTCACGTGCAGCACGCCGTCGCGGTAGTCCGCGCTGACCGCCGCGGGGTCGATGTCGTCGGGCAGGCTGATCACGCGGCGGAAGCGGCCGGCGAAACGCTCGTTGATGTGCAGCGTGGTCTTCTCGTCGCTGGCGGCCGGGGCGGCGGCGGTGCGCTCGCCGGCCAGCGTGAGCACGCCGCGGTCGAGGTTGACCTCGATCTTGGCCGGGTCGATGCCGGGGGCGAAGGCGTAGATCTCCACCGACTGCGGCGTGCTGCCGATGTTCAGCGCCGGGTAGCCGCCGCGGGCGAAGCCGCGGATGCTGGGCGACAGGTCGAACAGCGAGCTCATCTCGCGCTGCAGGCGGTCCAGCTCGGCGAAGGCGTCGCGTGCGAACAGGCTTCGGTACATGCTCAGGTCCTCCAATCGGGTCTCGGTCGGTCGGGGCCGTGGCGGCCCGCACTGCCCGAGTTAGGGGCCGGTGCGCGGCGTTTCAAGGGCCCGGCCTCGACAGACGCCGGCGCCGCGCTTGCGCTGGATCAAGTGCGGGGCACGGCCGGTGAGGGTGGGGGGTGCCGGGGGCTTGAAGCAGGCGGCCGCGGCCGTCACATTGCGCGCTGGGCCTGCAGCGGGGCCGGCATCCGGACAATGACGACGTGGAGTTCAAGGACTACTACCAGGCGCTGGGCGTGGCGCGCGACGCCGGCGCCGAGGACATCAAGAAGGCCTACCGCCGGCTGGCGCGCAAGTACCACCCCGACGTCAGCAAGGAGGCCGATGCGGCCGCGCGCATGAGCGAGGTCAACGAGGCCTACGCCGTGCTGTCCGACCCCGAGCGCCGCGCCGCCTACGACGAGCTCGGCCGCGGTCGCCGTGCCGGAGAGCGCTTCACGCCGCCGCCGGACTGGGATGCCGGCTTCGAGTTCAGCGGCCGCGGCTTCCCCGACGCCGAAGCCTACGAGCAGGGCGACTACAGCGACTTCTTCGCCGAGCTGTTCGGCCGCATGGGCCGCGGTGCCGGCGCCGCGCGCGGTGCGCGCGCCCATGCCGGCGCGCAGCGCGGCCAGGACCACCACGCACGCATCGCCCTGGACCTGGAGGACGCCTGGCGCGGCGCCACGCGCGAGATCACGCTGCGCGCGCCGCAGCTCGACCCCGCCGGCCACGTGGTGCTGAAGGAGCGCACGCTGGCCGTGCGCATCCCGGCCGGCGTGCGGCCGGGGCAGATGATCCGGCTGGCCGGGCAGGGCGGTGCCGCCGCAGGCGGCGCGCCGGCCGGCGACCTGTTCCTCGAGGTCGCCTTCCGGCCGCACCCGCGCTTCCGCGTCGACGGCAGCACGCTGGTGGCCGAACTGCCGGTGGCGCCCTGGGAAGCGGCGCTGGGCGGCGTCGTGCCGGTGACGCTGCCCGACGGCTCGCAGCTCAAGGTGCGCGTGCCGGCCGATGCGCAGTCCGGCCGCGTGCTCACGGTGCGTGGCCGCGGCCTGCCCGGCCGCGAGCCCGGCGACCTGGAGCTGCACCTCGTCGTCGTGCTGCCCAGTGCCTGGGACCCGCGCGCGAAGGCGCTGTACGAGCAGATGGCGCGCGAGCTGGCCGATTTCGACGCGCGCAAGGTGGCCGCGGCCGCCGCCGAGAGAGGGGAGTGAGCGCATGAGCAGCACGCTGTGGGTGGTCCAGGCCGGCGCCGACGACGAGGGTCTGACGCTGGACGAGCTGTGCCGCGCCTGCGCCGTGAGCCCGGACTGGGTGGACGAGCGCGTGCGCGCCGGGCTGCTGGTGCCGCTGCAGTACGCCGGCGTCTGGCGCTTCGACGCCGCGCTGCTGCTGCGCGTGCGCGTGATGCGCCGCGTCGAGCGCGACTTCGACGCGGTGCCCGAGCTGGCGGCGCTGGTGGCCGACCTGCAGGACGAGATCCGCCACCTGCGCGCCCGGCTGCGCCACGGAGGCTGAGCCATGCCCGCGCCGGCCCGGCCCGACCCCAAGACCTCGTGGAACGTCGGCTACTGGCTGCTGGCGATGCTGGCGCTGCTGTGGTTCCAGTCGTTCTGGCAGGCCGCGCGCACGGTCGAGCCGGTGCCCTACAGCCAGTTCGAGCAGGCGCTGGCCGAGGGCCGCATCGCCGAAGTCGTGATCGGCGAGACCACGATCACCGGCAAGCTCAAGTCGCCGGATCCCGGCGGCCGCACGGCCATCGTCGCCACCCGCGTGGAGCCGGCGCTGGCCGAGCGGCTGTCGAAGTACGAGGTGCCCTACACGCGCGTGGTGGAGAGCACCTGGCTGCGCGACATCCTGTCCTGGGTGCTGCCGGCGGCGGTGTTCTTCGGGCTGTGGTTCTTCGTCATCCGCCGCATGCTGGACCGCCAGGGCATGGGCGGCTTCATGAACATCGGCAAGAGCCACGCCAAGGTCTATGTCGAGAAGGACACCGGCGTGGACTTCGCCGACGTGGCCGGCGTCGACGAGGCCAAGGCCGAGCTCGAGGAGATCGTCGCCTTCCTGAAGAACCCGCAGGGCCTGGGGCGGCTGGGCGCGCGCAGCCCCAAGGGCGTGCTGCTGGTGGGCCCGCCGGGCACCGGCAAGACGCTGCTGGCCAAGGCCGTGGCCGGGGAGGCCGGCGTGCCCTTCTTCAGCATCAGCGGCAGCGAATTCGTCGAGATGTTCGTCGGCGTCGGCGCGGCGCGCGTGCGCGACCTGTTCGAGCAGGCGCGGGCCAAGGCGCCGGCGATCATCTTCATCGACGAGCTCGACGCGCTGGGCCGGGCGCGCGGCATCGCCAGCCCGATGGGCGGCCACGACGAGCGCGAGCAGACGCTGCAGCAACTGCTGGTGGAGCTGGACGGCTTCGACAGCTCCAGCGGCCTGGTGCTGCTCGCCGCCACCAACCGGCCGGAGATCCTCGACCCGGCGCTGCTGCGCGCCGGGCGCTTCGACCGCCAGGTGCTGGTGGACCGGCCCGACCGCGCCGGCCGCGTGCAGATCCTGCAGGTGCACGTGAGGAAGATCCGCCTCGCCCCCGGCACCGACCTCGAGCAGGTGGCGCAGCTCACGACCGGCTTCTCCGGCGCCGACCTGGCCAACCTGTGCAACGAGGCGGCGCTGGCCGCCACGCGGCGCGGCGCCGACGAGGTGGCGCTGGTGGACTTCACGGTGGCCATCGAGCGCATCGTGGCCGGGCTCGAGAAGAAGAACCGCGTGCTCAACCCGCGCGAGCGCGAGATCGTCGCCTTCCACGAGATGGGCCACGCGCTGCTGGCGCTGGCGCTGCCGGGCACGGAAGCGGTGCACAAGGTGTCGATCATCCCGCGCGGCGTCGGCGCGCTCGGCTACACGATCCAGCGGCCCACGGAGGACCGCTTCCTGATGACGCGCGAGGAGCTCGAGCGCAAGATGATGGTGCTGCTGGGCGGCCGCGCGGCGGAGAAGCTGGTCTTCGGCCACCTGTCCACCGGCGCCGCCGACGACCTGGCGCGCGTGACCGACATCGCGCGCGAGATGGTCACGCGCTACGGCATGGCCGAGGAGCTCGGTCATGTCGCCTACGAGGCCGCGCTGCCGCGCTACCTGGACCTGCCGGGCCTGCAGAACGGCGGCTTCCAGGCCGGCCCGCAGACCCAGCAGCGCATCGACGAGGCGGTGCGCCGCTTCGTCGGCGAAGCCTTCGACGGCGCCTACGCGCTGCTGCAGCAGCACCGCGAACTGCTCGAGCGCTGCGCGCGCGAGCTGCTGGCGCGCGAGACGCTGGACGAGGCGGCGCTGGCGCGGTTGACGGCCGGGCTGCGCCCGGCGCCGGCGACGGTGCCCGCGGCTTAGGCGCCGGCGGCCTCAGGCCGCGCGCCGCAGCCTCAGGTGCGCGACCAGCCCGCCGTCGGGCGCGTTGGCCAGCTCCAGGCTGCCGCCCATGCGGTGCATGGCCTTGTCCACGATGGCCAGGCCCAGCCCGGCGCCGGTGGCCGCGGTGCGCGCGGCGTCGCCGCGGAAGAAGGGCGTGGTCAGCTGCGGCAGCTTCTCCGGCGCCACGCCCGGGCCCTGGTCGCGCACGCTGACGATGGCCCAGGGCCCGGTCTTCACCGAGCTGACGGTGACCTCGGCGATGCCGGTGTAGGTGCCGCGCCCGTAGCGGCGCGCATTCTCGAAGAGGTTCAGGAAGACGCGGCCGAGCTCGGTGTCGTCGCCGATCACCACGAGGTCCGGCGGCACCCGCGAGCTGATGCGGATCTGCGTCGGGTCGCGGAAGGCCGCCGCCTCGCGGTCGATCAGCTGCGCCACGTGCACGGGGCCGAGCTGGGTGTCGCCCGGGCGTGCGTAGTCCATGAACTTGTCGATGATCGCGTCGAGCTGGTCGATGTCCAGCGCCATGTTGCGCTTGGCCTCGTCGTCGGCCACGCTCATCTCGGTCTCCAGCCGCAGCCGCGCCAGCGGGGTGCGCAGGTCGTGGCTGATGCCGGCCAGCATCACCGCGCGGTCCTCCTCCACGCGGGCCAGCTCGCGCGCCATGCGGTTGAAGCCCATGTTGACCTCGCGGATCTCGCTGGTCAGCGTGTTCTCGTCCAGCCGCGAGTCGAGGTCGCCTTCGCGGATGCGGCTGGCCGCGAAGCTGAGCTGCTTGAGCGGCCGGTTGATCAGGCTCGCGATGGCCACCGAGCCGACCAGCGTGGCCGCCACCGCGATGCCGATCCAGATCAGCCAGGTGCTCTGCGCCAGCGGGCGCGCGGGGCCGCCCTCGGCCTGCAGCCAGTAGCGGTCACGCTCGATCGTGAAGCCGACCCACAGCCCTTCCTGGCCGTTGACGCTGCGCGCCACCACCGTGCCGGGGCCCAGCACCGCGCGCAGCTCCTCGCCGACGCGGGCCGTGAAGCGGTCCACCTCGAAGGGCTCCCACTGGTCGCCGGGCTCGTGCGGCGCGACGCGGATGGCCTGCTGCGTGCCCAGGCTCTTGACCAGCGCGACGCGGTTGATGCCGTCGGCCTGCTGCAGCGCCACGCGCGAGAGGTTGACGAGGCCCGCCGTCTGCTGCGCCGCCTGCACCGCGCGCGGCTCGATCTCCAGCGCGCGCAGGGTCTGCACCCACGCGAAGACGCCGCCGGCGAGCAGGATCGCCAGCAGGAAGAAGGTGCGCCAGAAGAGGCTCAGACTACGGCCCCGGCGCGGCGTGGCGCGTCGTCAGCTGGCACCGTCCGGCACGAAGACGTAGCCCACGCCCCAGACGGTCTGGATGTAGCGCGGCTGGGCGGGGTCGGGCTCCAGCATCTTGCGCAGGCGCGAGATCTGCACGTCCAGGCTGCGGTCGAAGGGCTCGAACTCGCGGCCGCGCGCCAGCTGCGCCAGCTTGTCGCGGGACAGCGGCTGGCGCGGGTGGCGGACCAGCGCCTTGAGCATGCTGAACTCGCCGGTGGTCAGCGCGATCTGCTCGCCGTTCTTGGACAGCCGGCGCAGCGAGAGGTCGAACTCGAAGGGACCGAAGCTCACGACCTGCGGCTCCTTGCTCGGCGCGCCCGGGGCCTCCGGCGTGGGCCGGCGGCGCAGCACGGCGTGGATGCGCGCCAGCAGTTCGCGCGGGTTGAAGGGCTTGGGCAGGTAGTCGTCGGCGCCGACCTCCAGGCCGACGATGCGGTCCACGTCCTCGACCTTGGCGGTGAGCATGATGATCGGCGTCTGGTCGTTGGCCGCGCGCAGGCGGCGGCAGATCGACAGGCCGTCCTCGCCGGGCAGCATCAGGTCCAGCACGATCAGGTCCACCGTCTCGCGCGTGAGCACGCGGTTCAGCGCCTTGGCGTCCTCGGCCAGCAGCACGTCGAAGCCCTCCTGCGACAGGTAGCGGCGCAGCAGGTCGCGGATGCGCGCGTCGTCGTCGACGACGACGATGCGGTCGGCGCGGGTATTCGCTGGGGCGTTCATGATGGACGGCTCCAAACTTGTAACAGCCGCATTGTGCGGTGCGCCATCCCGGGTTTTCCGGGGGAACTGACCGCCTGTTACAAGTCTTTCGGAGCGATCGCTTGCGGCGCGACTCCACCGTGACGCACGGCGCAGCCCGAGAATGCGCCGGCACCACGACGACCCAGCCCAAGGAAACCGACGATGTCGCTACTTCGACGCCTCACCCCCCTGCGCCGCGGCCTGGCCGCCGCTTCCGTGCTGGCGGCCGCCGGCCTGATGGCCGCACCGGCCGGGGCGCAGACGCTGCCGCCGCCGGTCAACGTGGTCAATCTGGCCGCCAGTGCCACCGTGGAGGTGCCGCGCGACTGGCTGACCATCGTCTTCGCCACCACCCGCGAGGGCAGCGACCCGGTGGCGGTGCAGGCGGAGCTGAAGCAGGCGCTGGACGCCGCGCTGGCCGAGGCGCGGCGCGGTGCGCGGCCGGGGCAGCTGGAGGTGCGCACCGGCGGCTTCTCGCTGAACCCGCGCTACAGCGCGCAGCCGCGGCCGCTGAATGCCAGCGGGCCCATCATCGCCGGCTGGTCCGGCACCGCGGAGCTCATCGTCGAGGGCCGCGACACGGCCGCGATCAGCGCGCTGGCCGGGCGCATCCGCACGCTGACGGTCGCGCGCACGGGCTTCTCGATCTCGCGCGAGGCGCGCGAGAAGGTCGAGGCCGAGGTCTCGGCGATGGCCATCGCGCGCTTCCGCACGCGTGCCGACGAGGTGGCGAAGCAGTTCGGCTTCGGCGGCTGGACGTTGCGCGAGGTGGCGGTCGGCAGCGAGGGCGGCCAGCCGCCGATGCCGGTGCCGATGATGCGCGCGCAGGCCGCGCCGGCGGCCGAGATGGCGCTGCCGGTGGAGGCCGGCACCGGCACCGTCAGCGCCAGCGTCAGCGGCAGCGTGCAGCTGACGAAGTAGCGGGCCGGAAGCGGCTCACTGCTCCCCTCGCCCGCGTGAAGTCGCGGGCTCGCCCGGCTCGTGCATTCGCGGCCTTCCGGCCGCTCATGTCACTGCGCCGTCCAGCCCCCGTCCATCGCCCAGGCCACGCCGGTCACGTTGTCGGCCGCCGGCGAGCACAGGAAGGCCGTCAGCTCGGCCAGCTGCTCGGGCGTCGTGAAGCGCAGCGAGGGCTGCTTCTCGGCCAGCAGGCGGCGCTTGGCCTCCTCGTTGTCCACGCCGTCCTTCGCGGCGCGCGCGTCCACCTGCTTCTGCACCAGGGGCGTCAGCACCCAGCCCGGGCAGATCGCGTTCACGGTCACGCCGCCGGCGGCCGTCTCGAGCGCGGTGGCCTTGGTCAGGCCGACGATGCCGTGCTTGGCCGCCACATAGGCGCTCTTGGCCGCCGAGGCCACCAGCCCGTGCACCGAGGCGACGTTGATCACGCGGCCCCAGCCGCGCTGCTTCATGCCCGGCAGCGCCAGGCGCATCGTGTGGAAGGCCGAGCTGAGGTTGATCGCGATGATGGCGTCCCAGCGCTCGGCCGGAAACTCGTCCACGTTGGCCACGTGCTGGATGCCGGCGTTGTTGACCAGGATGTCGCAGGCGCCGAACTCGGACTCGCAGGCGCGCACCAGGGCCTCGATCTCGGCCGGCTTGCTCATGTCCGCGCCGTGGTAGGACACGCGGGCACCGGTGCCGCGCACCTGCGCCAGCGCCGCGTCCACGTCGCCGAAGCCGTTGAGCATCACGCTCGCGCCGCGCGCGGCCAGCGTGGTCGCGATGCCCAGGCCGATGCCGCTGGTGGATCCGGTGACGAGGGCGGTCTTGCCGCTGAACATGGCGGGGCTCCTGTGGGCTTGGTTACGATGCGCCGATTATTCCCCGACCGTCCGACCGACCCGCCGCATGTCCGCCACGACCGAGCCCCGCCTGGCCACCGTCCGCTGCCTGGATGCCCGCGGCCTGCACCGCATGGCCTACTGGGACTGGGGCGACCCGGCCAGCGAGCGCGTCGTGGTCTGCGTGCACGGCCTGTCCCGCCAGGGCCGCGACTTCGACACGCTGGCGCGCGACCTCGTCGCCGGCGGCTGGCGCGTCGTCTGCCCGGACGTCGTCGGCCGCGGCCGCAGCGACCGCCTGGCCGACCCGATGGGCTATGCGATCCCGACCTACGTCGCCGACATGGTGACGCTGGTCGCGCGGCTGGGCGTGGAGCAGGTGGACTGGGTCGGCACCTCGATGGGCGGGCTGATCGGGCTGGGCCTGGCCGCGCTGGAGGGTTCGCCGGTGCGCCGGCTGGTGCTCAACGACGTCGGGCCCACGATCCAGCCGGCGGCGTTGCAGCGCATCGGCGGCTACCTCGGCGCGCCGGTGCGCTGGCAGACGCTGGACGAGGCGGCCGATGCGCTGTGGACCATCTCGCAGGGCTTCGGTCCGCATACGCGCGAGCAGTGGCTGGCGCTGACGCGGCCGCAGCTGGTGCCGGTGCCGCAGGGCGAGGGCGGGGCAGGCGGAGGGTATCGCCCGCACTACGACCCGGCGATCGCGGTGCCCTTCCGCGCCATCACGCCCGAGATCGCCGCCGCCGGCGAGGCGATGCTGTGGCAGGCCTGGGACCGCCTGCGCTGCCCGACGCTGCTGCTGCGCGGCGCGCAGTCCGACCTGCTGTCGCACGCCACCGCGCAGGCGATGACCGAGCGCGGGCCGCGTGCGCGGCTGGTGGAGTTCGACGGCGTCGGCCACGCGCCGATGCTGGTGCAGCCGGAGCAGCGCGCCGTCGTGCGCGAATTCCTCGACGCCCCATGAAGACCGCGGCACCGGGCGCGGCTGCCGGTGCCCCCGACGCCGCGGCGATCGTCCACCTGGCCAGCGCACCGGCGGCACTGGCGGCTGCGGCCGAGCCGGCCGGCGACCCGGTGGCGCGCGCGCGGGCCTTCGCCGAGCCGCTGCTCGCCGGGCAGGCGCTGGACACCGGCGAGGACGCGCTCGGCCACGCCGACGGCGTGGCCGCGGTGCTGCGCGGCATCGGCGGCGCGCCGGCGCTGTGCGCGGCGGCCTACCTCGTCTATGCCGGCGACTACCTGCAGCGGCCCGAGGAGGTGGTGCGCAAGGCCTTCGGCGAGAGCTACGCCAGCCTCGTCACGCTGACGCGCCAGCTGGTGCAGATCCAGCGCGCCGCGCGCGAGGCCCAGCTCGGCGACGCGCAGCGCGCCGCGCAGACCGAGCGCATCCGCAAGATGCTGCTGGCCTTCAGCCGCGACCTGCGCGTGGTGCTGCTGCGCCTGGCCTCGCGGCTGCAGACCCTGCGCTGGTTTGCCGCCGAGCGGCGCCCCTGCCCGCAGGCGCTGGCGGTGGAGAGCCAGCAGGTCTTCGCGCCGCTGGCCAACCGGCTGGGCATCTGGCAGGTCAAGTGGGAGCTGGAGGACCTGTCGTTCCGCTTCCTGCAGCCCGCCGAGTACCAGCGCATCGCGCGCCTCGTGGACGAGACGCGCGCCGAGCGCGAGCAGGGCGTGGAGGCCGCACGCGCCGAACTCGCCGCGCTGCTGCAGCGCGCCGGGCTGGCCGCCGACGTGCAGGGGCGGCCGAAGCACCTGTACAGCATCTGGAAGAAGATGCAGGGCAAGGGCCTGGACTTCGCGCAGGTCTTCGACGCACGCGCGCTGCGCGTCATCGTCGACGACGTGCCCGCCTGCTACGCCGCGCTGGCGCGCGTGCACGAGGCCTGGACGCCGGTGGACGGGGAGTTCGACGACTACATCGCGCGCCCCAAGCCCAACGGCTACCAGAGCCTGCACACGGTCGTGCACAGCGGCGACGGGCGGCCGCTGGAGGTGCAGATCCGCACGCGCGCGATGCACGAACACGCCGAGCACGGCGTGGCCGCGCACTGGATGTACAAGGAGGCCGGCGTGCGCGGCTATGCCGGCGTCAGCGCCGCCGGCGAGTTCGAGGAACGCATCGCCGAGGCGCGCAAGGCCGTGCTGCGCGAGCTGCTGGCCTGGGAGCGCGACTTCTCCGGACAGGCGGGCGCCGGCGGCGGCGCCGCCTTCGACGACCGCATCTACGTCTTCACGCCCCAGGCGACGATCATCGACCTGCCCGCCGGCGGCACGCCGGTCGACTTCGCGTACAGCCTGCACACCGACCTGGGCCACCGCTGCCGCGGCGCGCGCGTGGACGGCGCGATGGTGCCGCTGAACACCCCGCTGCGCTCCGGCCAGACCGTGGAGGTCGTCGCCGCGAAGGAGGGCGGGCCGTCGCTGGACTGGCTCAACGCCGAGCTGGGCTACCTGAAGAGCCCACGCTCGCGCGCCAAGGTGCGCGCCTGGTTCAACGCACAGGCGCAGGCGCAGACCATCGCGCGCGGCCGCGAGGCGGTGGAGAAGCTGCTGCAGCGCGAGGGCCGCACGGCGATCAAGCTCGACGCGCTGGCCGAGCAGCTGGGCTTCCGCAATGCCGATGCGCTGTTCGAGGTGGTCGGCAAGGACGAGTATTCGCTGCGCCACATCGAGCAGCTGCTGCGCCCGGCCGAGGCGCCGGCCGCCGACGACGACCGCATCGTGCTGCACCGCCCGCGCAGCGAGCTGGCGGACGGCCGCGCCGGCAAGGGCGGCGTGCTGGTGGTGGGCATCGACTCGCTGCTGACCACGCTGGCGCGCTGCTGCCGGCCGGCGCCGCCGGACGCCATAGCCGGTTTCGTGACGCGCGGCCGCGGCGTGGCCGTGCACCGGCGCGACTGCAGCAACCTGCGCCACATGGCGTCGCTACAGCCGGACCGCGTGATCGAGGTCGCCTGGGGCGAGCGCAGCGCCGGCGCGGGCGCGCGCGAGCCGGCGCTGTACCCGCTGGACGTGCTGGTCGAGGCCAGCGACCGCCAGGGCCTGCTGCGCGACATCTCCGAGGTCTTCGCGAAGGAGAAGGTCAATGTCACCGGCGTGCACACCCAGTCCGCCCGCGACCGTGGCACGGCCTGGATGACCTTCACGGTGGAGGTCGCGGACACCACGCGGCTGGCCGCGGTGCTGCAGCGCGTGGCGCAGGTGGCGGGCGTTCGTCACGCCCGGCGCAAGTGAGCGCGGGGGCGGCCGCGTGCCGCTCGGCTATACTGCGAGGCTGACCCAGGCGCGTAGCTCAGCTGGTTAGAGCACCACCTTGACATGGTGGGGGTCGTTGGTTCGAGTCCAATCGCGCCTACCAACACCGCACAAAGAGCACCCGGCGGCCCCGCCCGGTGCTCTTTTCATTGGCCGCGCGAAAACCGCACGCGTGGACACCACCCGCCGCGACGACCTGGTGCAGGCCGCGACGACGTTCCGTGTGCGGCGCTGAGCCCCCGGCCGCGGCCGCAGCGGCGCCGGTTCCAGCCGCGCGGCGCCGCTGCCACCGGCCGACCACTCGCCGCGCCGGCCGACGTTTCGAGCCGTGGCGCAGGCCGTTCGTCGCAGGCGCGTGGCCCACCGGCCGCCGAGGCGCTACCCTTGCGCATTCTGCACAACACCCACCGGGCGGCGGCCGAGGCCGACCGCGCCGGTTCCCTCCCATGCGTGTCCTGCTTCCCCTCGTGATCCTGGCGTTCACGGTCGCCGCCTGCGGCCAGCGCGAAGGCGCGCCGGCGCCGGCCGGTCAGGCCGCTGCGGGTAAACCCGGCTCCGGCAATGCCAAGGCGCCACCGGTGCTGCTGCTGGCGCCGGAGGACCTGCGCACCGTCAGCGCCAGCACGGTGTCCACCGGCCCGGTCATCACGGGGTCGCTGCAGCCCGAACGCCGCGCCGACCTGCGCGCCGAGGTGTCCTCGGTGGTGCTGCAGGTGCTGCGCCACAACGGCGAGCCGGTGCGGCGCGGCGAACTCCTCGTGCGCCTGGACGACGCCGCGCTGCGCGACGCGCTGAACTCGGCCGAGGAGTCGGTGCGCGCCGCCGAGCAGGCGCTGGCCCAGGCCGAGCGCCAGGTGCAGCGCCTGCGCACGCTGCAGGCCCAGGGCATGAGCTCGATGCAGGCACTGGAAGACGCCGAGGTGCGCCGCAACCAGTCCACCAGCGACGTCGTGGCGGCCCGCGCGCGCCTGGCCAATGCGCGCCAGCAGATCCAGCGCACCGAGGTGCGTGCGCCCTTCGACGGCGTCGTCAGCGAGCGCCGCGTCTCGCCCGGCGACACGGCGATGGTCGGGCGCGAACTGCTCAAGGTCATCGATCCCGGCAGCCTGCGCTTCGAGGGCTACGTCGCCGCCGACCGGCTGCACGAACTGAAGGCCGGGCAGCCGGTGAACTTCCGCGTCAACGGCTTCCCCGACGAGGAGTTCGCCGGCCGCGTCAGGCGCCTGGATGCGGCGGCCAACGCCGCCACGCGCCAGGTGGAGGTCATCGTCGCCTTCGCCGACCCCGCCGCGGCACCGCGCGTGGCCGGGCTGTTCGCCGAGGGGCGCATCGAGACCGGCAGCACGCAGTCGCTGATGCTGCCGGAGAGCGCCGTCGTGCGCAGTGCCCAGGGCAACGTGGTCTGGCGGCTGGACGGCGAGCGCATCGTGCGCACCGCCGTCACGCTGGGCGAGCGCGACGCGCGCACCGGGCTGATGCCGGTGCGGGCGGGGCTGTCCGAGGGGCAGCGCGTGCTGCGCAACCCGGGCAGCGCGCTGGTGGACGGGCAGAAGGTGGAACTGCGCGGCCCCGCGGCGCCGAACGGGCCGCCGAACGGTGCGGCGAATGGCGCCGGCCCGTCCGCGGCCGCGGCGAATGCCGTCCCCGCCACCGGCGCCACGAGGTAAGCCACCATGCTGCTGTCCGACTTCAGCATCAAGCGCCCCACCGCCACCATCGTCATCCTGATCGGGGTGATGTGCCTGGGCCTGCTCGCGCTGTCCAAGCTGCGCGTCAACCAGATCCCCGACGTCGAGCCGCCGGTGCTGGTGGTCAACATCCCCTACCCGGGCGCGAGCCCGGAGACGGTGGAGCGCGAGGTCGTCAACCGCATCGAGAAGGCGCTGCAGGGCATCTCGGGCACCGACCGCGTGCAGAGCACCTCGCGCGAGGGCAGCGCCACGCTGGTGCTGTTCTTCGAGTACGACAAGAACATGATCGAGGCCGCCGACGAGGTGCGCAACGCGATCGCCTCGGTGCGCTTCAAGCTGCCGGTGGAGATGCGCGAGCCCATCCTGCAGCGCGTGGACCCGACGGCGCAGCCCATCATGCAGCTGGCGCTGTCCTCCAGCAGCCAGAGCCACGCCGACATTTCGCGCCTGGCCGAGGACCAGCTCGCCGACCAGTTCCGTGCCGTGCCCGGCGTGGCGGTGGTCACGATCAACGGCGCGCTCCGGCGCGAGCTCTCGGTGCTGTTGCACTCGCAGAAGCTGCGCGAGCAGGGCGTTTCGGTCACCGAGGTGGTGGCCGCGCTGCGCGCGCAGAACGCCACCGCGCCGGTGGGCAAGGTGCGCGGCGAGCTCGAGGACCAGAGCATCCGACTGGTCGGGCGCATCGAGAACCCCTCCGAGTTCGGCCAGATCGTGATCCGCCGCCGCGGCAACGAACTCGTGCGGCTGGCCCAGGTCGCCACCGTGCAGGACGGCTTCGCCGAGGTGGACAGCATCTCGGTGCGCAGCGGCAACCCCAACGTCGGCCTGTCCGTCACGCGCACGCGCGAGGGCAGCACGGTGGCGGTGGCGCACGCGGTGCGCGAGAAGGTGGCCGAGATCTCGCGCACGCTGCCCGAGGGCACGAAGCTCGAGATCACGCAGGACGGCGGCGAAAGCGCCGAGAGCAGCCTGTACAACGTGATCCACGCGCTGGTCTTCGGCGCCGGGCTGACGGTCTTCGTCGTCTACCTGTTCCTCAACAGCTGGCGCTCCACGGTGATCACCGCGCTGAGCCTGCCGACCTCGGTGGTGGCCAGCTTCATCGCGGTCTGGCTCAGCGGCAACACGCTCAACTTCATGAGCCTGCTCGGGCTGGCGCTGGCCATCGGGGTGCTGATCGACGACGCCATCGTGGTGCGCGAGAACATCGTGCGCCACATGGAGCGCGGCTCGGACCGCCGCACCGCAGCGCTGCAGGGCACGGCGGAGATCGGCCTGGCGGTGACCGCCACCACGCTGGCCATCGTGGCGGTCTTCGCGCCGGTGGCCTTCATGCCGGGCGTGTCGGGCCAGTGGTTCCGGCCCTTCGCGCTGACCGTCGTCGCCTCGGTCATCGTCAGCCTGGTCGTCTCGTTCACGCTGGACCCCATGCTCTCGGCCTACTGGGGCGACCCGCCCGGCCACCAGCACGCCAAGCGCCGCGGCATCAGCCGCTGGCTGCAGGGCTTCAACACCTGGTTCGACCACCAGGCGGACCGCTACGGCCATCTCATCAAGTGGGCGCTGAAGCATCGGCGCTGGATGGCCGCCTTCGCGGTCGGCAGCATGGTCGCGGCGGTGGCGCTGCAGGCCAAGTTCGGCGGCTCCAGCTTCCTGCCGACCTCGGACGCCGGGGTCATTGCGGTGGAGGTGCGCACGCCGCCCAGCGCGAGCCTGGACTACGCGCGGCTCAAGATGGAGCAGGCCGCCGCGCTGGCGCGCACGCTGCCCGAGACCGAGGCCACGAACAGCCTCGTGCGCCCGGGCGGCGGGCGCATCTACGTGGACATCGGCAAGAGCACCGAGCGCAAGCGCTCGGCGACCGAGGTCGCGGCCGAGCTGCGCACGCTGACCGCGCGCCTGGTCGGTGCCGAGTACACCGTGCTCGAGGACCTGAACATGGGCGCGCAGAAGCCGGTGCAGATCCGCTTCACCGGGCCCGACGCGCGGCAGCTGCTGGCCATCACCGAGGACTTCATGGAGCGGCTGCGCGGCGTGCCCGGCGCGGTGGACGTGGGCCTGTCGGAGCAGGCGCCGCAGGACGAGCTGAAGATCGAGCTCGACCGCAGCCTGGCCAATGCGATGGGCATCTCGGTGGCCGACGCGGCGCAGACGCTGCGCGTGGCCTTCGCCGGCGTGGAGGTCGGCGACTGGATCGACCCCACCGGGCAGGCGCGCGACGTCTCGGTGCGCCTGCACCCGGACGACCGCGTGGACGCCGGCAACATCGAGCGGCTGCCGATCGCGGTGAGCGGCACCAACCTGATGGTGCCGCTGGAGCAGATCGCCACCGTGACCATGGGCAAGGGCCCGTCGCAGATCCAGCACAACGACGGCAAGCGCACGATCACCGTGGCGGCCAATGCGCAGGGGCGCAGCCCGGGCGAGGTGACCTCCGACGCGCTGCGCATCGCACGCGCGATGTCCTACCCGCCGGGCTACGGGCTGGAGCTCGCCGGCGCCTCGCGCGACCAGCAGGAGGTGTTCCGCGAGATGGGCATCGCGCTGGTGACCGGCATCGCGCTGATGTACTTCGTGCTCGTCATCCAGTTCGGCAGCTTCACCGCGCCGCTGGCGGTGATGCTGTCGCTGCCGCTGTCGCTGATCGGCGTCGTCGTCGCGCTGCTGCTGACCAAGGGCACGCTCAACCTGATGAGCTTCATCGGCGTGATCATGCTGATGGGCCTGGTGGCGAAGAACGCGATCCTGCTGCTGGACGCCTCGCGCGTGCTGGAGGCCGAGGGCACGCCGCGCGAGGAGGCGCTGATGGCCGCCGGCCGCAAGCGCTTCAGGCCCATCCTGATGACCAGCTTCGCGCTGGTGGCCGGCATGGTGCCGGTGGCCGTGGGCATCGGCGAGGGCGGCGAGTTCTACCGGCCGATGGCGGTGGCCATCATCGGCGGCGTCATCACCTCGACGCTGCTGACCCTGCTGGTGATCCCGAGCTTCTACGACAGCATCGAGATCGCGCGCGACCGCGCCATCGCCAAGTTCCGCGGCCGCGCGGCACGCTGGCCGGTGGCGCTGGCCTTCGTCGTGACGCTCTTGGAAGGCCTGCTGGCGCTGCTGGCCGTGCGCATGGTCTGGCGCGGCCTGGTGCGGCTGTTCGGGCGCCTGCGCCGCGGGGGTGGTGGCGGCGGCCGGCCGGCGCCGGTGGCCTGAAGACGCCGTGCGCGATCTGCCCACGCTGGCCGAGGTGGAGCGCATCGCGCGCGCCGCCGGCGCGGCGGTGCTGCAGGTCTACGAAGGCGACTTCGCGGTGCGCACCAAGGCCGACGCCTCGCCGCTGACCCTGGCCGACGAGGCCGCCGAGGCGCTGATCGTGCCCGCGCTGCACGCGCTGACGCCCGGCTGGCCGGTGGTCGCCGAGGAGGCGTTCGCGCGCGGCGAGGCCGTCGATCCCGGCGGGCGCTTCTGGCTCGTCGATCCGCTGGACGGCACGCGCGAGTTCGTCGAGCGCAACGGCGAGTTCACGGTCAACATCGCGCTCGTGGACCAGGGCGAGCCGGTGCTCGGGGTCGTCCACGCGCCGGCCTTGGCGCGTCTGTTCGCCGGCGCGCGCGGGCAGGGCGCCTGGCTGGCCGAAGGCGGCGGGCGGCGCACCATCGCCTGCCGGCAGGTGCCTGCCGGCGGGGCGGTCGTGGCCTGCAGCCGCGCGCATGGCGACGCGGCGCGGCTGGACGCCTTCCTCGCGCCGCGTGCGGTGGCCGCGCGCGTGGCGGTCGGCTCGGCGCTGAAATTCGGCCTGCTCGCCGCCGGCGAGGCCGACCTGTATCCGCGTTTCGGCCGCACGATGGAGTGGGACACCGCCGCCGGCCACGCCGTGCTGGCGGCCGCCGGCGGGCGCGTGTGCGACCTGCAGGGCCGGGCGCTGCGCTACGGCAAGCCGGGCTTCGAAAACCCGGACTTCGTCGCGCAGGGCCTGGGCTGAGGCGGGCCCCTGCGCCCCGGCGCGCGGCGGGAAATCCCCCGGCCGGGGTACGGCAGGGGGCTCCTAGAATGAAATTTCCTGCCTGCACCCAACCGCCCACCCTCCGCATGCCGTCCCAACGCCGCGCGCCGGCCGCCGAGCCCGATGCCGACAGCACCGCCCCAGCAACGCGGGTGCTCAAGAAGTATCCGAACCGGCGCCTGTACGACACGCGCACCAGCAGCTACATCACGCTGGCCGACGTCAAGCAGATGGTGCTTGCGTCGGAGGACTTCGAGGTGCGCGACGCCAAGACCGGCGAGGACCTGACGCGCAGCATCCTGCTGCAGATCATCCTGGAGGAGGAATCCGGCGGCGTGCCGATGTTCAGCCAGGAGGCGCTGGCGCAGATCATCCGCTTCTATGGCCACGCGATGCAGGGGCTGATGGGCACCATGCTCGAGAAGAACCTCGCCGCCTTCGCGGAGCTGCAGGGCCAGCTGCTCGCGCAGAGCAAGGGCCTGTACGACCCGAAGGCGCTGTCGCCTGAGATGTGGACGCAGTTCCTCAGCGGCCAGGCACCGGCGCTGCAGAACCTGATGACGAGCTACGTCGAGAGCAGCCGCGCAATGTTCGAGAAGATGCAGGGCGCCGGCCCCCTGTTCCCGGGCATGCCGGGCTTCCCGCCGACGCGCAAGTGAGCCGGTGAGCGCCCGGGCGCGATGCAGGAAAATCGCGCCATGAACTCCCCCGACACGGCTCCGGCCACCCCGCCGGCCGCCACCGGCGCGCCCAGCGTCGCCTTCGTCTCGCTCGGCTGCCCGAAGGCGCTGACCGACTCCGAGCTGATCCTCACCCGCCTGGCCGCCGAGGGCTACGCCACCCGCAGGCAGGCGGCCGGCGCCGACCTCGTGATCGTCAACACCTGCGGCTTCATCGACGAGGCGGTGCAGGAGAGCCTGGACGCCATCGGCGAGGCGCTGGCCGACAACGGCCGCGTCATCGTCACCGGCTGCCTGGGCGCGCGCAGCGCCGAGGGCGGCGACAACCTCGTGCGCAGCGTGCACCCCAAGGTGCTGGCCGTGACGGGCCCGCATGCCACCGAGGAGGTGATGGACGCGGTGCACCGGCACGTGCCCAAGCCGCACGATCCCTTCACCGACCTGCTGCCGGCCATCGGGGTCAAGCTGACCCCGCGCCACTACGCCTACCTGAAGATCAGCGAGGGCTGCAACCACCGCTGCACCTTCTGCATCATCC
>CAZUPH010000048.1:0-22622 GCA_964621995.1 uncultured Rubrivivax sp. | reverse complement strand
GCCGACGCCGCCCTTCATCGCCCGCTCGATGCCGAACAGCTTGCCCACCGTGGCGCCGGCGCCGGCGCCGACGCTGCCCTGGGCCGGCGCCGCGGCCGACGCGGCCGCGCAGGCGGCCCAGCCGTCGGCTGCGTCGGGGCGCGGGGCGCTGCCGCCCAGCCACAGGTCGAACAGCACCGCGGCCGGCACGATGGGCACGCGCGCCGGGCCGGCCGGGTAGCCGTGGCCGTGCTGCTCCAGCCAGCGCATCACGCCGGCGGCGGCGTCCAGCCCGAAGGCGCTGCCGCCGGTGAGCAGCAGGGCGTGGACCTGCTCGACCAGGTTCTCGGGCGCCAGCAGGTCGGTCTCGCGCGTGCCCGGCGCGGAGCCGCGCACGTCCACGCCGCAGGTCGCGCCCTGCGGGCACAGCACGACGGTGCAGCCGGTGGGGCGGTCGGCGCGCGTCCGGTGGCCGACCGCGAGGCCGGCGACGTCGGTCAGCGCGCCGGGGTAGGGTGCCGGCAGGGCGGGGTGCACGGGGGCGGGCGCGGGCATCGCGCGATGCTAAGGCCGCGCCGCCGGGCCGCCCCGGCGCCGGCCCGGCCGCCCTCAGGCGAAGACGCCCGCGCTGTCCTGCATGCGGGCGCTGACCTCGCCCAGGTGGTGCAGCGTGTCGCCGTAGGTCTGCTCCAGCATCGTCAGCCGCTTGAAGTAGTGGCTGGCCACGTATTCGTCGGTGCAGCCGATGCCGCCGTGCAGCTGGATGCACTGCTGGCCCACGAAGCGCATGCTGTGGCCCAGCTGCACGCGCGCCTGGCTGATGGCGCGCCGGCGCTGCGCCGCGGGCTCGCCGAGCTTCAGGCTTGCGTAGTAGCTCATCGAGCGGCCCAGCTCCAGCTGCATCTTCACGTCGGCGATGCGGTGGCGCAGCGCCTGGAAGCTGGCGATGGGCACGCCGAACTGCTTGCGCGTATTCATGTACTCGACGGTGATCTCGACCAGGCGGTCCATCAGCCCCACGGCCTCCGCGCACTGCGCGGCGATGCCATGGTCCACCGCCTCCTCCAGCGCACCGTAGGCCTCCTTGCAGACCAGCATCGCCGGCGTCACGGCCAGCGTCAGCTCCGCGGCGCGCGCGCCGTCCTGGGTCGGGAAGCCGCGCACCTGCACGGCGCCGCGGTCGACGAGGAACAGGCCGATGCCCGACGGCTCGTCCCTGGCACCGCCGATGCGCGCCGGCACCACGTAGGCGTCGGCCTCGTCGCCCGCCGGCACCAGGGTCTTCGCGCCTGTGAGTGTCCAGACATCGCCGCGCGCCTGCGCCGCGACGCCCACGTGTGCGAGCCGGTAGCGCGAGGCGCGCTCGTGCACCGCCGGCACCACCAGCGCCTCGCCGCTGGCGACGCGCGGCAGCCAGGCCGTGCGCAAGGGTGCCGGCGCATGCGCCAGCAGGCGCGGCACCATCAGCGCCGCCTCGGCGTAGGGGGCGTTGACGAGACCGCGGCCGAGTTCCTCGCAGACCACCATGGCGTCCACCGCGCCCTGGCCCAGGCCACCGTCGCCCTCCGGCACCACCAGCCCGGCCAGGCCCAGCTCGGCGAGTTCGCGCCAGACCTCGCGCGTGGCGCCGCCGGCCTTGGCGATGGCGTGCCGGCGCTCGAAGCCGAAGCCCTTGTCGGCCCAGCGCCGCACCGCGTCGCGCAGGGATTGCTGGTCGTCGGTGAAGTCGAAGTCCATCAGGATCTCCAGGCGAAAGGCAGGGTTCTCGTCGATCTGGCGGGTGCCCCTTCCTCCCCGGGGGGAAGGGGCTGGGGAAGGGAGCTCATGGTCGTGCGCTCGCGCGGGGCGTGCTGGGCTAGGAGCCCAGCACGGTCTGCGCGACGATGTTGCGCTGCACTTCGTTCGAGCCGCCGTAGATCGTCGTCTTGCGGTAGTTGAAGTAGGTCCCGGCCAGCGGCAGCAGGGTGGCCGGCAGCGCGACGTCGCCCTGCCAGCCGGCTTCCATGGCCTCGTGCACGTAGGCGCGCGCCAGCGGGCCGGCCACCTGCATCATCAGCTCGGCGTAGCGCTGCTGGATCTCGCTGCCGCGGATCTTCAGCAGCCCGGCGACGTCCAGGCTCTGCTTGCCGCTCTTCTCGGCCGAGAGCACGCGCAGCACCATCATCTCCAGCGCCACGATGTCCACCTCCAGCAGCGCGATCTGGTCGCGCAGGCGCTGGTCGTCCCACAGGCCCTCGTCCTTCGCCAGTCGCTTGAGCCGCTCGAGCTCGCGCTTGGCGCGGTTGACGTCGGCGATGTTGGTGCGCTCGTGGGCCAGCAGGTACTTGGCGTAGGTCCAGCCCTTGTTCTCCTCGCCGACGAGGTTCTCGGCCGGCACCTCGACGTTGTCGAACCAGACCTCGTTGACCTCGTGCTCGCCGTCCATCAGGATGATCGGCCGCACCGTGATGCCCGGGCTCTTCATGTCGATGAGCAGGAAGCTGATGCCGGTCTGCGGCTTGCCTTCGCTGCTGGTGCGCACCAGGCAGAAGATCCACTCGCCGTACTGGCCCAGCGTGGTCCAGGTCTTCTGGCCGTTGACGATGTACCTGTCGCCGCGGCGCTCGGCGCGGCATTTCAGGCTCGCGAGGTCGCTGCCGGCGCCGGGCTCGCTGTAGCCCTGGCTCCACCAGACCTCGCCGCTGGCGATGCCGGGCAGGAAGCGCCGGTGCTGCTCCGGCGTGCCGAAGGCCATGATGACCGGCGCGACCATCACCGGGCCGAAGGGAATGACGCGCGGCGCGCCCGCGAGCGCACATTCCTCCTCGAACAGGTGGCGCTGGATCGCATTCCAGCCCGGGCCGCCGAACTGCTGCGGCCAGCCCCAGCCCAGCCAGCCCTTCTTGCCCAGGATCTTGGCCCAGCGCTGGTGGTCCTCGCGCGTCAGCCGCAGCGAGTGCCGCACCTTGTGCGCGATGTCCGCCGGCAGGTTCTCGGCCACCCAGTGCCGGATCTCCTGGCGAAAGGCCAGTTCCTCGGGGGTGAAGTTCAGGTCCATGACGGCAGGCTCCGGATGCACGCGCTACGCAGGGTGCGCCTTTCTAGCACGACCGTTCGAAAACGACCTGTCGCGGCAGGGACAAGGGCCGCGGCGCCCGCAGCGAAGCCATCGGTTCCCCACGACGACCGGTCGCCGAAGGCGACCAGGGGGAGAGGCGGTGTCAGCGTGCCGAACCCGATCCGGGTCTCCCGGTCGGGTTCGGTGGCCCCTCGGGAGGCGGCCGCCAGGCGGCCGGGGGCACTAATTCAGTCGCGAAAGTTGCCGAAACTCAGCGGCAGGTCCGCGAACTCCTTGCGCAGCAGCGCGATGGCCGCCTGCAACTCGTCGCGCTTGGCGCCGGTGACACGCAGTGCATCGCCCTGGAAGGCCGACTGCAGCTTCAGCTTGCTCGCCTTCACGGCGGCCTGCATCTTCTTGGCCTGCTCGGCGGCGATGCCGCTCTTCACCGGCACCGGCAGCTTCAGCCGGTCGCCGCCCAGCTTGACCGGGGTGCCCGAGAGGTCCAGGAAACGCACGTCCACGCTGCGCTTGGCCAGGCGGCCGAGCAGCACGTCGCGCACCTGCTGGAGCTGGAAGTCGCTGTCGGCCAGCAGCGAGAGCTCGCGCTCCTTCGCGCTCTTTTCGCTGAGTTCGACCTTCGCGCTCGAGCCCTTGAAGTCGAAGCGCGTGCCGATCTCCTTGTTGGCCTGCTCGACGGCGTTGCGCAGCTCGACGAGGTCGGGCTCGATGGTGGCGTCGAAACTGGGCATCGTGGGGCAGGCGCGCAGGGGGTTTCTGCGGGAAAATTCTGCCATGTCCACAACGCCATCGCGGACTCCGCTGAACGTGCAGCAGCGCGCGAGCCTGCGCGAGCACAACACCTTCGGCCTGCCCGCGGTGGCCGCCACCCTGGTGCGCCTGGCCAGCGAGTCCGACGTCAAGCGTGTCGTCGACCACCCCGAGTACGGCCGCGCGCCCAAGCTGGTGCTGGGCGGCGGCAGCAACCTCGTGCTGACGCGCGACGTGCCCGGCGTCGTGCTCAAGGTCGAGATCCTCGGCCGCCGCCTGGTGGCCGAAACGGCCGACGCCTGGATCGTCGAATTCGGCGCCGGCGAGAACTGGCACGAGGCGGTGGCCTGGTCGCTGGAGCAGGGCTGGCCCGGGCTGGAGAACCTGGCGCTGATCCCGGGCTCGGTGGGCGCGGCGCCGGTGCAGAACATCGGCGCCTACGGCGTGGAGCTCAGGGACCGCTTCCACTCGCTGGACGCGGTGGACCTGGTCACCGGCCGCAGCGTCACGCTGCACGCGGCGGAGTGCCGCTTCGGCTACCGCGACAGCGTCTTCAAGCACGAGGGCTTCGGTGGCCTGGCCGGCAAGAGCGTGATCACGCGCGTGCGGCTGCGCCTGCCGCGGCCCTGGCAGCCGGTGCTCGGCTACCTGGACCTCGAGCGGCGCATGGCCGAGACCGGCAACCACGCGCCGGACGCGCGCACCGTCTTCGAGTGGGTGTGCGCGATCCGCCGCGCCAAGCTGCCCGACCCCGCGGCCATCGGCAACGCCGGCAGCTTCTTCAAGAACCCGGTCGTCACGCCCGAGCAGTGCCGCGACATCATCGGCCGCGACCCCGAGATCGTGCACTACACGATGCCCGACGGCAGCTGCAAGCTGGCCGCCGGCTGGCTGATCGACGCCTGCGGATGGAAGGGCAAGAGCGTGGGCCGCGCCGGCGTGTACGAGAAGCAGGCGCTGGTGCTGGTCAACCGCGGCGGCGCCAGCGGCGCCGAGGTGGTGACGCTGGCGCGCGCGATCCAGGAATCGGTCTACGGGCGCTTCGGCATCCGGCTCGAGCCCGAGCCGGTCATCGTCTGAGGGCCGATCAGGGCGTGGCCTGCGCGGGCGCGGCCTCGAGCACACCCATCGCCACCAGCGCCTCGCGCGTGGCCGGCAGCAGTTCCTCGTAGCGCTGCACCAGGCGCGCGATCTCGTGTGCCGGCAGGTGGGCGGCACCCTGCTGCAGCGCCTCGGCGGTGGCCGCCAGCGCGGCCATCCCGAGGTTGAGCGCCGCGCCCTTGGCGGCGTGGGCGTTGACGCGCAGCTCCAGCGGCTGCGCGTCGCGCACCGCGGTGCGCAGCCGCTGCACGGTCTGCGGTCCCTGGCCGAGGAAGGCCTCGACCATGCTGGCCAGCCGCTCGCGCGGCATGGCCTGCAGCGCCATCGCGATCGCGGCCTCGTCGATCAGCGCCGAGGCGCCCCCCTGCTGCACGGTGGCCGGCGCCGCCGGCTGGGACGCGCGCGCGGGCGCGGCGCCGGGGCTGCCGAACAGCCGGCGCAGCGAGGTCGCGAGCTTCTCCGGGCTCACCGGCTTGGTCAGGAAGTCGTTCATGCCGGCGACCAGGCAGCGTTCGCGCGTCTGCTCGAAGGCGTC
This sequence comes from uncultured Rubrivivax sp., assembly GCA_964621995.1. GTDB lineage: Bacteria > Pseudomonadota > Gammaproteobacteria > Burkholderiales > Burkholderiaceae_C > Rubrivivax. The sequence goes on along the minus strand of CAZUPH010000048.1, from coordinate 17,199 downwards.
GGCGGTCAGCGCGACGATGGGCACCGTGGAGCGCACGCGGTCGGGCAGCGCGCGGATGGCGCGCGTGGCGCCGACGCCGTCGAGCACCGGCATGTGCAGGTCCATCAGCACCACGTCGAAGCTGCGCTCGCGCGCGGCACGCACGGCTTCCTCGCCGTTGGTCGTGAAGTGCGCGTCGTGGCCCAGGTTCTCCAGCAGCGCCGCCATGTACTGCCGGTTGACCGGGTGGTCCTCGGCCACCAGCACCTGCAGCGCGCGCGAGCGCCCGGCCAGCGCGGCGGCGGCCGCGGCGGCGTCGGCGGCCGGCTCCGCCGGCACCTCCAGCGGCAGCCGGAAGGTGAAGCTGCTGCCTTCGCCGAGCCGGCTGCGCACGGTGATGTCCCCGCCCATCAGCCGCGCCAGGTTGCGCGAGATCTCGAGCCCGAGCCCGGTGCCGCCGTGGCGGCGCGAGCGCGAGTTGTCGCCCTGCACGAAGCGGTTGAACAGGCGCGCCAGCGTCGCCTCGTCCATGCCGATGCCGGTGTCGGTGACGACGAATTCCAGCTCCGGGCGGCCGGGGCCCGAGGCGTCGCGGCGCACGCGCACGTCCAGCACCACCGCGCCGCGGTCGGAGAACTTGATCGCGTTGGAGACCAGGTTGAACAGGATCTGCTTGACGCGCGTGGGGTCCAGCACCACGCGCTCGGGCACCGCGGGGTCGGCGTCGATGTGCAGCGCCAGCGACTTGGCATTGGCCTGCGGGCGCATCAGCGCCTCGACGTCGCGCAGCAGCGTGCGCAGGTCCGCCGCCACCGGCGCCAGCGCCATGCGGCCGCTCTCGAGCTGCGACATGTCCAGGATGTCGTTCAGGATCGCCAGCAGGTGGTCGGCGCTCTCGGTGGCGGTGCGCAGGTAGTCGATCTGCTTGGGGCCGAGGCCGGTCTCGCGCAGCAGCGACAGCATGCCCATCAGGCCGTGGAAGGGCGTGCGGATCTCGTGGCTCATGTTGGCCAGGAAGGCGCTCTTGGCCTCGCTGGCGGCCTCGGCCTCGCGGCGTGCCTCGCGCAGGTTGTGCGCCAGTTCCTCCAGCACGAGCCGGCGCTCGCGCAGCTGGCGCACCTGGTTCAGCGCGATCAGTGCGAAGGCCAGCGTCAGCACCGACAGCGACAGCGTCAGCGCCAGGCTGATCTGGTTCTGCGCGCGCACGGCCTGGGTGCGCTGCTCGGCCTGCTCGGCGACGCGGTGCGCCGCGCCCAGCGACATCGCGTGCAGCGGCGGGCCCAGCGCCTCCAGCGCCGGCAGCAGGGCCTGCAGGAAGACCGGCGTGACCGCCGTCTCGGGCTGCGGGCCGAGCGCACGGTCGGCGGCGGCGATGAAGCCCTCGATCTGCTCGATCGTGCGCTGGAACTCGTCGCTGGCGCGGATCACGCGCCGCGGGCGTTCGGCGTCGAGCAGCTCGATGCGGCTGATCCAGATGTCGTAGCGCAGCTGCAGCGCATCGAGGTCGGGCACCACGTCCTCTCGGGCCGCGATGCGCCACTGCTCGCGCAGGCGCAGGTACTCGGTCTCGGCCTGGTAGATCGACAGCACGACGAAGTCGTCGCTGGACTGCACGGTCTGGCGCAGCAGCGCGAACTGGCGCGTCTGCACCATCGCCGCGGCCAGCAGCAGCAGCGCCAGGCCCACGCCGACCAGGCCCAGCCAGGTCCAGCGCCGCGGCGGCTCGGCTACAGCACGTCTATCGTCCGCAGCTGCCATGCCGAGCGGGCGTAGTAGACGGCGCTGCGCAGGGCAGGGTCCGCGTCGAAGGGGTAGATCACGAACAGCGGGCCCTTGTCGCGCACCGACATCGGGCGGTCGTCGAGCAGCCGGGCGAGCACCACGTCGTGGCGCTGCGCATCGTCCACCGGCATGTCGATGCGGTAGTCGTTCAGCGCCACCAGCCGCAGCGTCGTGCCCTGTGCCCCGACGGCGGCCAGCACGTCGCGCAGCAGCGGCCCGGTGAAGCGCCGCGCCTGGGCATACCAGGGCGTGCGCGTCGAGAAGCTGGTCTGCGGCAGCGCGGCGAGCATGTCCATGTCGAAGTCGGCACGGTCGCCCCCGTTGCGCATGCGCAAGCGGCCGGTGATCGTCAACACCACCGGGCCCCGCGGACGCTCCAGCGCGTGCACCGGCGCGGTGCCCAGCAGCAGTGCGGCGCCCAGCGTCAGCACCTGGCGGCGGCCGGCAAGGGGGTGGTCGCTCATCGCGGTCGGTCGGCGGGCATCGGCGGATTTTATGCGGGCACCCTCCTGCCCAGGAGGGGATCAGCCCTCAGGAGCGCAGCATGTCGCCGAGGTCCAGCCCGGTCAGCGTCTTGGCGCCGCGCGCCAGCCACAGCAGCAGCGCCATCATCATCACCGTGGACGGGATCGCGATCACCGGGTAGCTCAGCAGCGTCATGCGGCCGAGCTCCTCGTTGAAGGCCTCGGTGCCGGCCGGGCTGACGACGACCCAGCGCGCCAGCACGTAGTTGGCCACCGACGAGAAGAAGAAGGTCGCTGCCAGCAGCACCGTGCCGGTGCGCAGACGCGTCTCGAAGGCGGCCTCGGTGCCGCGCTCGGCCAGCGCCTTGTGCACCCGATCCGTGTCGAACAGCGTGGCATTGAAGACGAGCAGCCGGATCAGCGGGTTGCGCGTCCAGGTCGAGCCGAGGATCACGATCCCGATCAGCCCCGGCACCGCGGCCTCCTTGACGGCCAGCCACTGCGCGTCCAGCGCCAGCAGGCCGATGCCGCCGGTGAGCAGCGTGCTGACCACGCCCAGCACGGCCAGCCAGTTCAGCTTGTGGCGCTTCCAGCCGTCCCACAGGCCCCAGCCCAGGGGAAAGGCCAGCGCCAGCAGCAGCGCGCGCGTCGGTCCGAGCCGCGCCTCGCCGGAGAGCTGCATCAGGATCAGCGCCGGCACCAGGATCGTGATGCCGATCTCGAGCAGCGGGTTGGGCTTGGTGGCGGTCGGTGCATTCATCGGGGGCGAAGCGTAGCGTGCGCGGCGAGTCCCCTCCGGCGCAGGCCGATCGAAGCGCCCCCGGCCGCCCGGCCGCGGCGGTCGTTGTTCACGCCGGCGCGGCCGCGCCGGGCCGCCCGCGGCGGCTCAGCGTGCCGGCGGCGCGGCGGCCGAGGCACGCAGGTGCTCGAGCTTGGCGCCGTAGCGGCCGCGGTCCCCGGCCGTCGGGCCGTGCTCGGCCGCCCGCTGCAGGTGGCGCAGCGCGGCGGCGGGCTCGCCCAGCCGCCACAGCGCGATCGCCAGCGCGTGGTGCACCTCGTGCTGCAGCGGCTGGCGGCGCAGCTCGCGCTCGAAATGGCGTCGCGCGTCGGCCCAGCGCCCCTGGTCCAGCGCCGCGCGCCCCAGCGCGTACTGGTGGAACGGCGGCTCGGGCTGCAGCGCGGCCAGCCGCGCCGCCAGCGGCGCCGCCTCGTCGGCGCGCTGCTGCTGCTGCAGCAGCGACACCAGGTTGCTCAGCGCGGCGAGGTGCCGCTCGTCATGGCGCAGCACGTGGCGCAGCGCGGCCTCGGCCTCGGGCAGGCGGCCCGCGCGGTGGTACACCACGGCCAGCGTATTGGCCGCGCTCAGGAACTGCGGGTCCTGGCGCAGCGCCTCGCGCGCCCAGGCGTAGGCCTCGGCGACGCGGCCCTGGGTCAGCGTCTCGGCGGCGCGGTTGTTCATGAACATCGCGACGATGCGCGCTTCCTCCAGCGGCTCGCTGTGCTGGCCGCGGCGCTGCTCGGGCGGCAGGAAGTCCACGCTGAGGTCGTCGCCCCCGGCCTCGGTGTGCGGCGAGCGCGTCGCCAGCCGCGAGAGCACCAGGTTGACATGACCGCTGGCCAGCGTGAGGCCGCCTTCGCGCGTGTACAGCTCGTCCACCAGCACCTGCCGGTAGCCCACCGGCAGGCCCAGGTGCTTGGCGAAGGCCGCGGTCATGATGACCAGCGACAGGCAGTTGCCGGCGCGGGCGTCGAAGGCCTCGGCCGCGGTGCGCGTGCGGCTGGTGTCGTACTGCAGCGCACGTTCGCCGTACAGCGCCTCGATCAGCGCGCGCCGCGGGTCGCGGCGCGTCGCGGTGGCGGCCAGCGCGGTGTCGGCATAGCGGCGCATCGCCTCGCTGAGCGCGAACACCTGCTGCGGCGCCACCGGCAGCGCGCTGCCCGGGAACAGGTGGTCGGCGAGCAGCGGCTCGGGCGATGCGGCCGGCGTGCGCGTGGCGCAGCCGGCCAGCAGCAGCATCGTCGCGACCAGCAGGGCCGCCAGCAGCAGGCCCCGCGCCGGCACGCCGCGCCGGCCGCGGCGGCGTTGCGCAGCGCCGTGCGCAGGGATGGGCAGGTGGGCCATGGCCGCCTCCTTCGGGCCGCCGGCAGCGTCGCGTGCGCCACGCCCTGCGGCGGATGGCGGCATGGTACGCCGCTTGCGGGCCGGCGCGCGGGGCCCGATCCGCGTGCCTCAGGCGCTCGTCAGGCGAGGCCCAGCCGCTGGCGCAGCCGCGCCGCCGTGTCGCGCAGCGCGGCGCTCGGCGACGCGTCGGCGCGGTCCAGCGTCTGGCGGGCGTATTCGGGGTCGCTCTGCAGCCGCTCCACGTGCAGGTGCACGCCCTGGCCCGCGAGCAGCCACTTGAGCTCGATGATCTCCACCAGCGTGACGGAGTCGGTGTCGGTGGAAACGAGAGGCGGCATGGAGGGCTTGGAGGCGATGGGCGACCATAGCGTTCCCCGCCGTCGGTTTGCTGACAGCGTTCTGGAGAGCTTCCCCCAGAATGGCGGGCCGGACATCCCCGTGAGAAAGTGCCCTTGCCCCAGCACCCGCCCCCGCCGCTGACCGCCCTGGACGACCTGCCGGCGCAGCTCGCCGGTGCCGGCTGGGCGGTGCTGGACGCCGCGTCGCTGTCGCGGCTGTGCGGCCTGCCGGCCGAGCGGTTCGCCGCGTGGACGCCGCTGTGGGACGCGCTGCCGCCCGATCCGCACCTGCGCGACGGCGGCCGCTACCGGCGGCGGCGCCACGGCTGCTTCGTCGTGGACGGTGACCGGGTGCGCGCCGCGCCGCACCGCGCGCACTGGCAGCCGGTGGAGTACAACGCGCTGCACGGCGGCTTCGAGCGCTGGTTCGAGCCGCTGCCGCCGGCGCTGGCGGCCGACCCGGCCTGGGCGCGGCTGCTGCGCGCGCTGGCCGGCGTGGCCGGCGGCCTGCGCGGCGAGCACGCCTGGTACGTGGAGGCACACCCCTTCCGCATCGACACCGAGGGCGGCATCGGCCGCCCGACGCCCGAGGGCGCGCACCGCGACGGCGTCGACCTCGTCGCGGTGGTGCTGGTCGCACGCCACAACGTGAAGGGCGGCGAGACGCGGGTCTTCGACGCCCGCGGCCCGCAGGGCCTGCGCTTCGTGCTGCACGAACCCTTCTCGGTACTGCTGCTGGACGACGAGCGCGTGATCCACGAGACGACGCCTATACAGCCGCTGGACCCCGACGCCCCCGCCTGGCGCGACACCCTGGTGCTGACCTTCCGCCGCGACGGCTTCCAGGGCCCGGGCGTGGAGCCGGCCGCCGAACCGCCCGGGAGCCGATGAAGCCGATGAACGAACTCGCGATCGCCTGGGCCGACATCGCCGCCGCACAGCAGCGCCTGGCCGGCGTGGCCCACCGCACCCCGGTGCTCACCTCGCGCACCGCCGACGAGCGCAGCGGCGCGCAGGTCTTCTTCAAGTGCGAGAACCTGCAGCGCATGGGCGCCTTCAAGTTCCGCGGCGCCTACAACGCGCTGGCGCGCTTCACGCCCGAGCAGCGGCGTGCCGGCGTCATCGCCTTCAGCTCGGGCAACCACGCGCAGGCCATCGCGCTGGCGGCGCGGCTGCTGGACATGCCCAGCGTGATCGTGATGCCGCACGACAGCCCGCCGGCCAAGCTGGCGGCCACGCGCGGCTACCAGGCCGGCCGCAGCGACAGCGAGGTCGTGCTCTACGACCGCTACACCGAGGACCGCGAGGCGATCGGCCGCCGCCTCGCCGCCGAGCGCGGCATGACGCTGGTGCCGCCCTACGACCACGCCGACGTGATGGCCGGGCAGGGCACCGCGGCGGCCGAGCTGCTGGCCGAGACCGGGCCGCTGGACCTGCTGCTGGTGTGCGTGGGCGGCGGCGGGCTGATCGCCGGCTGTGCGGTGGCCGCGGCGCACCTGAGCCCCGGCATCCGCGTCGTCGGCATCGAGCCCGAGGCCGGCAACGACACCCAGCAGAGCCTGGCGCGCGGCGAGATCGTGCACATCGCCACCCCGCGCACCATCGCCGACGGCGCGCAGACCCAGCACAGCGGCCGGCTCACCTTCCCGGTCATCCAGCGCCTGGTCGAGCGCATCGAGACGGTCAGCGACGATCAGCTCGTGCGCACGATGCGCTTCTTCGCCGAGCGCATGAAGCTGGTCGTCGAGCCCACCGGCTGCCTGGCCGCGGCGGCGCTGCTGGAGAGCGTGGTGCCGGCGCGCGGGCTGCGGGTGGGCGTCGTCGTCAGCGGCGGCAACGTGGACCTGGCGCGCTATGCGGCCCTGCTGTCCGGCGGCGCGGCCGCGGCCGGCTGAGCGGCGGCCGATGTTGCCGCCAGGGCCGCTGCCCTGGGCAGGTGTTGCGCCGAGGTCACGCCCATCGACACGTACAGGCTGGTCAGCGCCTCCACGCCCAGCGGTGCCGGCGTGACCCAGTGCTCGGGCACGTAGAGCAGGCCGCCGCCCACCGGCACCGGCGCCGTCGGCACCAGCACCGCCAGGCAGCGCTGGCCGGCGACGTCCACCGCCTGCGGGCTGGACAGCAGGCCCAGCACCGCGGCGCCGCCGGGGCCGCCGAAGTGCAGCCAGACCGGGCTCATCGCGCGCACGCCGTCGGCGTCACGCTGGCGGAACAGGCCCACCATGCGGTGCGCGAGGTCGTACACCGTGCGCACCAGCGGGATGCGCCGCAGCAGCGTGTCCAGCAGCTTGGCCGCGCCGCGCTGCAGCCCGGCCTCGACCCAGGCGCCGAGCAGCACGATGAAGCCGACGATCAGCACGATGCCGATCAGGTAGCCGACGACCTCCGAGCCGGTGATGCCGAAGCCGATGGCCCCCAGCACCGAGCCCACGGGGCTGTTCGGCCCCACCCAGCGCAGCAGCAGGTGCACGCCCCACCAGAAGATGGCCACCGTGGCCGCGAGCGGCAGCGCCGCCAGCAGTCCGGTGACGAAGAAGCGCAGCAGGCGCGAGGTGCGGGGTTTCATGGCGCGGATTATCGACAGCGGTGCGCGGTCCGCCCCGCCGCCTGCGTTAACGTCGCGGCTTCGCCGCCCGCCGCCGCGCCCCTCGCAGGCCGGCCGGCCCCCCATCGTCACGCACGCCGACCATGCCCGAAGCCACGCCCAGCGCCGCCCCCGCGAACCCGTCCCCGGCCGATGCCGCGCGCCGCCAGCGCGAGCGCGTCGACAGGCTGCTCGCGCGCCCGGCGGCCGAGAGCCGCGGCAGCCTCACGCTGCACGGGCAGTCCATCGACTACCGCGTCAGCGCCGCCTTCCTGCCGGTGGCCAGCGACGGCAGCGACAAGAGTCCGGATGCCATCCCGCGCGGCGAGCCGGCCGCCGCGGTGCTGACCACGGCCTACCTGCAGCAGGGCGTGGATGCGGCGGCGCGACCGGTGTGCTTCGCCTTCAACGGCGGCCCCGGCTCGGCGTCGATCTGGCTGCACCTGGGTGCGCTCGGCCCCCGGCGCGTCGTCGTGCCCGACGACGGCACGATGGCGCGCCCGCCTTACGCGGTCGAGGACAACCCGCAGAGCTGGCTGCGCCACTTCGACCTCGTGTTCGTCGACCCGCCGCACACCGGCTGGTCGACGACCGCCAGCGAGGCGGCGCGCAAGCAGATGCTGTCGGTGGACGGCGACGTGGCCGCGCTGTCGGAGGTGATCCGCGTCTGGCTCACGCGCCACGGCCGCTGGGGCTCGCCGGTCTACCTGGCCGGCGAGAGCTACGGCACCACGCGCGGCGCCGCTATCGCCGACCACCTGCAGGGCATGGGCGTGGCGCTGTCGGGCGTGATCCTGGTCAGCTGCGCGATGGACCTGCAGAGCATCGTCTTCTCGCCGGCCAACGACCTGCCGTATGCGCTGTTCCTGCCGGCCTTCGCGAACGCGTCGCAGTACCACGGGCTGCTCTCGGGTCCGCAGGCGGCCACGCCGGCGGCCGCCCGCGCGGCCGCCGAGGCCTTCGTCGAGCAGGACTACGTGGCCGCGCTGCACGCCGGCGCGCGCCTGAGCGAACGCCGCCGCGCCGCGCTGGCGCGCCGCATCGCCGAGCTGACCGGGCTGCCGCGCGCGCTGGTGGAGGAGAAGAACCTGCGCATCGGCGATCAGACCTACTTCTTCGAGGCGCTGCGGCCGCGCGGGCTCATCGTCGGCCGGCTGGAGGCCCGCTCCACCGGGCCGATGGCCGCCAGCCGCAGCCGCGACTGGGAGTTCGACCCCGGCATCGAGGCCATCTCGCCGGCCTACACGATGGCCGCGCTGGGCTACTTCCGCACCCTGGGCCTGGACCTGGAGGAGCGCTACGAGGTGCTCAACCGCGAGGTCAACATGGCCTGGAACTGGCAGCGCGGCGGCGCCGAGCGCATGGACCGCATGGGCTACACCAGCACCAGCGGCGACCTGGCGCGCGCGCTGCGGCGCAACCCGCACCTGAAGGTGCTGGCCGCCAGCGGCCGCTACGACCTGGGCACGCCGTACAGCGCCAGCGACTGGTCGCTCGCCCAGCTGGACGCCCCGCCCGAGGTGCTGGCGCGCGTGCAGCACCGCTACTACGACGCCGGGCACATGATGTACACGCGGCAGGCCGATTTGGCGCAGATGCAGGCGGACCTGGCCGCCTGGCTGGCGGCCTGAACGCCGCGAAGGGAGTTCCTGCATGCATGTCGGCATCCTCACCGGCGGCGGCGACTGCCCGGGCCTGAATGCGGTGATCCGCGCCGTGACCCTGGCGCTGGTGCGCGAGTGCGGCGCCCGCGTCACCGGCATCGAGCGCGGCTTCCACGGCCTGATGACGCGCCGCGTGCGGCCGCTGAGTGCCGCCGACGTGGCCGGCATCCTGGCCGAGGGCGGCACCATCCTGGGCACGCACAACAGCTGCGACCCCTTCCGCTGGCAGGGCGCGGACCATTCCGGCGAGGCGCTGGCCTATGCGCGCGAGCTGGGGCTGGACGCGCTGGTGGCCATCGGCGGCGACGGCACGATGGACATCGCGCACCGCATCCACCGCCTGGGGCTGCCGGTGGTGGGCGTGCCCAAGACCATCGACAACGACCTGCCGCACACCGACCGCACCTTCGGCTTCGACAGCGCCGTGGCCGTGGTGGCCGAGGCGCTGGACCGGCTGGCCACCACGGCGCGCAGCCACGGCCGCGTGATGATCGCCGAGACCATGGGCCGCTATGCCGGCTGGATCGCGCTGGAAGGCGGCATCGCCGGCGGCGCCGACGTGATCCTGATCCCCGAGCGCGGCTTCGACGTGGCCGAGCTGGCCGCACTGTGCCGCGCCCGCGAGCAGGGGCCGGAGGGCCACACCCTGGTCTGCATCGCCGAGGGCGCCAAGCTCGATGGCGGCCTGACCGTCAAGACCACGGTGGCCGGCAGCCCCGACCCGCTGCGCCTGGGCGGCGTCGGCCATGCGCTGCAGCAGCAGCTGCAGCCGCTGGTGGCCAGCGAGGTGCGCACCACGCTGCTGGGCCACGTGCAGCGCGGCGGCACCCCCACCGCCTTCGACCGCGTGCTCGCCACGCGCTTCGGCTTCGCGGCGGCGCAGCTGGTGCGGCGCGGCGACTTCGGGCGCATGGTCGCGCTGCAGGGCGAGGCCTGCACCAGCGTGGCGCTGGACGAGGTCGCCGGGCGCAGCCGGCCGGTACCCGAGGGCCATGCGCTGGTGCAGACCGCGCGCGCGACCGGGGTCTGGATGGGATGAAGGCCGCCGCGCCGAGGACGAGACCATGCACAGGACCCTGAACGCGCTGCTGCGGCGCACCCCCGACGAGGCGCCGGCCATCGCCGCACCCGGCGGCCGCGTGCTGACCCATGGCGGACTGCGCGCGCTGGCCACGCGCACGCTGGACGACCTGGCGGCGCTGGGCGTGGGCGGCGGCGACCGGCTGGCCATCGTGCTGCCCAACGGGCCGGAGATGGCGGCCTGCTGGCTCGCCGCCGCCTGCGGCGTGGCGACCGCGCCGCTGAACCCGGCCTACCGGGCCGACGAATTCGAGTTCTACCTCTCGGACCTGGGCGCCAAGGCGCTGCTCGTCGAGGCCGGCAGCGCCTCGCCGGCGGTCGCGGTGGCGCGCCGGCTGGGCCTGCCGGTGATCGAGCTGCTGGCGCAGCCCGAGGCCGGCGCCGGCAGCTTCACGCTGCGCGCCGCCGAGGGACCGCGCGCCGCGCCGGCACAGCCGCGCGAGGCCGCGCCGGACGACGTGGCCATGGTGCTGCACACCTCGGGCACCACCTCGCGGCCGAAGATCGTGCCGCTGACGCAGGCCAACCTGGCGGCCAGCGCGCAGCACATCGCGCGCACGCTGGCCTTCACGCCGGCCGACCGCGGGCTCAACATCATGCCGCTGTTCCACATCCACGGCCTGATCGCCGGCGTGCTGGCGCCGCTGACGGCCGGGTCCTCGGTCTTCTGCACGCCGGGCTTCAATGCGCTGAAGTTCTTCGCCTGGATGGACGAGGCCGCGCCGAGCTGGTACACGGCGGTGCCGACGATGCACCAGGCGATCCTGTCGCGCGCCGCGCGCAGCGCCGACGTCATCGCGCGCCACCCGCTGCGCTTCATCCGCTCGTCGTCGTCCTCGATGCCGCCGCAGGTGATCGGCGAGCTGGAGGCCGTCTTCGGCGCGCCGCTGGTCGAGAGCTACGGCATGACCGAGGCCGCGCACCAGATGGCCAGCAACCCGCTGCCGCCCGGCGTGCGCAAGCCCGGCAGCGTCGGCGTGGCCGCCGGGCCGGAGATCGCGATCATGGCCGAGGACGGCCGGTTGCTCGCCCGCGGCGAGACCGGGGAGATCGTGATCCGCGGCCCCAACGTCACCGCCGGCTACGAGAACAACCCGCGGGCCAATGCCGAGGCCTTCAGCGACGGCTGGTTCCGCACCGGCGACCAGGGCGTGATGGACGCCGACGGCTACCTCACGATCACCGGCCGGCTCAAGGAGATCATCAACCGCGGCGGCGAGAAGGTCAGCCCGCGCGAGGTGGACGAGATCCTGATGGACCACCCGGCGGTGGCGCAGGCTGTGTGCTTCGGCATGCCGCACGCCAAGCTCGGCGAGGAGGTCGCCGCCGCCGTGGTGCTGCGCGAGGGCCGGACGGCCGACGAGCGCACGCTGCAGGCCTTCGTCGCCGAGCGCGCGGCCGACTACAAGGTGCCGCGGCGCATCCTGATCCTCGACGAGATTCCCAAGGGCGCCACCGGCAAGCTGCAGCGCATCGGGCTGGCGGCCCGCCTCGGGCTGGGCTGAGCGGCGCGCCGCTCCGGCGGCGGCGGCCGCCGCGGCCCGCGCTACAGCAGCCGCTGCAGCGCCGGCCAGCGCGCCGCCAGCGCCGCGGCCAGCGCGGGCAGCTCGCGGCCGAGCGCGAAGTCGGCAAACTCGAAGCCCGGCCCGACCGTCGCGCCGACATAGGCATAGGGCCCCAGCGGCTCGGCGCACTGCCACCAGCCGGCCGGCACGACATGGCGCGGCGCCCGTCCGGCGCCGACGGGCGCGAGCACGGCCTCGTGCAGCGCATCCAGCGCCGGCGGCAGCAGGTGCAGCCGCAGCGGCCCGCCTTCCAGCAGGTGCCAGACCTCGTCGGACGCCACGCGGTGCCAGGCCGAGTGTTCGCCGGCGGCGAGCAGGAAGTCGATCGTCGTCAGCGCCGAGCGCGCGCCGCGGCCGTCGCTCGTGGCCACGCGGGCCGCGGCGCGGAAGACCTCGCGATAGGCGCCGCCCTCGGGGTGCGGCTGCAGCGCGAGCGTGCGCCGCAGCTCGGCGATGCGCGCCGCGGCGGCCGGGTCCCCGGCCATCAGGCGTCGCGCACGTCGGCCACCGGGTTGGCGCCGAAGTCCGGCCGCCCCAGGTAGCGCAGCAGCTTCGCGGCCGCCTCGGCCGGGCTGTCGAGCTGGCCGCCGGTCTTCAGGCCGACGAAACGTTCGCGGTCCGGAAACCGCGCCGGGTCGGCGGCGCGCAGCTGCACCTGCATGTCGGTGTCGATGACGCCGGGCGCCAGCGAGACGATGCGCGCGCCGTTCGGCCGCGCCGCCTCCTCCAGCGCCACGGCGCGCGCCAGGTGGTCCAGGCCGGCCTTCGCGGCGCAGTAGGACGCGCTGCCGGCCATCGCGCGCCGGCCCAGCCCCGAGCTGACGAGCAGCAGCTTGCGCGGCACGCGCCACGCCGCGGTGGCGCGCAGGAAGGCCGCGCTCAGCAGCGTCGGTGCCTCCAGCCCCACGCGCAGCGCGTTGGCGAGGTCCTCGCTCTCGATCTCGGCCAGCGGCGCCAGCTTCGAGATCACGCCGGCGTTGTTGATCAGCGTCGCCGAGGCGACGGCGGTCGGGTCCAGCGCGGCCAGCCAGGCCTCCAGCCGCGCGGCCACCGGCGCCGCTTCGGCCAGGTCGGCCGACCAGCATTCCAGCAACGCGCCCGGCGGCGCGACGAGCGCAGGCGTGCCGCGCGAGAGGGCCAGCAGCCGGTGCCCGGGTTGCAGCAGCGCGGCAGCGATCGCGAGACCCAGGCCGCGCGAGGCGCCGGTGAGGATGGTCAGGTGCATCTGCATGGCGCCAGCATAAGGCCAGCGTCGCAGCCGCGGGCTCACGCGAAGGGCGGTGCACTGCGCAGCAGCAGCCGCTGCCCCGTGAGCGGGTGCTCGAAGGCCAGTTCGCTGGCATGCAGCAGCAGCCGCTCGGCACGCCAGGGCGGCGGCGCATACAGCCGGTCGCCGCGGATCGGGTGGCCGAGGTGCGCGAGGTGCACCCGCAGCTGGTGCGTGCGGCCGCTCAGCGGCTCCAGTTCGAGCCAGGCGCTGTCGGCGTCGCGGCGCAGCACACGCCAGCGCGTCAGCGAAGGCTTGCCGCCCACGGCGTCGACGCGCTGGCGTGGGCGCCGTGGCCAGTCGGCGGCCAGCGGGGCGTCGATCTCGCCGGCGTCCGCGGCAGGCAGGCCCTCGACCACCGCGACGTAGCGCTTGTGCACCCGCCGGGCCTCGAAGGCCATGCCGAGCACGCGCTGCGCCACCGCGCCGCGCGCGAACAGCATCAGCCCCGAGGTGGCCTGGTCGAGGCGGTGCACGACGCGCGCGTCCGGGTGCAGGGCCTGCACGCGTGCCGCGAGGCTGTCGCTCTCGGTGCGCCCCGGCACCGCCAGCAGGCCGGCCGGTTTGTCGGCCACGATGCAGGCCTCGTCCACGTGCAGCAGGGTCGGCGGTTCCATCGCGGCGGCATCGTCGCATGCATCGCCGCGTCGATCGCCTTGTGGACGCCGTGCCACGCCGCGGCGCACAGCCGCTTGACGGCGGTGCGCGGCGCAGGCACATTGCGCGGCTTCGTTCCACCCGCACCACAGGAGGCCACCATGACGACGATTGCCCTTGCCGATCTCGCCACTGCTGTCGGCCCGACCGTGCGGTCCGTGCGCTGATCACGCTGCGCTGAAGCGCTGCCGGCGACCCGCCCGGGTCGCCGCCTGATCCCGACGACCTTCCCGCCTCGTGCCGCCGCGACGCCGCATGCGTCGTGGCCGACAGCTCCCGCCTGCACTTTCCCTGCACGCCGCGGCATGGCCCGCGCCGCGTGCCGCCATGCCCTGCACGGAGCCCTGCACGATCCATGTTCGAGACGATTCCCTTCGAGACGCTGCGCCCCATCGGTCTGACCGGCGCGGTGGTCCAGCAACTGGCGGCGCTCGCGCCCGCCACCGAGGCCGACCGCGGCACGCTCATGCGCGTGACCGAGCTGCAGCGCGAAAGCCTCGCGCTGCACGACGGCGAGCACGAGCACGCGGCGCGCCAGCTGCCCGCGCTGCGTGCTGAACTGACGGCGGCCGGCGATACGCTCGCCGTCGGCGACTGGGTGCTCGCGCGGCGCAATGCGCTGGGCGAGTGGTGGGTGCACGCCCGCGTGCCGCCGCTGAACCAGCTGGCGCGGCGGCTGCACGACGGCCGCGACAAGGTCGAGCGCGTGGTCATCGTCAGCAACGTGGACACCGCGCTGCTGGTGATGGGCGTGACCGAGGACTTCAGCCCGCGCCGGCTGGAGCGCTACGTCGCGCTGGTGCGGCTGGCCGGCGTCGGCGCGGTGGTCGTGCTGACCAAGCGCGACCTCGCGGTGCCGGCGCTGGTGGAGCAGCGGCTGGCGCAGGTCCGCGCGCTGCTGCCGGCGGACGTGCCTGCGGTCGCGGTGGACGCCACCGGCGACGAGCCGCGGCAGGCGCTCGCGCCCTGGCTCGAACCGGGTCGCACGCTCGTGATGCTGGGCACCAGCGGCGCCGGCAAGAGCACGCTGACGAATGCGCTGCTCGGCGACGCGGTGCAGGCCACCGGCGGCAACCGGCGCGGCGACGGCCGCGGCCGCCACACGACCACGGCGCGTTCGCTGCACGTGGTGGGCGGCGGCGCCTGCGTCATCGACACGCCGGGCCTGCGCACGCTGCGCCTGGACGGCGACGAGCAGCGCCTGGGCGCGGTCTTCGAGGACATCGCATCACTGGCGCAGCAGTGCCGCTTCCGCGACTGCCGGCACGAGGGCGAACCCGGTTGCGCGGTGCGCGAGGGCGTGCCCGCCGAGCGCCTGCGCAACTTCCACAAGCTGCAGCGCGAGGCCGAGCGCGACACGCTCAGCGTGCGCGAGCGCAAGGCGCGGGTGGCGCAGTGGAAGGTGCGCAGCAAGGCCGCACGGGCGCGCCTGCACGCCAAGCGAAGCTGACATCGCTGCCGTTCGACGACATCCGATCCCGTGGACCCGGGCCGTGGCCGGCGCATGCACGCGCCGCTCTGCCGCCCGGTCTGCCGGTGAGGTCTACCTTGCGGCTGCCGGCAGCGGCGGCGGCAGGGGCATGCCGCGGGCCGCCATCGCGCTGCGCACGCGGTCGGGGTAGTCGGTGATGATGCCGTCCACGCCCCAGTCGAGCAGCGTGACCATGCGCTCGGGTTCGTTCACCGTCCACGGCACCACCTTCAGGCCGAGCGCACGCGCCTCGGCGATCTGCGCCTGGTCCAGCTCGCCGTGGAAGGGCGACCACACCGCGGCGCCCGCGGCCTTCACCAGGCGCGGCACCGAGCCGCCGTGGTCCGCCAGGCGCAGCCCGTCGGTCCAGCGCCCGTCGCTGAGGTTGTCCAGCCAGCGCTGGCGCACGGTGAGCAGTGCCGTCTGCACCTCGGGTGCCTGGCGCTGCACGGCGCGCACGGTGCGCCAGTCGAAGCTCTGCACCGTCACGCGCGCGGCCACGCCGTGGCGGCGCAGCGCATCGACCACCAGCTTCGCGAAAGCCTCGGGGTCCGGCGTCAGCTCGGGGGTGTTCGGGGTCAGCTTGGTCTCGATGTTGAAGCGCACGCGGCCCGCCGGGTCCGCCGCGCGCACCAGCTCGAACAGCGCGTCCAGCGTCGGCACGCGTTCGCCGTCCGCCGGCTGCTGCTGCGGCCACTGCTGTGCGTAGCGCGTGCCGGGCTTCAGGCGACCGACGTCGTGGCGCTGCAGCTCGGTCAGCGTCAGTGCGTTGAGCGCGGCGCCCGGCTCGCCGATCCACTCGCCGCGTGCGTCGCGCGTCAGCGCCGGGTTCAGCCGCTGGTCGTGGTGGATCACGAGCACGCCGTCGCTGGTGACGCCCAGGTCCAGCTCCAGCGTGTGCACGCCGACGGCCAGCGCGGCGCGGAAGCCGGCCAGCGTGTTCTCCGGCGCCAGGCCGCGCGCGCCGCGGTGACCCTGCAGGTCGAACGAGGCGGTCTGCGCCGCCGCACCCGTCATCGAGAGGAGGAAGAGGGCCAAAAGCGTGATCTGCACGGCGCCGCGCACGGCGCGGCCCCCGAATCCGGGCGATTTCATCGGTGGAACTCCCTGCTAAGCTCACCCATTCTCATGCCTTCCGACAGCGTCCGCAGCCAGGCCGATCTGCCGAGTGCCCTGCCACCGGGCACGCGGCTGGGCGAGTTCGAGCTGCTCAGCGTACTGGGCATCGGCGGCTTCGGCATCGTCTATCTTGCGTTCGACCATGCGCTGGAGCGCGAGGTCGCGGTCAAGGAGTACATGCCCGCGGCGCTGGCGGGGCGCACGGAGACGATGCACGTCTCGCTGCGCTCGCACTCGGACGCCGAGACCTTCGCGCTGGGCCTGCGCTCCTTCGTCAACGAGGCGCGGCTGCTCGCGCGCTTCGACCACCCCTCGCTGCTGAAGGTGCACCGCTTCTGGGAAGCCAACGGCACCGCCTACATGGCGATGCCGGTGATGCGCGGGCGCACCGTCAAGGAAGTGCGCCAGGGCATGGCGATGCCGCCGGACGAGGCCTGGCTGCGTGCGCTGCTCGAGCCGCTGCTCGGCGCCATCGACAAGCTGCACAGCGAGGGGGTGTACCACCGCGACATCGCGCCGGACAACATCCAGGTCGAGCCCGACGGGCATCCGGTGCTGCTGGACTTCGGCGCCGCGCGGCGCGTCATCAGCGACAAGACGCAGACCCTGACCGCCATCCTGAAGCCGGCCTACGCCCCGATCGAGCAGTATGCCGAGGCCGGCTCCGTGAAGCAGGGGCCCTGGACCGACCTCTATGCGCTGGGCGCCACGCTGCACTACCTGCTGCTCGGCCGTCCGCCCGCACCGGCCACCGCGCGCGCCGTGCACGACGACAGCACGCCGCTGGCCGGCCAGGCGCTGCCGGGCTGCAGCGAGACCTTCCTGCAGACCATCGACTGGATGCTGGCGCCGCGTCCGGTGGACCGCCCGCAGAGCGTGGCCGAGCTGCGCGAGGTGCTCGACGGCCACCAGCCGCCGCCGCGCCCGCGGGCGCCGGCGCCGGCGTCGGACTCGCAGTGGGACCGCACGATCGTCGTCACGCCGCCGCGCACGCAGGCACCGCCGCCGCTGACGCCGCCGCCCGCGGGCGCACGGCCGCCAGGCGGCGGCGGCGAGGCCACGCTCGTCGTGCCGCCGCCGGCGCGCGCCGCGGAACCCAGCGCCGCG
>CAZUPH010000047.1:0-22734 GCA_964621995.1 uncultured Rubrivivax sp. | reverse complement strand
TTCCCCCAGGACGTGAAGGAGCAGCTGCGCCTGGCCGTGAGCGCCGTCTTCGAGCAGCCCTCGCCCTGGGCGCGCATCCGGCACGTCTTCGTCGGCTTCGACGGCCCGCTGGCCGCCGCCATCGTCTGGCTGGCCGCGATCGGGCTGGTGGCGATGTACTCGGCCGGCTTCGACCACGGCACGCGCTTCGTCGACCATGGCCGCAACATGCTGATCGCGCTGGCGGTGCTCTTCGTCGTGGCACAGGTGTCGCCGCAGCGCCTGCAGCAGCTGGCGGTGCCGGTCTACGTGGTCGGCGTGGCGCTGCTCGTGGCGGTGGAGGTGGCCGGCATCACGCGCAAGGGGGCCACGCGCTGGCTGGACATCGGGCCGACGGTGATCCAGCCCAGCGAGATGCTGAAGATCGGCGTGCCGCTGATGCTGGCCTGGTGGTTCCAGAAGCGCGAGGGGCAGCTGCGCGTGCCGGACTTCGTGCTCGCCGCGGTGCTGCTGCTGCTGCCCGTGGCGCTGGTGATCAAGCAGCCGGACCTCGGCACCGCGCTGCTGATCCTGGGCAGCGGGCTGTTCGTCATCTTCTTTGCCGGGCTGAGCTGGAAGCTGGTGCTGCCGGTGGTCGCGCTGGGCGCGGCCGGCATCACGGCGCTGGTGCTGGCGGGCGACGCGCTGTGCCAGCCGGGGGTGGACTGGCACGTGCTGCGCGACTACCAGAAGACGCGCGTGTGCACGCTGCTGGACCCGACCAAGGACCCGCTGGGCAAGGGCTTCCACATCATCCAGGGCATGATCGCCATCGGCTCCGGCGGCCTCGCGGGCAAGGGCTTCATGCAGGGCACGCAGACGCACCTGGAGTTCATCCCCGAGCGCACCACCGACTTCATCTTCGCCGCCTTCAGCGAGGAATTCGGCCTCGCCGGCGTGCTGGTGCTGATGGCCGGCTTCGTCTTCCTGATCTTCCGCGGACTGATGATCGCCGCCGAGGCGCCCACCGTCTTCACGCGGCTGCTCGCCGGCGCGGTGACGATGAGCTTCTTCACCTACGCCTTCGTCAACATGGGCATGGTCAGCGGCATCCTGCCGGTGGTGGGCGTGCCGCTGCCCTTCGTCAGCTACGGCGGCACCGCGATGGTCACGCTCGGGCTCGGGCTCGGGATCCTGATGTCGGTGTCGCGCAGCCGCCGGCTGATGCCCTCGTGAGCCCGCACCGCGTCGGCGTCGTCGGCATCGGCGCGATGGGCTGGCCGCTGGCGCTGCGCCTGCACGAGGCGGGCTTCGCGGTCACGGTGCACGACACCGACCGCGCGCGCGAGGCACTGGCGCGTGCCGCGGGCCTGGCCGTGGCCGCCGGTCCCCAGGCCCTGGCCGCGGGATGCGATGCGGTGCTCGTCGTCGTCGTCGATGCGGCGCAGACGCGCGAGGTGCTCTTCGGCGCCGACGCCGGCGCCGCGGTGGCGCACCGCGGTGTCGCCGCCGGGCTGGCCGCCGGCGGTCTGGTGCTGCTGTGCCCGACGATCGCGCCCGAGGACGTGGCCGACTGCGCCGCGCGGCTGGCGGCGCATGGCCTGGCCGCAATCGACGCGCCGATGTCCGGCGGCCCGCAGCGCGCGCGCGAGGGCACGATGAGCCTGATGCTGGCCGGTGCGCCGGCGGCCCTGGCGCAGGCCGGGCCGCTGCTGGCCGCGCTGTCGGAGCGGCGCTTCGAGGTCGGCGCGCGGCCGGGCGACGGCGCGCGCACCAAGCTCGTCAACAACCTGCTCGCGGCCGTGCACCTGGCCGGCGCCGCCGAGGCGCTGGCGCTGGCCGCCCGGCTGGGGCTGGATGCCGCGACGACGCTGAACGTCCTCGAGCAGTCCAGCGGCCAGAGCTGGATCGCCAGCGACCGGCTGCGCCGGCACCTGGCCGGCGACCGCAGCGTGCGCGCCCGCATGGCGCTGCTGGCCAAGGACTCGGCGCTGGCGCTGGCCGCGGCGCGCGGCGCCGGGCAGGCGATGCCGCTGGGCGAGCAGGCGGCGGCCGCCTTTGCGCGCGCCGTCGAGGCCGGCTGCGCCGACGAGGACGACGCGGCGCTGTTCGACCTGGCGGCCGGCCGCCGGCCGCGCTGAGTGTCGCGGCGAGCGCCGCGCCGTCCGGCGCGGCGGCCCCTGCACTACGGCGCCTGCGGCCCGGGCAGGTGCACCGGCACCGGCACGGGCAGCCGCGGCGGGGCCTGGCCGCTGCGCGGAAAGCGCACCGTGAACAGCGCACCCGGGCTCGCCCCGCCAGCGGCGGCGGCCCGCGGCCGCGCGTCGGTCACCGTGACCTCCGCGCCATGCCGCTGCGCGATCTCCTGCACGATCGCCAGGCCCAGGCCGCTGCCGTCGACCTGGGTGCCCAGCGCACGGTAGAAGGGACGGAAGACGTCGTCGCGCTCGGCCGGCGGGATGCCCGGGCCGCTGTCCTCCACCTGCAGCACGACGACCTGGCCGAAGGGGTCGGGCAGCACGCGCGCGGTGACGGTGCCGCCCGGCGGCGTGTACTGCAGCGCGTTGTCCACCAGGTTGCGCACCAGCTCGCCCAGCAGCACCGGCTCGGCCAGCAGCCGCGTCGGCTCGCCGGGCTCCGGGCCCTCGTAGCCGAGGTCGATGCGCCGTTCCAGCGAGCGCGGAACGAAGTCGCGCACCACCGCCCGCGTCACCGCCGCGAGGTCGGTGAGCGTGCGCCGCTGTTCGAAGCCGCTGTCCTCGGCGCGCGCCATCGCCAGCAGCTGGTTGACCATGTGCGCCGCGCGCTGCGTGGACAGCGCGATCTGCGTCAGCGAATGTTTCATCGTCGCCGCGTCGGCGAGGCCGCCGTCGATCTGGCGGGCCGCAAACTCGGCCTGCGTGCGCAGCCCGGCCAGCGGCGTCTTGAGCTGGTGCGCGGCATCGGCCAGGAAGTGACGCTGCGTGGCGATCGAGCGGTCCAGGCGCTGCAGCAGGTCGTTGATCGCGCCGACCAGCGGCGCCACCTCGTCGGGCACGTCGCCCTCGGGGATGGGGCTCAGGTCGGTGGTCGGGCGCTGGCGGATGCGCTGCTGCAGCTGCGACAGCGGACGGATGCCGCGCGACAGCGCGAACCACACCAGCAGCACCGCCAGCGGCAGGATCACGAACTGCGGCAGGATCACGCCCTTGATGATCTCGGTGGCCAGCTGCGAGCGTTTGCCCAGGGTCTCGGCGACCTGCACCAGCGATTCCCTGTCGCCCGGGCGCGAGGGGTCCGACAGCCAGAGATAGGCCACGCGCACCGGCTCGTCGCCGATCTGGTCGTCGCGGTAGAGCACGCGCTCGCCGGGTGCCGCGGTCTCCGGGTCGGGCCCGCCGCCGGGCTCGGGCACCGCCAGCGCCGGGCTGCCGGCGAGCAGCTCGCCGCGCCGCCCCAGCACCTGGAACCACACCCGGTCGTCGTCGTCGGCGCGCGTCAGCGCCAGCGCCACGCGCTCCAGCGCCTGCCGGCCGCGCACGTCCATCGTGTCGGGTTCGGCGTGGATCGCGGCCTGGCGCGCCAGGGCGCGCACGGCCTCGGAGAGCTCGCGGTCGTAGGGGCGGTTGGCGATCGCCTGCGCGACGATCCAGGTCAGCCCCACGCTCATCGGCCACAGCAGCAGCAGCGGCGCGAGCATCCAGTCCAGGATCTCGCCGAACAGCGAGCGGCGTTCGGGCTGCGAGAACATCAGCGGCGGCGGGGTGGCGCCACCGCGCGACGGCTCCTCACGCGGCAATCTTCTCGAGGCAGTAGCCCAGCCCGCGCACGGTGGCGATGCGCACCGGGCCCTGCTC
Organism: uncultured Rubrivivax sp.; assembly: GCA_964621995.1. Lineage (GTDB taxonomy): Bacteria > Pseudomonadota > Gammaproteobacteria > Burkholderiales > Burkholderiaceae_C > Rubrivivax. Next base: position 18,940 of record CAZUPH010000047.1, on the reverse strand, counting down.
GATCTTCTTGCGCAGGCGGTGGATGTAGACCTCGATCGCGTTGTTGCTCACTTCCTCGCCCCACTCGCACAGCCGCTCCACGAGCTGGTCCTTGCTGACCAGGCGACCCGCGCGCTGCAGCAGCACCTCCAGCAGGCTCAGCTCGCGCGCCGAGAGCTCGACCATCTGGTCGTTCAGGTAGGCCACGCGGCCGGTGGCGTCGAAGGTCAGCGGGCCGTGCTTGAGCACGCTGGACGCGGTGCCCAGGCCACGCCGCGTCAGCGCACGCACGCGCGCCTCCAGCTCCTGCAGCGAGAAGGGCTTGGCCATGTAGTCGTCGGCGCCGAGGTCCAGGCCCTTGACGCGCTGCTCCACGCTGTCGGCGGCGGTGAGGATCAGCACCGGCACGCTGCTGCCGCGGCCGCGCAGCTTGCGCAGCACCTCGAAGCCGTGCATCTTGGGCAGGCCCAGGTCGAGGATCACGAGATCGAACTCGTGCGCCGCGAGGGCCGCGTCGGCCTCGCTGCCGCTGCCGACCTGGTCGACCGCGTAGCCGGAGGAGCGCAGCGAACGCAGCAGGCCGTCGGCCAGGACCTGGTCGTCTTCGGCAATCAGGATGCGCATGGGGCTTGTCTCCTGCGTCGGCATCGAGCCTGTGGGACCGTGCGGTCCCGCCTCTGACGGGCGGTCGGACACGCTGGCAGCAATTTTAGGTGCCGCACCCTGCACCTGCTTGACGCGTCTCAAGCCCGGGGCCCGTGGACACCCCCTAAAAACACCTGTACGGATATCCAGCTTCTGCCATAATCGCCGCCAACGAGGAGACCACCATGGATGCACCCGTGAAGGCATTGAACACCGAGAAGGCCAAGGCCCTGCAGGCCGCGCTGGCGCAGATCGAGAAGCAGTTCGGCAAGGGCTCGATCATGCGCCTGGGCGAAGGCGAGAAGATCGAGGACATCCAGGTCGTCTCCACCGGCAGCCTGGGCCTGGACATCGCGCTGGGCGTCGGCGGGCTGCCGCGCGGCCGCGTGGTCGAGATCTACGGCCCGGAGAGCTCCGGCAAGACCACGCTGACGCTGCAGGTCATCGCCGAGATGCAGAAGGAAGGCGGCACCTGCGCCTTCATCGACGCCGAGCACGCGCTGGACATCCAGTACGCGCAGAAGCTGGGCGTCAACCTGCAGGACCTGCTGATCAGCCAGCCCGACACCGGCGAGCAGGCGCTGGAGATCGTCGACGCACTCGTGCGCTCGGGCTCCATCGACCTCATCGTGGTGGACTCGGTGGCCGCGCTCACGCCCAAGGCCGAGCTCGAGGGCGAGATGGGCGACAGCCTGCCCGGCCTGCAGGCGCGGCTGATGAGCCAGGCGCTGCGCAAGCTCACGGCCACGATCAAGAAGACCAACACGATGGTCATCTTCATCAACCAGATCCGCATGAAGATCGGCGTCATGTTCGGCAACCCCGAGACGACGACCGGCGGCAATGCGCTGAAGTTCTACGCCAGCGTGCGCCTGGACATCCGCCGCACCGGCAACATCAAGAAGGGCGAGGAGGTCATCGGCTCGGAGACCAAGGTCAAGGTCGTCAAGAACAAGGTCAGCCCGCCTTTCAAGACCGCCGAGTTCGACATCCTCTACGGCGAGGGCATCAGCCGCGAGGGCGAGATCATCGACATGGGCGTGGAGGCGCGCATCCTCGACAAGTCCGGCGCCTGGTACGCCTACAACGGCGAGAAGATCGGCCAGGGCAAGGACAACGCGCGCGAGTTCCTGCGCGAGAACCCCGAGCTCGCGCGCGAGATCGAGAACAAGGTGCGCGAGCACATGGGCATCCCGCTGCTCGGCGGCGAGGGCGCGGCAGCGTAGGCGCGGCCGCGCAGCGGGCAGGGCGGTGGCCTTGGGCCGGCCTTCGTCGGTCTCGCTCAGGGGCCGCGCGCTGCGCTGGCTGGCGCAGCGCGAACACTCGCGCACTGAACTGGCGCGCAAGCTGGCGCGCTACGCGGCGCAGGGCACTGGCAACGGCACCAGCCCGGGCGCCGACGCCGACGACCGCGCGGCCGGGCAGTCCGCTGCCGCCACGCACATCGAGGCCGTGCTCGACGAGCTCTCGGCGCTCGGCCTGCTCAGCGACGAACGCGCCGCCGCCTCGGTGCTGGCGACGCAGGCGCCGCGCGGTGGCGAGCGCCGCCTCAAGCAGGCGCTGCAGCAGCGCGGCCTGCCCCCCGAGCTGGTCGAGCGCACGCTCGCCCAGGCGCGCCCCGGCGAACTCGAGCGCGCGCGGGCTCTGTGGCAGCGGCGCTTCGGCACACCGCCGTCCGACGCCGCCGAACGTGCGCGCCAGATGCGCTTCCTCGCCGGCCGCGGCTTCGACGGCGACATCGTGCGCCGCGTCGTGCGCGGCGCAGACGAAGAGTAGGCGCTGACCCCGCCGGCGTAAGCCGGGGCGCAGGGGGCGCGTGATAAATTCGCCGCCGCGTCGCAGCGGGCCGTACCGGCCGCGCCGGGCGACCGCCCCAGCCTTCCACGCACCCGCCGCGCCCCAGTCCGTACCGTCCTCGCGCCCGTTCGCGCCCGCCACTTCCGATGACCCTTCCCCCCGCGGCGGCCGAACGCCGACTCCTGCACCGCCGCAGCCTCGACGTGCAGGTCTATGCGCGCCACGACGGGCTGTGGGACGTCGAGGCCACGCTCGTGGACACCAAGACGCGCGACGCCCAGCTGGCCGGAGGCACGCGCCCGGCCGGCACGCCGATCCACGACATGCTGCTGCGGCTGGTCGTCGACCGCCAGCTCAACATCGTCGCCGCCGGATCGCAGACCCGCTGGATGCCCTACCCCGGCCATTGCGACCAGCATGGTGGCGAGGGCAGCGAGGGCGGCGACGCCTACACCCGGCTCGTCGGCCTGAACCTGCTGGACAGCTTCCGCCGCCGCCTGCGCGAGCGCGTCGGCGGCGTGGCCGGCTGCACCCACCTGACCGAACTGGCGCAGGTGCTGCCGACGGCCGTCGTGCAGGCCTTCGCCGGTGACGTGATCGACACCCGCGGCCAGGACGAAGGCGCCAGCCGCCCGTTCCAGATCGACCGCTGCCATGCGCTGCGCAGCGACGGCGAGGTCGTGCGTGTGCACCACCCGCGCTGGCACCGCGCCGCGGCCGGCGTGCCGTCGCCGGCGCTGACCCCATCCGATTGAGCCCGACCGGGCAAGCACAGCGAGGAGAGCCTCCATGAAGATCCACGAATACCAGGCCAAGGAGCTGCTGCGCGCCCACGGCGTGCCGGTGCCACGCGGCTACCCGGCCTTCACCGTGCACGAGGCGGTGGAGGCGGCACAGAAGCTCGGCGGCAGCGTCTGGGTCGTCAAGGCCCAGATCCACGCCGGCGGCCGCGGCAAGGGCGGCGGCGTCAAGCTCGCGCGCAGCGCACCCGAGGTCGAGCAGCTGGCGGGCCAGATCCTGGGCATGCAGCTCGTCACCCACCAGACCGGGCCCGCCGGCCAGAAGGTGCGCCGCCTGCTCGTCGAGGAAGGCGCGGACATCAGGAAGGAGTACTACGTCGCGGCGCTGACCGACCGCGCCACGCAGAAGGTGGCGGTGATGGCCAGCAGCGAAGGCGGCATGGACATCGAGGAAGTGGCCCACGCCACGCCGGAGAAGATCCTCAAGGTCTTCGTCGACCCGCTGGTCGGCATGACCGACGCGCAGGCGCAGGAACTGGCCGCCGGCATCGGCGTGCCGGCCGCGTCGCAGGCCGAGGCGGTGGACGTGCTCAAGAAGCTCTACGCCTGCTACATGGCCACCGACGCCAGCCTGGCCGAGATCAACCCGCTGATCCTGGAAGGCAGCGGCCACATCAAGGCGCTGGACGCCAAGTTCAACTTCGACAGCAACGCGCTGTTCCGCCACCCCGAGATCGTGGCCTACCGCGACCTCGACGAGGAGGACCCGGCCGAGGTCGAGGCGAGCAAGTTCGACCTCAGCTACATCAGCCTGGACGGCAACATCGGCTGCCTGGTCAACGGCGCCGGCCTGGCCATGGCCACGATGGACACCATCAAGCTCTTCGGCGGCGAACCGGCGAACTTCCTGGACGTCGGCGGCGGCGCCACCGCCGAGAAGGTCACCGAGGCCTTCAAGATCATGCTCAAGAACGAGAACGTGAAGGGCATCCTCGTCAACATCTTCGGCGGCATCATGAAGTGCGACACCATCGCCGAGGGCGTGATCGCCGCGTGCAAGGCGGTCAACCTGAACGTGCCGCTGGTCGTGCGCATGAAGGGCACCAACGAGGACCTGGGCAAGAAGATGCTGGCCGACAGCGGCCTGCCCATCATCAGCGCCGACACGATGGCCGAGGCCGCGACGAAGATCGTCGCCGCCGTCCGCTAACCACCACCCATCCGACCGCGGCCATCCCCCAGGGGGAGCGGCTGCGGTACTCCGCAGCCGAGGGGCACCATGTCTATCCTGATCAACAAGGACACCAAGGTCATCACGCAGGGCATCACCGGCAAGACCGGCCAGTTCCACACCCGCATGTGCGTGGCCTACGCCAACGGCAAGAACTGCTACGTCGCCGGCGTGAACCCCAAGAAGGCCGGCGAGGACTTCGAGGGCATCCCGATCTACGCCAGCGTGAAGGAAGCGGCGACCCAGACCGGCGCCACCGTCAGCGTGATCTACGTGCCGCCCGCGGGCGCGGCCGCGGCCATCTGGGAAGCGGTGGAGGCCGACCTGGACCTCGCCATCTGCATCACCGAGGGCATCCCGATCAAGGACATGCTCGAGGTGCGCAACAAGATGAAGGCCAAGGAGGCCGCCGGCGGCAAGAAGACGCTGCTGCTGGGCCCCAACTGCCCGGGCACGATCACGCCCGAGGAGATCAAGATCGGCATCATGCCCGGCCACATCCACAGGAAGGGCCGCGTCGGCGTGGTCAGCCGCTCCGGCACGCTGACCTACGAGGCGGTGGCGCAGCTGACCGAGCTCGGCATCGGGCAGAGCAGCGCCGTGGGCATCGGCGGCGACCCGATCAACGGGCTGAAGCACCTCGACGTGATGCGCCTGTTCAACGACGACCCCGAGACCGACGCCGTCATCATGATCGGCGAGATCGGCGGTCCCGACGAAGCCGAGGCCGCGCGCTGGTGCAAGGAGCACATGCGCAAGCCCGTGGTGGGCTTCATCGCCGGCGTCACCGCGCCCCCGGGCAAGCGCATGGGCCATGCCGGCGCGCTGATCTCGGGCGGCGCCGACACCGCCGATGCCAAGCTGGCGATCATGGAGGAGTGCGGCTTCAAGGTGACCCGCAACCCGTCGGAGATGGGCCGGCTGCTGAAGAGCCTGATCTGAGGCCGCCGCCCACCGGCTGGCCGCGGCGGGCGGCCCGTCCCGCCCGGCGCGCCGGCGGGCATGTGTATTTTCCACAAGGCGGCGTGCGCCCCGCGCCGCCTACACTGCTGCGCTGCAACAGCAGCTGCCAGCCGAGAGTCGACCCATGATGGACATGTTCTCCAGTCCGGCCTTCTGGGTCGCCGTCGGCCAGATCATCCTGATCGACATCCTGCTCGGGGGCGACAACGCGGTGGTCATCGCGCTGGCCTGCCGGCGGCTGCCGCCCGGCCAGCGCATGAAGGGCATCATCTGGGGCACCGCCGGCGCCATCGGCCTGCGCGTGATCCTGATCTTCTTCGCGCTCACGCTGCTGGCCATCCCCTACCTGAAGATCGTCGGCGCGCTGCTGCTGGTGTGGATCGGCGTCAAGCTGCTCGCGCCGGACGACGAAGGCCACGGTGACATCCAGGCCAGCGACCGTCTGTGGGCCGCGGTCAAGACCATCATCGTCGCCGACCTCGTGATGAGCGTGGACAACGTGATCGCGATCGCCGGCGCGGCCCAGGGCGCCGGCGAGCACCAGATGGTGCTGGTGATCTTCGGCCTGCTGGTGAGCATTCCCATCATCGTCTGGGGCAGCCAGCTCGTGATCAAGCTGATGGACCGCTTCCCCTGGATCATCGTCGCCGGCGGCATGCTGCTGGGCTGGATCGCCGGCACGATGGCGGTCACCGACCCGGCCGCGGTGCCCTACATGCCGCTCGTCAGCGCGCCGGTCGAGGGCAAGCTGCCCGACGTGCTGGCCAGCGTGCGCTACGGTGCCGGCGTCGCCGGGGCGCTGCTGGTGCTGGCCATCGGGATGGTGATGAAGAAGCGGCGCGAGGCCGGGGCGGCCGCCCACTGACACGCCCCGCGCATTGCGCCGATGACCGCACCCCACGGCCCCGGCAGCCTGGTGGCCGGACACCGGCTGGTGCGGCTGATCGGGCAGGGGGCGCAGAGCGAGGTCTGGCTGGCGCAGCGCGCTGGCGCCGCCGGGCCGGTGGCGCTGAAGCTCGTCGCGCTGTCGCAGGGCGCGGACGCCGAGGCGCAGCGCGCGGCCTTCACCACCGCCACGCAGGCTGCGCGCCGCCTGCAGCACCCGGGCATCGCCGCCGTGCAGGACGCGGGCATCGACGGCGGCACCGGCTGGCTGGCGATGGAGCTCGTGCCCGGCACCGATCTCGTGCGCTACACGCGGCCCGCGCGGCTGCTGCCCGAGGCCGCGGTGCTGCAGCTCGGTGGCCGCATCGCCGACGCGCTGGCGCACGCGCATGGCCAGGGCATCGTGCACCGCGACCTGAAGCCGGCCAACGTGCTGGTGGACTGGGCCGGCGACCAGGTCAAGCTGGTGGACTTCGGCCTGGCGCGTGCGCTCGGTGCCGCGCAGACGGGCACCGGGCTCGTGCTCGGCACCCCCAGCTACCTGGCGCCCGAACAGCTGGCCGGCGCGCCGCCGACGCCGGCCGGCGACCTGTATGCGCTGGGCGTGACGCTGTTCGAGCTGCTCGCCGGCCGGCTGCCGCACGAGGCCGACTCGATGGGCGAACTGCTGCGCCAGGTGGCGCGCGAATCCGCGCCGGACCTGCGCACGCTGCGACCCGCCTTGCCGGCCGCGCCGGCGGCGCTGGTGGCCCGGCTGCTGGACAAGTCCGCGGCCGCGCGGCCGGCCGACGCCGCCACCGTGGCCGCCGAGCTGCGCCACCTCGCGCGCCATCTCGACCGCACCGGCCTGCCCCCCTGATCGCGCGGTCACAGCCCCTGACCGAAGTCACGCACGCAACCGGTGCGCCGCCCGGAAGGCCCCGGGTTCCGATGCAGAATAGCCTTTCACCCCGTTACCCTGCCGCGTCCCCCACCGTGACCCTCTCGATTGCGCTGCATGCCGCCGTGGACCCCGGTCGGGCCCGCAGCAACAACGAGGACTCCGCGGAGATCGACGCCGAAGTCGCGCTGGCCGTGCTGGCCGACGGCATGGGCGGCTACAACGCTGGCGAGGTGGCCAGCAGCATGGCCACCGGCTTCATCCGCACCGAGCTCGGCCGCTGGCTGCGCGAGGCCAGCAGCCAGGCCAGCGACGCCGAGGTGCGCCGCGCGATGGACATCTGCGTGGACAACGCCAACCGCGCGATCTTCAACGCCGCCAACTCCAACCCGCAGTACGCCGGCATGGGCACCACGCTGGTCGTGGCGGTGTTCCGCGAAGGCCGGCTGCTGCTGGGCCATGTCGGCGATTCGCGCTGCTACCGGCTGCGCGCCGGGCGGCTGCAGCAGATCACGCGCGACCACTCGCTGCTGCAGGAGCAGATCGACGCCGGCCTGATCACGCCCGAGCAGGCCGCGTTCTCGGCCAACAAGAACCTCGTCACGCGCGCGGTGGGCGTGGAGGACACCGTGCTGCTGGAGACCCACCAGCACGAGGTGCAGCCCGGCGACCTGTACCTGCTGTGCTCCGACGGGCTGTCGGACATGGTGGACGACGCCGGCATCGCGCAGCTGTTGCTGCAATGCGATTCGCTGGAATCAGGCACTCGTGCACTGATAGCCGCGGCCAACGACGCGGGCGGAAAGGATAATATCTCGGTCATCCTGGGACGCGTGGGCGGTGGCGCCGGCGCGCCGGCGCGGTCGTGGTGGCCGTTCCGGCGCTGAGGTTCGCGAACCGCGCGCACCGGGAACGGCACGGCGCTGCGTAACAAGCGTCTGGTCCCGCCGCGCAGCGCGGCGGGCGACATTGAGGGCAGGCATGGGCAAGCTGGTCGTATCGCTCGACGGTGTGGTCATCAAGGAAGTCCAGATCACCAAGGACAAGACCACGCTCGGCCGGCGGCCGTACAACGACATCGTGATCGACAACCTCGCCGTCAGCGGCGAGCACGCCGTGCTGCAGATGGTGGGTGCCGACGTCTTCATCGAGGACCTCAACAGCACCAACGGCACCTACATCAACGGCAAGGCGATCAAGAAGCAGCTGCTCACGCACAACGACACCGTCGAGATCGGCAAGTACAAGATCAAGTACCTGGTCGACGAGAGCGGCGAGTACGAGAAGACGATGATCATGCGCCCCGGCGGCAGCGCGCCGCCGCCGCTGGGCAGCACGAGCCCGATGAGCTCGGCGCACCCGGCGCTGTCCACCGGCGCCAACTCGGGCTTCGGCAGCCTGGGCAGCGGGCAGGCGGCGTCGATCAAGGTGCTCAACGGGGCCGCGGCCGGCCGCGAGGTGACGCTGTCCAAGGTCGTCACCACCGTCGGCAAGCCCGGCGTGCAGGTCGCCAGCATCACCAAGCGGCCCAACGGCTACGCCTTCTCGCACGTGGAAGGCGCCAACCGCCCCAGCATCAACGGCGTGCCCATGACCGGCGACTCGGTTCCGCTGCGCAACGGCGACGTGATCGAGCTCGCCGGCACCCAGATGCAGTTCATCTATCGTTAGGCCGGACCCGCTGCGCGGGCCGTCCCAACCCGTCTCGTTCGAGCGGACGCTGCGCGCCGCTCAACTCGCCTGAGCCCTGCCCGCCTCGCTGCGCTCGCGGGCGCGCAGGGCCTGTCACGTCTGTAGGTGCTTCGGCGGCAACCCAGGCACGCGCCCTATGGCGTGAACGCCGTCACGCCACCTGCCGGCATCCACCCGGCAGTCGACGCGGATGCCCATTCCTCGTCTTGCGCCGCACCCGGCCGCGCCTCAGCATTGCGCCTCGCGCCCCCGGGACACGCCACCAGGAAACCCTCGTCCATGCAGATCCGTGTCCTCGGTTGTTCGGGGTCCATCGCGGCCGGAAGCCGCACGACCTCGTTCCTGATCGACGACGACGTGCTCATCGACGCCGGCACCGGCGTCGGCGACCTGACGCTGGAGCAGCTGGCGCGCATCGACCACATCCTGGTCACGCATTCGCACCTGGACCACGTGCTGGCCATCGGCCTGCTGGCCGACAGCGTGACGCGCCGCCGCCGCGCCACCGGCCGCCCGCCGGTGCAGGTGCACGCGCTGCCGGCCACCCTGGCCGCGCTGCGCATGCATGTCTTCAACGGCGTCATCTGGCCCGACTTCACGCGGCTGCCCGACCCGGCGCGCCCGGTGCTGGCCTTCGTGCCGGTGCAGGTGGGCGAGGTCATCGAGATCGGCACCCGCCGCGTGGAGGTGCTGCCGGCGCGCCACACCGTGCCCGCGGTCGGCTACGCCGTGCTGGGCAGCGAAGGCGCCTGGGTCTTCACCGGCGACACCGGACCCAACCCCGAGCTCTGGCAGCGTCTGCAGTCGCTGCCGGTGGCCACGCTGGTCATCGAGACCGCCTTCGGCGACGACGAGGCGGCGCTGGCCGCGCTGAGCCAGCACCTGTGCCCGGCCGACCTGAGGCGCGAACTGGCCCACCTGCCGCAGCCGGCGGACGTCTTCGTCACCCACATCAAGCCCGGCGAGGTGGACGCGGTGATGAGCGAGATCGCTGCGCAGGGCAATGCGCACCGCATCCACGCGCTGGTCTCCGGCCAGGTGATGGCGCTGGCCGACTGACGCTTCTTGTCGCCCCGTCGCCGCGGCGACGAAAAGCGGCGGCCCCAGGTGACGAAAAACGTCACTCGCGATGCTGGCAACACCCCCGAACGCGCTGTTTCTCACGGTTTCCGGGCTGGCACGGGCCCTGCATCTAAGGGGACGGTCCCCGACCCAACCCCACCCGTAGGAGCCCCATCCATGAAGCGAGTCCAACAAGGTTTTACCCTGATCGAACTGATGATCGTCGTCGCGATCATCGGCATCCTGGCGGCGGTTGCGCTGCCGGCGTATCAGGACTACACGGCCAAGGCCAAGGTGTCCGAGATCGTTCTCGCCGCCAGCCAGTGCCGCACGACGGTTTCCGAGGTCTACCAGACCGGCGGCGCATCGGCACCCGCTGCGAACCAATGGGGCTGTGAGACCGCGTCGCAGTCGAGCAAGTTCGTCGGGAGCGTCGCCACCGATGGCAACGGCGTGATCACCGTGACCGCCAGCAACGATGCCGGTCTGCCGACTGCCGTCCGCGGCACGTCGATCACGCTGACCCCGACGGATGCCAGTGGTACTGCGCTGACCTATACGGCTGGTACGCAGGTCGCTGGCTTCCGTTGCGCCCCCGGCGGCGCGAGCCCGATGCCGGCCAAGTTCCTGCCCGGTTCCTGCCGCTGACGGACCGCGGCGCTGACCTCGCTCGGATTCGATTCGGCGCGGTCGGCACCCGGTTCCCCGACGAGAGGAGGCAGCTTCGGCTGCCTCTTCTTCTTTGTCCTGCGGCCGCGCAGCTTCCAGCTGCTGCCGGCGGCGACCTCGCGCCGAGGTCCGGCCGCTGTCCGGTGAGCCCCTCGCGTGAACCTGTCGACGTTGCTCGCGGCTGCCGTGCCGCTGGCGTGGCTGCTGCCAAACCACTACTTCCCCTGGCTGTCCGCATGGCAGGAAGGGCTCGCGCTCGCACTGCTGCTGCTGGCCGGGCTGACCATCCGTGCGCAGGGCCGGCTGCCTGCCGCTTGGGCCGCCGGCCTTCTGCTGGCGCTGGCGGCGCTGATGCTGCAGGGCACCTCGGGACGCATCCTCTTCGGCGGCGACGTCGCGCTCGTCGCGCTGTACCTGCTGAGCTTCGGGCTCGCGCTCGCACTCGGGGCCGGCCAGCGGTCGGATGTGCCGCAGGTCGACGCCGGTCGGTATGCGCAGGCGATCGCAGCCGGCGTGGCGATCGCCGCGACGGTATCGGCGGTGATTGCGCTGGTGCAGTGGACCGGGGCGCTGAATCTCGGGATCTGGATCACGGACCTGCCGCCCGGCGCGCGTCCGTTCGGCAACGTCGCACAGCCCAATCACCAGTGCACGATTGCATTCCTCGGCATCACTGCGGTGGCGGTTCTGCGCGAGGGCGGTCGCCTCGGCCGCATCGGCTATGGTCTGACGACGGGACTGCTGGTCTTTGCGATGGTGATGACCGGGTCGCGCACCGGATGGCTGCAGTTCGTCCTTGCCCTGCTGTTGCTGGCCTATGCGGGCCGACGAGTGGGACTTCGCGTGCGCTGGCCTGCATTCGCGCTGGTGGCCGGCTTGTTCGTCGTACTCAGCGTGTCGTGGCCTGCCATCAACGAGGTCGCACGACTCAGCGGCGACCGTTCACTCGCCGACCCCCTGGCCGGCTCCGGGCGCGAACTGCTGTGGCCCGCGCTGCTGGACGCCGTGTGGCGCGAACCCTGGCTGGGCTACGGCTGGCAGCAGATGGTGCTGGCCCAGCAGGCCGTGGCGATGGACCATCCGGCGATCCTGCGCCACTTCGAGCACAGCCACAACCTGGTCCTCGACCTGCTCGTCTGGGTCGGCGTGCCGTTCGGCGCAACGATCGTGCTGCTGGCCGCCACGGCCCTGCTTCGCCAGGTCGCGATGCTGCGCGACGCGCGCGCCACCTGGCTGCTGGTCGGCGTGCTGGGCGTGCTCGTGCACGCGATGCTGGAGTTCCCGCTCGAGTACGCCTACTTCCTGTTGCCGGTGGGCCTGATGCTCGGCGCGGCCCATGCCCTGACGCCCGGGCTGCGCAGCATGCCGGTGCCGCGCTGGTCCATGTCGGCGACCGCGGCCGTCTTGCTGCTGCTGCTGGGCGTCGTCGCGGCCGACTACCTCAAGGCCGAGCAGAACTATCGCGTCCTGCGACTGGAGAGCGCCCGCATCGGCGTCACCCGGCTCGAGACACCGGCCCCCGAGCTGAGGCTGCTGGACCAGCTGCAGGCCTTTCTCTCGTTCGCGCGCGACGAGGCGCGGCCGGGCATGTCGGCGGGGGAGATCGACGCGATGCGCCGCGTCTCGGAGCGCTTCGCCTACCCGCCGGCGATGTTCCGTTACGCGCTGGCCGCCGGTCTCAACGGGCAGCCGACCGTGGCCGAGACCACGATCGCGCGCCTGTGCCGCATGCACGCCCCAGCGCGCTGCGACGAAGCCATCGACGGCTGGCAGCTGGCGCGCACGAAGTACCCGCAACTGCAGCCGCTGCCGGCATCGGTGCGGCCCTAGTCCGCGGCGATCCGCCCCGAGGGGGGCTTGCTAGCATCGCGGGCCTTGACGACCCTCAACGCCGCTCCGCCCGCGTCCGCGCTGCCCGCCGCGCTCGCCGCCGCCATCGCCGCCGCCACCCTCCCCGCGCTGCTGGCCTGGAACGTCTCCCCCTCGCCGACCTTCCTGAACCAGGCGCTGGCGCTCGCGCTGTGGGGTGCCTTCGTTGCCGTCGGCGCGCCGGCGGCAGGTGCCGCGCCGGGACGCGGCCCGTTGGCGCTGTGGGCCGCGCTGGCGCTCAGCGCGGCAGCGGCCGCCTGGGCCTGGGGGCCGGGGGCGCTGCCGGGCAGCCTGGCGTGGTCGGCGCTGGGGCTCGTCGCCGCGGCGGCGCTGCTGGTGGCCGCCGGCGCCGCCACGCGGCGCGGTGCGGAGGCCGGGGTCGCGCTGTTCGCCGCCTTCTGCTGGGGCTGGCTGGTCGCCGGCGCGCTGAGCGCCCTCGTCGCGCTGGTGCAGGTCTTCGCGCCGGCGCTGGCCGACGGCGAGCTGATCGCGCGCTCGGGCTTCCCGGGCCGTGCGGTGGGCAACCTGCGCCAGCCCAACCACCTCTCGACGCTGCTCCTGTGGGCCTGCATCGCCACGCTCGCGCTGGCCGGGCTGCGGCGCCTGTCCTTGCGCGCCGCGCTGGCCTGGCTGGCGCTGCTGGTCTTTGCGGTGGCCCTGACCGGTTCGCGCACCGGTCTCGTCGGCGCGCTGCTCATCGGTGCCTGGGCGCTGGCCGACCGCCGGCTCCTGCGCAGCGGGAGTCTGCTGGCGCTGGCAGTGCCCGCGCTGTTCGCGCTGGCCTGGGCGCTGCTGGCGGCCTGGTCGGCGCTGGCGCACCATGCGCTGGGCGGCGTGGCGCGCGTGGGCGAGGGCGACCTGTCGAGTTCACGTTTCGCCATCTGGGCCAACACGCTGGCGCTGGTCCGCGAGCAGCCCTGGGCCGGCGTCGGCTTCGGCGAATTCAACCTGGCCTGGACGCTGACCCCGTTTCCCGGCCGGCCGACGGCCTTCTTCGACCACACGCACAACCTGCCGCTGCACCTGCTGGTGGAGCTGGGGCTGCCGCTGGGCGGGGCCGTGCTGGCGCTGCTGGGCTGGGCGCTGTGGCACGCCTTCGCGGCGTCGTGGCGGGCCGAGGGCGACGCCGGCACCGCGTCGCGCGCCGCATTGCTGTTCGTGCTGCTGGTCGGGCTGCACAGCCAGCTGGAGTACCCGCTGTGGTACGCCTACTTCCTGCTGCCGGCGGCCTGGGCCTGGGGCTATGCGCTGGGCGGCGCCGCGCCCGCCGCGCAGGCTGCACCGGCACCACGCTGGCCGGCGGTGGCGGGCATCGTGCTCGCGCTGGCCGCGGTGCTGGCGGTGGTGGACTATGCGCGCGTGGCCGCGATCTTCATCGCGCGGCCGGGCCTCGCGCCGCTGGAGCAGCGCATCGAGTCCGGCCGGCGCAGCCTGTTCTTCGCGCACCACGCCGACTATGCCTACGTCACCGCCGGCGGCACCGAACGTGCACCGGCCGAGGTGGCCGCCTTCGCGCGCACCGTGCACTACCTGCTGGACACGCGCCTGATGATCGCCTGGGCGCGTGCGCTGGCGGCGGAGGGACGCCTGGACGAGGCGCGGCACGTGGCCGCGCGGCTGCGCGAATTCCGCAAGCCCGATGCCGAGGCCTTCTTCGCGCCCTGCGCCGATGCCGCCGCCGCGGCCGAGGCCTTCCAGTGCCAGCCGCCGGCGCGGCCGCTGCACTGGCGCGAGCTGCTGCGCGAGTGAGCTTCGCGGCTACGCGCCGCGGCCCGCCGCGACCCAGCTGCCCGACTTGCCGCCGTGCTTCTCGAGCACGCGGATGTCGGTCATCACCATGCCGCGGTCGGCCGCCTTGAGCATGTCGTACACGGTCAGCAGGCCCACCTGCACGGCGGTCAGCGCCTCCATCTCCACGCCGGTGCGGCCCAGCGTCTCCACGGTCGCGGTGCAGCGCACTTCGCTGGCCGCGTCGTCGATCTCGAAGTCCACCGCCACGCGCGTGATCGGCAGCGGGTGGCACAGCGGCACCAGGTCCGCGGTGCGCTTGGCGCCCTGGATGGCGGCGATGCGCGCGACGCCGATCACGTCGCCCTTCTTCGCATGGCCCTCGCGCACCAGCGCCAGCGTCGCCGGCTGCATGCGGATGCGTCCGGCCGCCACCGCCACGCGGTGCGTCACGTCCTTGGCCGCCACGTCCACCATGTGGGCCTGGCCTGCGCTGTCGAAGTGGGTCAGCGGGGAGCTCATCGCGCAGCAATGTCCAGCAACATCTTGATGTCATCATTGTCCCGCGGAACGCCGCCGCGCGACCGCGCTCCAATCAGGCCCCGAACCCGCAGCGCCCGACGCCGAACCCAGTCGTGACCTTGCCTTCCCGTTCCACCTGCCGCCAGCGTGCGCAGCGCGTCGTGGCCGCCGTGTTGACGGCCGCGCTGGCCTGGTCGGCGCCGCTGCACGCGCAGGCGCCGGTGCCGTCGTCGGTGCGGCTGCCGGCGCTGGGCGAAGCGGCCTCCGAGGACCTCACGGTCGGCGCCGAGCGCCGCATCGGCGACCAGATCATGCTGGAGGGCCGGCGCGACCCGGCCTACCTGGACGACCCGGTCCTGCTGTCCTACCTGCAGTCGCTGTGGAACCCGCTGGTCGCCGCGGCGCGCGACCGCGGCGACATCGGCGGCGACACCGGTCCGCTGTTCGCCTGGGAGGTGTTCCTGCTGCGCGACCGCAGCGTCAATGCCTTCGCGCTGCCCGGGGGCTACGTGGGCATGCACCTGGGCATGATCGCGCTGGCCACCTCGAGCGACCAGATCGCCTCGGTGCTGGCGCACGAGCTGGTGCACGTCACGCAGCGCCACATCGCACGCAGCATCGCGCCCTCGCAGCGCGCCTCGCTGGTGGCCATCGCGGCACTGCTGCTGGGCATCATCGCGGCCAGCCGCACCGGCAATTCGGACTTCGCCAATGCCGGCATCATGGCCGGGCAGGGTGCGGCCATCCAGGGCCAGCTCAACTTCTCGCGCGACATGGAGCGCGAGGCCGACCGCATAGGCTACGGCCTGCTCGCCAGCGCCGGCTTCGACACCGGCGGCATGGGCGCGATGTTCGAGCGCCTGGACGGCGCCACGCGGCTGGCGGACAACAACAGCTTCCCCTACCTGCGCAGCCACCCGCTGACGGTGGACCGCATCAGCGAGGCGCGCAACCGCAGCCTGATGGACGGCGGCAGCCGCGCCGCGCCGCCGCAGTTCCTGCACAGCCTGATGCAGGCGCGCGCCCGCGTGCTGATGGACGAGAGCGCGCAGGCGCTGCAGCGCTTCAGCGGCGAGACCTCCTCGCCGGAGCCGGCCGACCAGGCCCACGCGCTGTATGCGGGGGCGCTCTCGGCCTCGCTGCTGAAGAACCACGAGCGCGCCGAGCGCATGGCCGCCGAGGCGCTGGCGCTGGTGCGCGCCGCCCCGAGGCGCGAGGCCGCGGCCGAACGCACGCTGCACCTGCTGCAGGCCCAGCTGGGCCTGGCGCGCGGCGATGCGCGCGGCGCCACGCAGGCGCTGCAGGCCCTGGACACGGCACCCGCAGCCAGCCAGGCCGGCATCGGCGAGCGCGCCGAGCTGCTGCTGCGCGCGCAGGCGCAGGTGACGCTGCAGCGCACGCAGCCGGGGGCCGACCCGGCGGCGCTGCGGCGCAGCGCCGAGGCGCTGCAGACCTGGCTGGCCGACCTGCCGCAGGACGCGCTGGCCTGGGAGCAGCTCGCCGTGGCCACCGACGCGCTCGGCCTGAAGCTGCGCTCGATGCGCGCCGCGGCCGAGGCGCGTGCCGTCGTCGGCGACCTCGGCGGCGCCATCGACCGCCTGCGCGCCGCGCAGGCCGCGGCGCGCGGGGCCGGCGGGGCCGATTTCATCGAGGCCTCGGTGATCGACGCGCGGCTGCGCCAGCTCAGCGTGCAGCGCCGCCAGATGGCGCTGGAGGCGCGCGGCCGCACGGCGCCGGACGACAGCCCGCAGTAGCCGCAGCGACGGTGCGCGCGCGACGCGCATGGCGCGCACTGCGCGTGGCCCGCAGAATGCACCGCGGGAGGTGCCTATGCGGCAAGGGTCGGGGTTTCCGGGGGCGACGGCGCGCAGGCGCAGCGGCCTGGTGCTGGCGCTGCTGCTGGTGTCTGCCGGCGCGCAGGCCGCGCGCGTGGTCTCGGTCTCGCCGCTGGGCGAGGTCGCCGAGGTGCGCCAGGTGGTGCTGCGCTTCAGCGAAGCCGTCGTCGTCGCCGGCGACGCGCGGGCGCCGGCCCCGTTCGGCCTGCGCTGCAACGGCGAGGCGCCGGCCGGCGACGCCCGCTGGGTCGGCGACCGCCAGTGGCTGCTGGACCTGCGCGAGCCGCTGGCCGCCGGACAGCGCTGCACGCTGCAGGCGCTGCCGGGCTTCGTGCCGCTGTCCGGCGCCTGGCAGGGGCCGACCCGCTTCGCCTTCAGCACCGGTGCGCCGGCCGTGGTCTCGGTGCAGCCCTACCCCGGCACGCGCATCGAGGAGGACCAGCATTTCCTGCTGCGCCTGAACGGCGCCGCCACGCCGGCCAGCGTGGTGGCTGCGGCCTGGTGCGAGGTGCAGGGCCTGGGCGAGCGCATCCCGCTGCGCATCGTCGAAGGCGAGCCGCGTGCGCAGCTGCTGCGCCAGCGCTGGCGCGCGCCGGACGACGCGCGCACGCTGCTCGTGGCCTGTGCGCGCGCCTTCGCGCAGGAGGCCGGCGTGCGCCTGGTCTGGGGGCCGGGCATCGCGTCCGCGGACGACCCGGCGCTGGTCTCGCGGCGCACGCAGCGCTTCCAGTGGACGGTGCGGCCGCGCCTGCTCGCCGAGTTCTCCTGCGAACGCGAGAGCGCCAACCAGCCCTGCCTGCCGCTGCGCCCGCTGGTCGTGCGCTTCAACGCGCCGGTGCCGCGCGCGCTGGCCGCGGCCGCACGCCTGCAGCCGCTGGACGCCGCCGGCGCGCCGGCCGGCGACGCGATCGCGCCGCGTGCCGAGCCCGAGGCGCGCGGCGGCATGCTGGGCGAACTGCGCTTCGCCGCGCCGCTGCCCGAGAACACGCGCTTTCGCCTCACGCTGCCGGCGGGCCTGCGCGACGAGGCCGGGCGCACGCTGGGCAATGCCGGCAGCTTTCCGCTGACCGTGGCCACCGGCGCGCTGCCGCCGCTGGCGAAATTCGCGGCCGCGCCCTTCGGCATCCTCGAGGCCGGCAGCGGCCCCGACGGCGGCGCGCTGCTGCCGATGACGCTGCGCCTGGTGCAGGCCGACCTGGCCGGCGCCACCACCGGCGGTGCGCTGCGCTTCAAGCGCCTGGCGCATGACACCGACGACGCCACGCTGCTGCGCTGGATCCACCGCCTGCAGGCCGACCACGCGCGGCAGTCCGATTCGCGCGCGCTGCCGATGCTCGCCGCCGAGCCGGGCGTGCAGCGCAGCGAGCTGCCGCGCTTCGAAGAACCCGCCACGCGCGCCGCCGAGGTCGTCGGCGTGCCGCTGCGCGAACGCGGCCTGCACGTGGTGGAGGCCGAGTCGCGCGTGCTCGGGCAGTCGCTGCTCGCGCGTGCCGCGCCGATGTACGTGCGCACCGCCGTGCTGGTCACCAACCTGGGCGTGCACTTCAAGCGCGGGCGCACTTCGAGCGCGGTCTGGGTCACCGCACTGGACCGCGGCCGGCCGGTGCGCGGCGCGGCGGTGGCGGTCAACGACTGCCGTGGCCGGCCACTCTGGAGCGGCACGACGGATGCGAGCGGCCTGGCGCGCATCCCGCGCGGCTTCGACGACGAAGAGTGGGATGACGACGAGTCCCGGCGCTGCCCCGGCCGCGGCGGCTATTTCGTCACTGCACGCGCCGCCGGCGACCTGGGTGTCGTCTTCAGCGGGTGGCAGCGCGGCATCGAGCCCTGGCGCTTCAACCAGCCACTGGGCCGCGGCAGCGAGCCCGACCGCATCGTGCACACGGTCTTCGACCGCACGCTGCTGCGTCGCGGCGAGACGGTGTCGATGAAGCACTTCGTGCGCGAGCAGACCGAGGCCGGGCTCGCGCTGCCCGACGCCGCGACGCTGCCCGACGAGCTGCGGCTCGTGCACGTCGGCAGCGGCACCGAGGTCCGCGTGCCGCTGGCCTGGCCGCGCGGAGCACGCTCGGCGGAGAGCCGCTGGGCCATCCCGCGCAGCGCGGCGCTGGGCAGCTACGACGTGCTGCTGCTCAAGGGCGAACGCCGCTGGAGTGCCGGCACGCTGCGCGTGGAGGCCTTCCGCGTGCCGCTGGTCGATGCACGGCTGGCCGCGCCGGCCGGGCCGCTGGTCGCGCCGGGCTCGCTGCAGCTCGACGCGCAGCTCAATGTGCATGCCGGCGGCCCGCTGGCCGGCCGCGCGCTGACGCTGTCGGCGCTGCTGCGGCCGCGCCTGCCGGCCTTCGCGGGCTGGCAGGACCACAGCTTCGCGCCGCCGCTGGCCGAGGGCAGCACCGAGCGCGAGGCCGAGGATGCGAACGCGGCGCAGGACGGCGCCCGCATC
>CAZUPH010000046.1:0-22880 GCA_964621995.1 uncultured Rubrivivax sp. | reverse complement strand
ACGACCTGGGCATCAGCATCAAGACGGTGGAGGCGCACCGCGCCAACATCATGGAGAAGCTCAACGCAAACACGGTCGCGGATCTGCTCAAGATCGCGCTGGGCGCCCAGCGCGCGTAAGCGCGCAGGGCGCCCAGCGCGATCTACGATCGCTCTTCCGTGAGCTCCCCCGAGCCCCCTCCAAGCGGGGGCTCCAGTCAGTTTGACGAGGATGGTCTGGCAATGACGGCGCAGCTGATCGACGGGGTGGCGCTGTCGAAGTCCATCCGTGCCGAAATCGGCGAGCGGGCCGCCGCGCTGGCCGCGCAGGGCACCAGGCCCGGCCTGGCCGTGATCCTGGTCGGCGACGATCCGGCCTCGGCCGTGTATGTGCGCAACAAGGTCAAGGCCTGCGCCGAGCATGGCCTGCACTCGGTGCTGGAGACCCACCCGGCCACGCTGACGCAAGGCGAACTGCTGGCGCGCATCGCGGCGCTGAATGCCGACCCCGCCATCCACGGCATCCTGGTGCAGATGCCGCTGCCGCGGCACATCGACCCGAAGGCCGTCATCGCGGCCATCGCGCCGGCCAAGGACGTCGACGGCTACTCCACGCTGTCGGCGGGCGAGCTGATGACGGGCCAGCCCGGCCTGCGGCCCTGCACGCCCTTCGGCTGCATGAAGCTGATCGAGCACACCGGCGTGCCGCTGCGCGGCCGGCATGCCGTGGTGATCGGCCGCAGCAACACGGTGGGCAAGCCGATGGCCCTGCTGCTGCTGCAGGCCGACGCCACCGTCACCGTCTGCCACAGCGCCACGCCGGACCTCGCCGTGCACACGCGGCAGGCCGACGTCGTCGTCGCCGCGGTCGGGCGGCGCCACACGCTGCGCGCGGACATGGTCAAGCCCGGTGCCGTCGTCGTCGACGTCGGCATCAACCGCGACGAGGCCGGCAAGCTCTGCGGCGACGTGGACTTCGCCGACGTGCGCACCGCCCTCGGCCCCGCGGGCTGGATCACCCCGGTGCCCGGCGGCGTGGGGCCGATGACGATCACGATGCTGCTCGCCAACACGGTGCAGGCGGCCGAAGCGGCCCGCGGCCCGGCCTGAGCACGCTGCGGCCTGCGCGCCCCGGATACACCTGCTCACGCGCGGTGCGCCGTTGGCGTGAAGCGCGTCGCGCAGGCAGGCGCCGCCCGGGCACGCAGGGATGCCGCGGCTTGAGTCGGCCGGCGCGACCCGCTAGATTGCGAAGATGCCGTCGATGGGGCCCTAGCGCCTGCCGCACCATGAAGTCCTCGCTCACGAGCTTTGTCGGGCCAGCGCGCTGGGTGGGTGCCGCGCTGCTGGTGCTGACCGCCCTGCCCGCCTCGGCGCTGTACAAGGTCGTGCAGCCCGACGGCAGCGTCACCTACACCGACCGCCCGCCGGCCACCGGCAATGCGCGCGTCACGCCGCTGGGCCGCAACCTCGAGCCGGCGGCCCCCGAGCCGTCCCTGCCGCTGGAGCTGCGCCAGGCCATGCAGCGCTACCCGGTGACGCTGTACACCGCGCAGGGCTGCCAGCCCTGCGACGCGGGCCGCAGCCTGCTGCGCGCGCGCGGCGTGCCCTACACCGAGCGCGTGGTCGCGACCGACGAGGACGCACAGGCGCTGGAGCGCCTGGTCGGCGGCCGCACGGTGCCGGCGCTGACCATCGGCACGCAGGCGCTGCGCGGCCTGTCCGAGACCGACTGGGCCGGCTACCTCGACGCCGCCGGCTACCCGCGCGAGAGCCGCCTGCCGCGCGGCTGGCAGCCGCCGGCCGCGACACCGCTGGTGGAGCGCGTCACGCCCACCGCACGCCCGGCGCCGCAGCCGGCGGCGCCCGCGCCGGCACCGGCGGCAGCGCCGGAGCCGCCGCCTGCGCCGGGCAGCGTGCGCTTCTGAAGACCGCAGGTTCCTAGCGCACCGGCGCCAGCCGGCGCGCCACCCAGGACCCGGCGCCGACCGCGCCGCCGACCGCCCAGAACAGCACCGCCGCCCCGGCCAGCGCGCCGGTGGCGCCGAAGACCAGCGGCATCAGCGTGCTGCTGGTGTTGATGGCCATCGAGCGCAGCGCCAGCGCCTCGCCGTGGCGCTGGTCGGGCGTCAGGTGGTGCAGCATCGTCATCACCATCGGCTGCACGCTCCCCAGCGTCACCCCGAGCAGCGCCGCGCACAGCCCCATCGTCCAGGCATTGGGCGCCAGCGGGTAGGCCGCGAAGACGAGCGCGGTGCCGACCATCGCGCCACGCAGCACCTTCAGTTCGTCCAGCCGGTGCGCCAGCAGCGGGATCAGGAGGCGCACCATCGTCACCGACAGCGTGAAGGTGCCCAGCACCAGGCCGATGGTGGCGGCCGCGAAGCCGCGGTCGTGCCCGAGCACCGGCACCGCGAACAGGTGCACGTCCCAGCACATCGACAGCAGCCAGTTCACCGCGAGCAGCCGCGCCATTCCCGGCGTGCGCAGCAGGTCCCAGGCGCGGCGGCCCGGCACGCGCGCGGCGCGCGGCGCTGCGATGTGCGGCACGCGCCGCGCCGAGGCCAGCGTGGCCAGCGGCAGCGCGGCCATCAGCAGGTAGGCGGCGGCGAAGCCGAAGCCGTCGATCACGAAGCCCACCGCGACCGGGCCGACGACGTTGGCGAACGAGGGTGCGATGCCCATCCAGCTGAAGATGCGCACACGCTCGGTGGCATCGCGCGCCACCAGGCCGGCCGTGCGCTGGATGGCCAGCATCCCGGTATTGGCGCCGGTGCCCGTGGCCGCGGCGGCGGCGCACAGCAGCGCGAAGTGCCAGCCACCGCCGACGAAGGTGGCCCCCACCGCGCACAGCGCCCCGCCGATGGCAAGCAACGCCGCCAGCCGCACCGGGCGGTGGTAGCCGTGGCGGTCGGCCAGCCGGCCGGCGGGCATCGCCAGCAGCACCGGCGCGGCGGCGAACAGCGCCAGCAGCAGCCCCACCGACCAGGCGCTGTAGCCCTCGCGCAGCAGCTGCAGCGCGGCGGCCAGGCGCACGCCGGCCATCGTGGAGTGCACACCCAGCTGGCCGACGATCAGCGCGACCAGCACGCGTGCGCCGGCGGCAGGTGCCGGCGCACCGGCGCGGGCGGCGTCCTCGCCGGGGCCGGGCGGCCCGCCGCCCGTGCCCTCAGGCACCCGGTTCGTCCTCTTCGGGCAGGGCGCTCGCCGCGGCGGCCAGGCCCGGAAGCAGCAGCGCGGCGCGCGCATCAGGCAATGCTTCGACGGCCTTCAGGCGCCGGTTCATGACGTTCGTGCGCGTCTGCGCCTGCTCTATGGTGTGGCTGGCCTCGTCGAGCTTCTTCTTCGTCTTCGCGAGCACCTCGCCGAACTTGCCGAACTCGGTCTTCACCGCGCCCAGCACCTCCCAGACCTCGACCGAACGCTGCTCCAGCGCCAGCGTGCGGAAGCCCATCTGCAGGCTGGTCAGCGTGGCCAGCAGCGTGGTCGGGCCGGCCAGCATGACCTTGTGCTCGCGCTGCAGGGCCTCCACCAGCCCGGGGCGACGCAGCGCCTCGGCATACAGGCCCTCGGTGGGCAGGAAGAGGATGCCGAAGTCGGTGGTGTGCGGCGGCGCCAGGTACTTGTCGCGGATCGACCGCGCCTCGAGCTTGAGCCGCGTCTCGATGGCCTTGGCCGCCATCTCCATGGCCGGCGCATCGGCACGCTCGTGGGCATCGAGCAGGCGGTCGTAGTCCTCGCGCGGAAACTTGGCGTCGATCGGCAGCCACAGTGGCGCGCCGTCCTGGCGCTGTCCGGGCAGGCGGATCGCGAACTCCACGCGTTCGCCGCTGCCGGGCACGGTCGCGACGTTGACCGCGTACTGGTCGGGGGTGAACACCTGCTCGAGCAGCCCGCCGAGCTGCACCTCGCCGAAGACCCCGCGCGTCTTGACGTTGGTCAGCACGCGGTTGAGCGAGCCGACGTCGCGCGCCAGCGTCTGCATCTCGCCCAGGCCCTTGTGCACCTGCTCCAGCCGCTCGGCCACCTGCTTGAAGCTCTCGCCCAGGCGCTGCTCCAGCGTGGCGTGCAGCTTCTCGTCCACCGTCGCGCGCATCTGCTCGAGCTTCTTCTCGTTGCCCTCCTGCAGCGCGGCCAGCCGCGTCTCGACGGCGGCGCGCACCTCGGCCAGCCGGCGCTCGTTGGCCTCGGACAGCGCGCGCAGCTGCTCGGCCAGGCCGTCGCCGAAGCGCTTGAGCGCCGCGTCCTGCGCCTCGCGCGCGCCCTGCGACTGCCCGGCCAGCGCGCGCGTGGCCTGCGCCAGCGCGTCGGCCACCGCCTGCTGGGTGGCCGCGAGCTGGGTGCGGAAGCTGTCGATCTGCTCGTTCTGCGTGCGCGCGACGTCGCCGCTCTGCGTCAGCAGCATCTGCTGGAAGGTGCCCAGGTCGCCGCGCAGCGCCTGGCCGTGGCGGCCGAGCTCGTCGCGCAGCTCGCGCTCCAGGCGTTCGATCGGCGCCGTCGTGCGGTCCTCGCGGGCCCGCGGCGCCAGCCACAGCAGCAGCAGCAGGTTCAAGGCCAGCAGCACGAGGCTGGCCAGGGGCATCCAGTCGGTCATGACCGGATTGTGTCAGCGGCCCGGTGCGCTGCCGCGCGCGGCACGGTCAGGCCCGCGCAAGCACCTCGGGGTTCAGCGGCGTCGGCGGCGTGCCGCCGGTCAGCGCGGCGATCAGGTTGTCGGCGGCCAGGTCGGCCATCGCGCGGCGCGTGGCCAGCGTGGCGCTGCCGACATGCGGCGTCAGCACGACGTTGGGCACCTCGAGCAGGCCGGGGTGCACGGCCGGCTCGCCCTCGAAGACGTCCAGCCCCGCGGCGGCGATGCGCCCCTCGCGCAGCGCCACGGCCAGCGCCGCGTCGTCGACGATGCCGCCGCGCGCGATGTTGGTCAGGGTCGCCGTCGGCTTCATCTGCGCCAGCTCGGCGGCGCCGATGGCGTGGTGGCTCGCCGACGAGTACGGCAGCACCAGCACCAGGTGGTCGGCCTCGCGCAGCAGCGTGGCCTTGTCCACCCAGCGTGCGCCGAGCGGCGCCTCGGCCTCCGGCGCCAGCCGGCTGCGGTTGTGGTAGATCACCTTCATCCCGAAGCCCAGCGCGCCGCGGCGCGCGATGGCCTGCCCGATGCGCCCCATGCCCAGGATGCCCAGCGTGCTGCCGTGCACGTCGTGGCCGATCAGCATGTCGTAGGACCACTTGGTCCAGCGCCCGTCGCGCAGGTAGCGCTCGCCCTCGGCCATGCGGCGCGCGGCGGCCATCATCAGCGCGAAGCCCAGGTCGGCGGTGGTCTCGGTCAGCACGTCGGGCGTGTTGGTGGCCACCACGCCGCGCGCGGTGCAGGCGGGCACGTCGATGTTGTTGTAGCCCACCGCCATGTTGCACACCGCGCGCAGCTTCGGGCAGGCGGCCAGCAGCTCGGCGTCGATGCGCTCGCCGCCGGTGGTCAGCACGCCGTCCTTGTCGCGCAGGCGCTCGAGCAGCTGCACGCGCGTGGGCACGTCGTCCTCGGGGTTGTCCTGGACCTCGAAATGCGCGCGCAGCCGCGCCAGGGTCTCGGGAAAGATCGCGCGTGCGACCAGGATGCGCTGGCTCATGGCCCTGCCCGTGGTGTGGTGGAAGACGCTGCGATGGTAGCCGCGCGGCGCGCGCCCGCGCGCCGGTCCTGACCTCCGTCAAGCCCGGCGCCGCCGGCGGCCGACACAATGGCCGCTGCCACTCCAGGAGAACGTCATGCTGAACTCGCGCACCGCCCTCGTCACCGGCGCCGCCTCCGGCATCGGCCGCGCCATCGCACTGGCCTATGCCCGCGCCGGCGCGAAGGTCGTCGTGTCCGACCTCGACGCCGCCGGCGGCGAGCGCACCGTCGCGATGGTGCGCGAGGCCGGCGGCGACGCGATCTTCGTCGCCACCGACGTGGCCAGCCCGGAAGCGAACCAGGCGCTGGTCGCGCGCGCCGTGGCGCACTACGGCGCGCTGCACGTGGCCTGCAACAACGCCGGCATCGGTGGCGACCTGGCGCCGACGGCCGACTACCCGGTGGAGGCCTGGCAGAAGGTCATCGGCGTCAACCTCTCGGGCGTCTTCTACGGCATGCGCGCGCAGATCCCGGCGCTGCTGGCGGCCGGGGGTGGCGCCATCGTCAACGTGGCCTCCATCCTGGGTGCGGTCGGCTTCGCCAACGCCCCGGCCTACACTGCGGCCAAGCATGGGGTGCTGGGGCTGACCAAGGCCGCGGCCCTGGAGTACGGCGCGCAGGGCGTGCGCATCAATGCCGTCGGCCCGGCCTTCATCCACACGCCGATGATCGAACGGCTCGAGCAGGACGAGGCGACCCACGCGGCGCTGCTGGCGATGCACCCGATCGGCCGCCTGGGCCGCCCGGAGGAAGTGGCCGAGCTGGTGCTGTGGCTCAGCTCGCCGGCGGCCTCCTTCGTGACGGGCGCCTACTACCCGGTCGATGGCGGCTTCCTCGCGCGCTGACGACGCCCAGGCCGCCGCGCCCCGCACCGCGTCCTGGCACGCCGGCACGGCCGCCGACGCGTTGCAGGCCCTGCGCAGCACGCCGCAGGGCCTGGACGCGGCCGAGGCGGCGCGCCGGCTGGCCGAGCACGGCCCGAACCGGCTGCCCGAGGCGGCGCCTCCGGGCGTGCTGCAGCGGCTGCTGCGCCAGTTCGACAACCTGCTGCTGTACGTGCTGATGGCCGCGGCGCTGGTGACGGCGCTGATGGGGCACTGGGTGGACACCGCGGTGATCGCCGCCGTCGTGGTGCTCAATGCGGTCATCGGCTTCGTGCAGGAGGGCAAGGCCGAGAAGGCGCTCGCCGCGATCCGCCACCTGCTCTCGCCGCACGCGGTGGTGCTGCGCGACGGCCGCCAGCACGACATCGACGCCGCCGGGCTGGTGCCCGGCGACGTGGTGCTGCTGGCCAGCGGCGACCGCCTGCCCGCGGACGTGCGGCTCGTGCAGTCGCGCAACCTGCGCGTGGACGAATCGGCGCTGACCGGCGAGTCGGTGCCGGTGGACAAGCAGCCCGGCCCGGTGGCCGCGGACGCCGCGATCGGCGACCGCCGCTGCATGGGCTATGCCGGCACCCTGGTCACCCAGGGCCAGGCCCGCGCGGTCGTCGTCGCCACCGGCGCGGCCACCGAGATCGGCCGCATCGGCCGCATGCTGGAGTCGGTGGAGGCCGGCACGACGCCGCTGCTGCGCAAGATGGAGGGCTTCGGCCGCACGCTGACCTTCGTGATCCTCGGCCTGGCGGCGCTGCTGTTCGCCTTCGGGATGCTGGTGCGCGGCATGGACGCGGCCGAGGTCTTCATGGCCGCGGTGGGCCTCGCGGTGGCGGCCATTCCCGAGGGCCTGCCGGCCATCATGACCATCGCGCTGGCCATCGGCGTGCAGCGCATGGCGGCGCGCCACGCCGTCATCCGCCGCCTGCCCGCGGTGGAGACGCTGGGTTCGGTCACCGTCATCTGCTCGGACAAGACCGGCACGCTCACGCGCAACGAGATGACGGTGCAGCAGGTCGTGCTGGCCGATGCGGTGGTGGACGTCGAGGGCGCGGGCTACGCGCCCGCAGGGGCGCTGCGCATGGCCGGACGCGAACTGGCCGTGCCGGAGCTCGCCGCAAGCTGGCCGGCGCTGCACGGCCTGGCGGAGGTGGCGGCGCTGTGCAACGACGCCGCGATCCACGAACGCGACGGCCAGTGGCTGCTCGCCGGCGACCCGACCGAAGGCGCGCTGCGCACGCTGGCGATGAAGGCCGGCGTGGACCCGGCCGTGCTGGCGCTGGAGCGGCCGCGGCTGGAGGTCATTCCCTTCGAGAGCGAACACCGCTTCATGGCCACGCTGCACCCGGCCGCGGGTGGCGCCACCGTCGCGCTGGTCAAGGGGGCCCCCGAGCGGATGATCGGCATGTGCAGCACGCAGCTCATGGCCGACGGCCGCGAGCAGCCGCTGGACGCGGCGCACTGGGCCGCGGCGATCGAGGCGCAGGCGCGTGCGGGCCGGCGCGTGCTGGCGCTGGCGCGCCGTGCGCTGCCGCCGGGGCAGCAGGCGCTGGACCACGAACATGTCGCCGACGGCCTGGTGCTGCTGGGCCTGGTGGGCATCATCGACCCGCCGCGCGACGAGGCGGTGCAGGCGGTGCGCCAGTGCACCGAGGCCGGCATCCGGGTGGTGATGATCACCGGCGACCACGGCGTCACCGCCAGTGCCATCGCCGGGCAGCTGGGCATGAGCGGCGACCTGACGGCCGTCACCGGGCCGCAGCTGGAGGCGATGGACGAGGCCGCGATGCGCGAGGCCGTCGCGCGCACCCGCGTCTTCGCGCGCGCCAGCCCCGAGCACAAGCTGCGCCTGGTGCGCGCGCTGCAGGCGAACGGCGATGTCGTCGCGATGACCGGCGACGGCGTCAACGACGCGCCGGCGCTCAAGCAGGCCGACGTGGGCGTGGCGATGGGCCGCAAGGGCACCGAGGCGGCCAAGCAGGCCGGCGCCATCGTGCTGGCCGACGACAACTTCGCGTCGATCGCGCATGCGGTGGAGGAAGGCCGCACGGTCTACGACAACCTGAAGAAGACGGTGACCTTCCTGCTGCCGGTCAACGGTGGCGAGTCGCTGTCGCTGCTGGTGGCGGTGCTGCTGGGCACCGCGCTGCCGATCGCGCCGGTGCAGATCCTGTGGGTCAACATGGTCAGCTCGATCGCGCTGGCGCTCGTGCTGGCCTTCGAGCCGACCGAGGCCGACGTGATGCGGCGTCCGCCGCGCCGGCCCGACGAGCCGCTGCTCTCGCCCTTCGTGCTGTGGCGCATCAGCTTCGTCTCGACGCTGTTCCTGGCCGGCATCTTCGGCATGCACGAGTGGGCGCAGGCGGCGCGCACGGTGGCCGTCAATGCGCTGGTCTGTATGGAGGTCTTCTACCTCTTCAGCGTGCGCTATCTGAAGGCGCCCTCGTTCACGCTGCAGGGCGTCAAGGGCACGCCGCGCGTGCTGGCCGCGGTCGCTGCGGTGGTGCTGCTGCAGGCCGGCTTCACCTACCTGCCGTTCATGCAGGCGCTGTTCGCCACCGAGTCGCTGCCGCTGGCCACCGGGGCGCTGATCGTCGCCGTCGGCGCGGCGGTGCTGCTCGTGCTGGAGCTGGAGAAGGCGCTGCTGCGCCGGCTCGGCATCGCGGCGCGCTGAGGCTGCGGCCGCGCCGGCAGGGTTCGCGACGAGACCAGGAAGGGAAGCGACCGATGCATGGCGCCTTCGCCGAATTCGCACTGCTGCTGCTGATCTGCGCGCTCGCCGGCGCGCTGTTCGTGCGCCTGCGCCAGCCGGTGCTGATCGCCTACATCGTGGTCGGCATCGTCGTCGGGCCGTCGCTGCTGGGGCTGGTCGGCGCGCACGAGCAGATCGACCTGCTGGCGCAGGTGGGCGTGGCGGTGCTGCTGTTCGTGGTCGGGCTGAAGCTGGACCTGCACCACATCCGCCACATCGGCCCGGTGGCGCTGGCCACGGGGCTCGGACAGCTGGCGTTCACGATCGCCGTCGGCTTCCTGCTCGTGCTGCTGCTGGGCAAGGGCTGGCTGGAGGCGCTGTACGTGGCCGTGGCGCTGACCTTCTCCAGCACCATCATCATCGTCAAGCTGCTCAGCGACAAGCGCGAGCTCGACAGCCTGCACGGCCGCATCGCGGTGGGCTTCCTGATCGTGCAGGACCTGGCGGTGGTGGTCGCGATGATGGCGATGAGCGCGATGCGGGGCGCCGGCGGCGAGGACGTCGCGCTGCTGCCCGTGCTCGGCTCGCTGGCCTGGCGGCTGGCCGCGGCCGCCGCGCTGCTGTTCGTGCTGATGCGCTGGGTGCTGCCGGCGGTGGTCTCGGCGATGGCGCGCTCGCAGGAGTTGCTGCTCGTCTTCGCCATCGCCTGGGGCGTGGCGCTGGCGGCGCTGGGCGAATGGGCCGGCTTCAGCAAGGAGGCCGGTGCCTTCCTGGCCGGCTTCTCGCTGGCCAGCACGCCCTACCGCGAGGCGATGAATGCGCGCCTCGTGAGCATCCGCGACTTCCTGCTGCTCTTCTTCTTCATCGACCTGGGTGCGAAGCTGGAGCTCTCGACGCTGGGCGCCGAGGTCTGGCCGGCGGTCGTGCTCTCGCTGTTCGTGCTGATCGGCAACCCGCTGATCGTGATGGCCATCATGGGCTGGATGGGCTACCGCAAGCGCACCGGCTTCCTGGCCGGGCTGACGGTGGCGCAGATCAGCGAGTTCTCGATCGTCTTCGTCGCGATGGGCATCACGCTCGGGCATGTCGGCGTGCAGGCGCTGGGGTTGACGACGCTGGTCGGGCTGGTGACGATCACCGCATCCACCTACATGATCCTGTACTCACAGCCGCTGTACGAGCGGCTGGCGCCCTGGCTGGGCGTCTTCGAGCGGCGGCGCCCCTTCCGCGAGCTGGCGGTGGAGCAGGCCGCGGGCGATACGGATGCGGCCGAGGTCATCGTCTTCGGGCTCGGCCGCTACGGTGGCCGGCTGCTGCAGCAGCTGCGCCGCGACGGCGTGCGGGCCGTCGGCGTGGACTTCGACCCCGAGGTCGTGCACGCGCTGCAGCGCCAGGGCCTGCCGGTGCACTTCGGCGACGGCGAGGACCCGGAGTTCCTGCAGACGCTGCCGCTGGCGCAGACGCGCTGGATCGTCACCACCTTCCCGCAGCTGGAGAGCAACCGCGCGCTGCTGCACGCGCTGGCCGAAGCGCGGTTCCGCGGCCCGCTCGCCGCCGCGGTGCGCGATGCCGCACATGGCCGCGCGCTGGCCGCGGCCGGCGTGCCGTGGATACTGAACCCGTTCGACGACGCCGCCGACCACGCGGCGCGCCGCCTGGCGCAGGCGCTGCGTGCGCCGCCGCCCACCCCTGCCCCGAACGAGGAGGCCCGCGCATGAACCCGCATCCCCCTGCCCTGAAGCAGCTCCTCGCGGCGACCGACCTCTCGCCGCCGGCTCGCCATGCCGCCGACCGCGCCGCCCGCCTGGCACACGAGCAGGGCGCCGCGCTGACGCTGCTGCACGTGCTGCCGCAGGGGCCGCTGGACGACCTGAGGCAGTGGCTCGGCGCGCCGCTGGCGCAGCAACTGCGCGACGGCGCCGAACGCGAGCTGGCCGCCCTGGGTGCCGAGCTGCAGCACGCGCGCCATGCCCGCGTGCAGGTGCGCGTGGAGACGGGGACGGTCCTCGACGCGCTGGACCGCACCGCCGCCGAGACCGATGCCGGGCTCATCGTGCTCGGCGCGCGCGGCGCCGGCTTCCTGCGCCGCCTGGTGCTGGGCACCACCGCCGAGCGGTTGCTGCGGCGCACGACGCGGCCGCTGCTCGTCGTGCGCCAGGCGGCACACGAACGCTACCGGCGCGCGCTGCTGGCGCTGGACTTCTCGCCCTGGTCCGAGCAGGTGCTGGCGCAGGCGCACCGCGTGGCGCCGCAGGCCCACTGGGTGCTGTTCAACGCCTTCCAGGTGCCCTTCGAGGAAAAGCTGCGCTTCGCAGGCGTGGACGACGCCACCGTCGCGCGCTACCGCCACCAGGCCCGCGCGCAGGCGATGTCGCGGCTGCAGGCGCTGGCCGACGCCGCCGGGCTGCAGCACGGCCGCTGGGAGCCCTGCGTCGTCGAGGGCGACGCCTCGCTGCGCCTCGTCGAGCAGGAGCAGGTGCTGGACTGCGACCTCACGGTCGTCGGCAAGCATGGCCAGAGCGTCGCCGAGGACCTGCTGCTGGGCAGCGTGACCAAGCACCTGCTGGCCGAGGGCGGGGCCGACGTGCTGGTGGCCACCCGGCCGCGCGGCTGAGCGCGTGCCGCCGGCGCGGCGCCGGCTAGTCGTGGAAGCGCGTGAACTCGGCCACCGGCGCGCGCTCGGTGACGAGGGTGTTCTCCACCGCCGCCGGGTCGGCCCAGCCCAGCGACATGCCGCAGACCACCATCTCGCGGCTCTCGTCCAGGCCCAGGTGCCGCGCGATGATGCGGTGGAACTGCGTGAACGCCGCCTGCGGGCAGGTGTGCAGCCCGCGCGCGCGCGCGGCGACCATGATGTTCTGCAGGAACATGCCGTAGTCCAGCCAGCTGCCCTGGCGCATCACGCGGTCGATCGTGAACATCAGCCCGACCGGGGCGTCGAAGAAGGCGTAGTTGCGGCCGTGCTGCTCGTGCATGCGCGCCTTGTCGCCCTTGCCGATGCCGAGCAGCCCGTACAGGTCCCAGCCCACCTTGCGCCGGCGGTCGATGTAGGGGCTGACCCATTCGGTCGGGTAGTAGGCGTACTCCTCGCTGTGCTGCGCACGCTGCACCGGGTCGTCGTAGGCGGCGCGGATGTCGCGCGACAGCGCGGCCTTGGCCGCTCCGGTCAGCACGTGGACCTTCCACGGCTGCGTGTTGGTGCCCGAGGGCGCGCGCGAGGCCACCTCGAGGATGCGCTCGATCGTCTCGCGCGGCACCGGCGTGGGCAGGAAGGCACGCAGCGAGCGGCGCGAGGTGATCGCGGCGTCGACGGCGGCCACCGTCTCGGGCGAGGCGGCGGCGGTGGCGGCGGGCAGGTCGTCAGGCTTCATGCGGGGTCTCGAGCGGCGCCAGGGCCGCCAGCAGGGTTGCGGGCAGCGCGACGGGCCGGCGGCTCGCGCGGTCGACATACACGTGCACGAAGCGGCCCACCGCCGCGGCGGTGTCCGCGTCGTCGGCGAACAAGCCCAGCTCGTAGTGCACGCTGGAGCGCCCGCGCTGCGCCACGCGCAGCCCGGCGTGCACGGTCTGCGGGAAGGCGAGCGGGGCGAAATAGTGGCACTGCGACTGCACCACCAGCCCGATCACCGCGCCCTCGTGGATGTCCAGCGCGCCGGCCTCGATGAGATAGCGGTTCACCGCGGTGTCGAAGAAGCTGTAGTGCACGACGTTGTTGACGTGGCCGTACAGGTCGTTGTCCATCCAGCGCGTCGTGATGACCTGCAAGCGCGGGAAGCGGCTGCGCGGCAGGGGCTGCGGGCGCGCTTCGGCGGCGGGCGCGGCAGGCTCCACGGGGCTCGGGGGCGGGCTCATGGCGCCGATTGTTCCATCGCCAGGTCGGCCCGCCCTGCAGCCTGCCAGGCCTGCCAGGAGGCCAGCGCCTCGGCCAGCGTGCGGCGCTGGAGCGCCACCGTGGTGGCGATCTCGCGCCCGTAGCCGCCGGCCATGCTCAGCGCCACCGGCACGCCGCGCTCGCGCAGCCAGGCCAGCACGCGTCGGTCGCGCTCGGCCAGGCCCTCGGCGCTGAGGGCCAGGCGGCCCAGGCGGTCGTCCACGTGCGGGTCGGCACCGGCCAGGTAGAAGGCCAGGCCCGGCGGCTCGCCGCCGTGGCGAGCCCAGGCCTCGTGCAGCGCGCCCTCCAGCGCGGCCAGGTAGGGCTCGTCGGTGCAGCCGTCGGGCAGCTCGACGTCCAGGTCGCTGGCCTCCTTGCGGAACGGGAAGTTCTTCGCCCCGTGCAGCGACAGCGTGAAGACGCTCGGGTCGTCGCGGAAGATCGCCGCCGTGCCGTTGCCCTGGTGCACGTCGAGGTCGATGACGATCACGCGCAGCATCCGGCGCGCGCCGGCCACGGGCCGGCGGTGCCACTCGGCCTGCATCAGCCGCGCCGCCACCGCGACGTCGTTGAACACGCAGTAGCCCGAGCCCTTGTGCGCACAGGCGTGATGGGTGCCGCCGGCCAGGTTGGCGGCCACGCCCTCGCCGCCCGCCCTGCCGCCGAAGAGTGCCGTGCGCGCGGCCTGGATCGTGGCGCCCACCGAACGCCGCGCGCGCTCGACCATGCGTTCGGACCACGGAAAGCCGATCTCCCTCTGCTGCGCCGGCGTGGTGGTGCCCTGCACCACCGCGGCGATCCACGCCGGGTCGTGCGCCAGCGCCAGTTCACCGTCGCTGGCCGGCGGGGCCTCGTGCACCCGCAGCCCGGGCAGCGTGGCCTCGGCCGCCTCGCGCAGCAGCCGGTACTTGCTCATCGGGAAGCCGTGCCCCGGCGGCAGCGGCAGCACGAAATGGTCGGAGTGGAAGGCGCGCACCGGCGGGGATTCTAGGAAGTTGCCCCTACTTTGTTGCGGCGCAGCAAAAAAGGCTTGCATCGGGGACGCGGACCCCTATACTTCGGGTCATGTTGCAGCGCAGCAATCACTGAACAGCGGCGCGGCAAGTGGAAGTACCGATTCCGTTCCCATCGCCAACCCAGGAGCCCCTCATGACTTTTACCGCTGAACAACTGGTCGCCGCCCACAAGGCCAACCTCGACACCCTCTTCGGCCTGACGCAGAAGACCTTCGAAGGCGTCGAAAAGCTGGTCGAGCTGAACCTGCAGGTCGCCAAGACCACGCTGACCGAAGCCAGCGAGACGGCCCAGGCCGCCGCGTCGGTCAAGGACGCGCAGGAACTGCTGGCGCTGCAGGCCAGCCTGCTGCAGCCGGCCGCCGAGAAGGCCGCCGCCTACAGCCGCCACCTGTACGACATCCTGGCCGGCACCAATGCCGAAGTGGCCAAGGTCGCCGAGGCGACGATGAACGACACCCAGAAGAAGACGCTGGCCCTGGTCGACAACGCCGTCAAGAATGCGCCCGCCGGCAGCGAGAGCGCCGTCGCGCTGGTCAAGTCGGCCGTCGCCGCCGCCAACAACGCCTTCGAGAGCGTGCAGAAGGCCGCCAAGCAGGCCACCGAAGTGGCGGAAGCCAACTTCCAGGCCATGACCAACACGGCGGTCAAGGCCACCCAGACCGCCAGCAAGGCCAAGCGCGCGGCCTGATCGCCGGCCTCCGGCCTGCCCGGCCGGGGCCCCGCCCCGATTGAACTTTTTCGGTGGCAATTTCTCTATGCAGGGCTTCGTGGCACCGCCACGGGGCCTCTCGTGTGGAAGGTTGTCTCCTCGGCATCCGAGAAATCCCCTTTCTGGTGCCCTTCAAAAGCCCGGTCCCTGACCGGGCTTTCTTTTTGCCTGCGCGGGCTTCAGTGTTCGGCCTCCACGACGCGCGCCTTCAGCGCACGGTTGCCGGGATGGGCGCCTTCAGCGCCGGCAGCACGCGTGCGGCCTCCTCGCGGCCGGCGCGGATGGCGCGCACGCGCGAGGTGAAGTCGGTGCCGGCCACGCCGGTGAGCACCGGCCGCAGCACCACGTCGGCTTGCGCCAGTTCCAGCCGCGCGATGCTGCGGCCCATGATCGCGTAGGTCTGCAGCAGCAGCCGCAGGCTGTCGCCGGTGGGGTTGCCGTCCGGCGGCGTCGTGATGTCGATCGCGATCACGAGTTCGGCCCCCATCTCGCGCGCGAAGCGCACCGGCACCGGCGAGACCAGCCCGCCGTCCACGTACTCCTGCCCGGCGATGCGCACCGGCTGGAAGACCGCCGGCACCGCGCTGGAGGCGCGCACCGCGGTGCCGGTGTCGCCGCGCCGGAACAGCACCGCCGCGCCGCTGTCCAGCACGGTGGCGACGATGCCCAGCGGCATCGGCATCTGCTCGATGGCCCGGCCGCCGGTCTGCTGGCGCACGTAGCGCGCCAGCGCCTCGCCACGGATCAGCCCGCGCGAGGGGAAGGCCCAGTCGGTGATCGCGCCCTCGTCCAGCGCCAGCGCGATGGCCGCCATCTCCTGCCCCGACTTGCCCGAGGCATACAGCGCCGCGACCAGGCTGCCGGCGGAGGTGCCGACCACCAGGTCCGGCCGGATGCCGGCTTCTTCCAGCACCTGGATGGCGCCGATGTGGGCAAAACCCCGTGCAGCCCCGCCGCCGAGCGCCAGGCCGATGCGGGGCAGGCGCGGCGGGGCGGCTGCCGCCGCAGGTGGCGGTGCGGCTGCCGCCGCGGGCGGCGGTGCCGGATCGGACGCGGGCGCGGCAGGCGCTACCGGACCGGCCGGCGCCGCCGGCGGGGTGACCGGCACCGCCACCGACCCCGGCGGCGGCTCGCGCACCGGCGGGGCGGACTGGCAGGCCGCCAGCAGCGTCAGCGCCAGCACGCCGGCAGCCACCAGGGCCAGGCGCCGCAGGGGTCGTCTCTGAACCATGGACCCATTCTCCAGGAGGCGCCCATATGCCGCCTCGGAATGAGCTAGCTACTTCTCTGTAGTTCCTGAAGATAAGGCGGATTCCGAGAATCGGCCTCCAAGGACCCTGCCGTGTACCGCTATACCGACTTCGACCGCCAGCTCGTGCGCGCCCGCGCCGCGCAGTACCGCGACCAGCTGCAGCGCCACCTGGCCGGCGAGCTGTCCGACGACGACTTCCGCCCGCTGCGCCTGCAGAACGGCTGGTACGTGCAGCGCCACGCCCCGATGCTGCGCGTGGCGGTGCCCTACGGCGAGCTGTCGGCGCGCCAGCTGCGCACGCTGGCGCGCGTGGCGCGCGAATTCGACCTGCAGGACGAGGGCCTGCCCACGCAGCGCGGCGGCTTCGGCCACTTCACCACGCGCCAGAACCTGCAGTTCAACTGGATCCCGCTGGCGAAGAGCGCCGACGTGATGGAGCTGCTGGCCGAGGCCGACCTGCACGGCATCCAGACCAGCGGGAACTGCATCCGCAACATCACCAGCGACGCGCTGGCGGGCATCGCGCCCGACGAGATCGTGGACCCGCGGCCCTACTGCGAGATCCTGCGCCAGTGGAGCACGCTGCACCCGGAATTCGCCTTCCTGCCGCGCAAGTTCAAGATCGCCGTCAGCGGCGCCGCCGAGGACCGCGCGGCCACCGACTGGCACGACATCGGCCTGCAGCTGCGCCGCAACGACGCCGGCGAGGTGGGCTTTCGCGTCGCGGTGGGCGGTGGCATGGGGCGCACGCCGGTCATCGCCACCGAGATCGCGGCCTTCGTGCCCTGGGCGCAGATCCTCGTCTTCATCGAGGCCATCGTGCGCGTCTACAACCTCTACGGCCGGCGCGACAACATGTACAAGGCGCGCATCAAGATCCTGGTGCGTGCCGAGGGCCAGCGCTTCGTCGACGCGGTCCATGCCGAGTTCGCGGCGCTGCGGGCCACGCCGGGCGTGGTGCCGGTGCCCCAGGCCGAGCTGGACCGCGTGGCCGCGAACTTCGCGCTGCCGCCGGCAGCCGCGCACGGCGCCGACGCCATCGCGCACGAGGACCCGCCGGCCTACCGCCGCTGGCTCGAGCGCAACGTGCACGCGCACCGCGTGGCGGGCTACCGCGCGGTGACGCTGTCGCTCAAGCGCGCCGGGCTGCCGCCGGGCGACGTGACCGCGGCACAGATGGACGGCGCGGCCGAGCTGGCCGAGCGCTTCAGCGCCAGCGAGCTGCGCGTCACGCACGACCAGAACCTGCTGCTGCCCTGGGTGCGCGAAGGCGAGCTGCGCGCGCTGTGGCTGGCGGCGCGCGAAGGCGGCTTCGCCACGCCCAACATCGGACTGCTGACCGACATGATCGCCTGCCCCGGCGGCGACCTCTGCGCGCTGGCCAATGCACGCTCGCTGCCGATCGCCGCGGCGATCGACGAACGCTTCGACGACCTGGACCTGCTGCACGACATCGGCGACATCGACCTGCACATCAGCGGCTGCATCAACAGCTGCGGCCACCACCACAGCGGCCACATCGGCGTGCTCGGCGTGGACAAGGACGGCAGCGAGTGGTACCAGCTCACGGTGGGCGGCAGCGACGGCAGCACGCTCTCCGGCGCGGCGACGCCGGGCAAGGTGATCGGCCCCTCGTTCGCGGCCGACGAGCTGCCCGACGCCGTGGAGGCCGTGATCGAGACCTACCTGCGCGAGCGACGCGGCGGCGAACGTTTCATCGACACCGCGCGCCGCCTGGGCCCGCTGCCCTTCCGCGCCGCCGCCGACGCGGTGCGCCGCAGCACCGCAGCCCCCGTGGAGGCCTGAACCATGCAGTTCCTCGCTGCCGATGCCCCGCTGCCCGCCGGCGCGCTGCTGCTGGCCAATACCGACGACGTGCTGGCACTGGGAGAGCACCTGGCCGGCGTGGCCGTCGTCGCGCTGCAGTTTCCGAAGTGGACCGACGGCCGCGCCTACAGCCAGGCCGTGCTGCTGCGCAGCCGGCTGCGCTACGCCGGCGAGCTGCGCGCCACCGGCGAGGTGCTGGCCGACATGCTGCCGCTGCTGCGGCGCTGCGGTTTCGACGCCGTGCAGCTGCGCGCCGACCAGCGGCTCGAATCGGCGCAGCGCGCGCTGGGCTTCTTCGACGGCCACTACCAGACCGCGGCGCAGATCGGCCTGCCGCCGCGCCACCGGCCGCAGGCAGGCGCATGACGACGACGGTGACGAACGGCCGCGCCGTCGCGCTGCACGCGCGCGCGCTGCCCGGCTTCGACGAACGCGTCGAGCGTGCGCTGGCGCTGCTGCGCGAGGCCGCGGCACGGCACCCGGGCCGCATCGTGCAGGCCACGAGCCTGGGCGCCGAGGACATGGTCGTCACCGACCTGATCTCGCGCCGCCGGCTGCCGATCGCCGTCGCCACGCTGGACACCGGTGCGCTGCATGCCCCCACGCTGGCGCTGATCGAGCGCCTGCAGGCGCATTACGGCCTGGTGGTGGAGCGCTACCGGCCGCAGGCCGAGGCCGTGCTGCACTTCGTGCGCACGAACGGCGAGGACGCGATGTACCGCAGCCTCGAGCTGCGCAAGGCCTGCTGCGCCGTGCGCAAGCTGGAGCCGCTGACGCGCCTGCTGGCCGGCCGCACGGCCTGGGTGACGGGCCTGCGCCGCGAGCAGAGCGACGCGCGCGGCGAGGTCGCCGAGACCGGGACCGATGCCCAGGGCCGCAGCAAGCTCAGCCCGCTGGCCGACTGGCGCTGGGCCGACGTGTGGCACTACATCGCCACGCACCACGTGCCCTACAACCCGCTGCACGACGAGTTCTATCCCAGCATCGGCTGCGCGCCCTGCACGCGCGCCATCGCGCTCGGCGAGGACTTCCGCGCCGGACGCTGGTGGTGGGAGGACGGGTCCGCGAAGGAATGCGGGCTGCACGTGAACCCGCCGCAAGACAAGGTACCCGCATGAACGCGCCGACCTCGATCGACCACCTGCTGCCCGACCTCGACCATGCCCATCTCGACGGGCTGGAGGAGGAGGCCATCTTCATCCTGCGCGAGGTGGCGGCCAGCTTCGAGCGCCCGGCGCTGCTGTTCAGCGGCGGCAAGGACTCCTGCGTCGTGCTGCGGCTGGCCGAGAAGGCGTTCAAGGCGCAGGTCTCCGGCCAGGACTTCGCCGGCCGGCTGCCCTTCCCGCTGCTGCACGTGGACACCGGGCACAACTTCCCCGAGGTGATCGCCTTCCGCGACCGCCGCGTGGCCGAGATGGGCGAGCAGCTCGTCGTGGCGAGCGTCGAGGACTCGATCGCGCGCGGCAGCGTGCGCCTGGCGCACGAACTGGAGTCGCGCAACGTGCACCAGACGGTGACGCTGCTGGAGGCCGTCGAGCAGCACCGCTACGACGCGCTGATCGGCGGCGCCCGGCGCGACGAGGAGAAGGCGCGCGCGAAGGAACGCATCTTCAGCCACCGCGACGCCTTCGGCCAGTGGCAGCCCAAGCAGCAGCGGCCGGAACTGTGGACGCTGTTCAACACGCGCATCCGCCCCGGCGAGCATGTGCGCGCCTTCCCGATCAGCAACTGGACCGAGCTGGACGTGTGGCTGTACATCGCGCGCGAGCGCATCCCGCTGCCGGACCTGTACTACAGCCATCGGCGCGAGGTGGTCCGCCGCCGCGGCCTGCTGGTGCCGGTGACGGCGGTCACGCCGCCGGCGCCCGGCGAGGCGGTGGAGTCGCTGGCCGTGCGCTTTCGCACCGTGGGCGACATGACCTGCACCTGCCCGGTGGCAAGCGACGCGGGCG
Source organism: uncultured Rubrivivax sp. (assembly GCA_964621995.1). Taxonomy (GTDB): domain Bacteria; phylum Pseudomonadota; class Gammaproteobacteria; order Burkholderiales; family Burkholderiaceae_C; genus Rubrivivax. The sequence goes on along the minus strand of CAZUPH010000046.1, from coordinate 3,043 downwards.
ACGCCGCCGAGGTCGTCGCCGAGACGCTGACGGTGGCGGTCAGCGAACGCGGCGCCACGCGCCTGGACGACCGCAGCTCCGACGCCGCGATGGAGCGGCGCAAGAAGGAAGGCTACTTCTGATGACCGCCGCCCTGCCCCGGCTGCCCGCCCTGACCGCGCCGCGCCGCGCGCTGCGCTTCCTGACCGCCGGCAGCGTGGACGACGGCAAGAGCACGCTGATCGGTCGCCTGCTCTACGACAGCCGCGCCATCCTGGCCGACCAGCTCGACGCGCTGCACGCGCGTGGCCAGGGCCTGGACCTCGCGCTGCTGACCGACGGCCTGGAGGCCGAGCGCGAACAGGGCATCACGATCGACGTCGCCTGGCGCTACTTCGCGACGCGCCAGCGCAAGTTCGTCATCGCCGACGCGCCGGGCCACGAGCAGTACACGCGCAACATGGTCACCGCGGCGGCCGGCAGCGACGCCGCCGTGGTGCTGGTGGACATCACCAAGCTGGACCTCGGCGCGCGGCCGCTGGCGCTGCTGCCGCAGACGCGGCGCCATGCGCTGCTGGCGCAGCTGCTGCGCGTGCCGGCGATCGTCTTCGCGGTCAACAAGCTCGACGCGGTGGCCGACCCCGGCGCCGCTTTCGCCGCGGTGAGTGCAGCGCTGCACGAGTTCGCAGCCGATGCCGGCATCGTGCCCGCGGGGATCGTGCCGGTGTCGGCGCTGCGCGGCGACAACGTCGCGCTGCCCGTCGAAGGCGCCGGCGACGGCTGGGCGGCGTGGTACCGCGGGCCCTCGCTGCTGCAGCTGCTGGAGCAGCTGCCCAATGCCGAGGAACGCGCGCAGGGCCCGTTCAGCCTGCCGGTGCAGTATGTGGCCAAGCCCGCCGGCACCGGCACCGGCGAGCAGCCGCGCGTGCTGTGGGGCCGCGTCGCCGAAGGGGCCGTGGCCGTGGGCGACGAGCTGCAGGTCTTCCCGGGCGGCCAGCGCGCGCGCATCGCCGCGCTGCGGCGCGCCGGCGGCGCGGCCGATGGCGCCGTGGCCGGACAGTCGGCCGGGGTCGTGCTGGACCGCCAGCTCGACGTCTCGCGCGGCGACTGGCTGGCCACGCCGGGCCACCTGCAGCCGGTGCAGCGCTTCGAGGCCACGCTGGCCTGGCTGGACGAGGACGCCGCGCAGCCCGGCCGTCGCTACCTGGTGCGCCACGGCCACCGCTGGCTGCAGGCCCGCATCGCCGAGGTCCGCCACCGGCTGGACATCCACACGCTCGCGCCGCAGCCGGCCGCCACGCTGGCCGTCAACGAGATTGGCCGCGTCGTCGTCGAGCTGCAGCAGCCGCTGCCGCTGGCGCCCTATGCCGGCAACCGCAGCGCCGGCGCGCTGATCGTCGTCGATCCGGCCAGCCACCGCACCAGCGGCGCGCTGCTGGTCGAGCGCGCGGAACCTTCGGCATGAGCGGGCTCGTCGTCTTCGTCGGGGCCGGCCCGGGCAGCGCCGACCTGATCACGCTGCGTGGCGCACGCTGGCTGGCACGGGCCGATGTCGTGCTGGCCGATGCGCTGGCCGACCCGGCGCTGCGCGAGCTGGCGCCGCAGGCGCGCTGGCTGGACGTCGGCAAGCGCGGTTTCTGCCGCGCCGTGCCGCAGGCGCAGATCGACGCGCTATTGGTCGAACAGGCGCGGCGCCACCGCGTCGTTGTGCGCCTGAAGGGCGGCGACCCCAGCGTCTTCGGCCGCCTCGAGGAGGAACTGCAGGCCCTGGCCAGCGCCGGCATCGCCTGCGAGGTGGTGCCCGGCGTGACCGCGGCGCTGGCCGCCGCGGCCGACCTGCAGCGCCCGCTGACCCGCCGCGGCCGCGGCCGCAGCGTGGCGCTGACGACCGCGGTCACCGCGCAGGGCGAGCTGCGCAGCGGCCGCCATGCCGACACCGAGGTCTTCTACATGGCCGGCCGCCAGCTCGCGGCGCTGGGCCGTTCGCTGCGCACCGCCGGCTGGCCGGCCGACACCCCGGTGGCGGTGGTCTCCAACGCCGGCGCACCCGACCGCGTGGCCAGCAGCCACCGGCTGGACGAGCTGGCGCGCGCCCCGCTGCTGCACGCCGGCCGCCCGGCGGTGGTGACGGTGGGCGTGGGCGCGGCGGCCGTTGCGCCGGCGCCGCACGCGCAGGCCGCCAAGGCGGCAGCCGGGGCGCCCGACCGCGCCGCGATGTCCGACATCCGCGGCCCGGCGACCACGGCACCGTAAAATTGCGGGTTGGCACGGAGGGCGGCGGGTCGCGAGCGACCGCCGCCGCTTCCGCCCCGTCCACCCTGCCGCTGGCGCCCTTTCATGACCCACGTCGTCCTCGAATCCTGCATCCGCTGCAAGTACACCGACTGCGTCGATGTCTGCCCCGTCGACTGCTTCCGCGAGGGGCCGAACATGCTGGTGATCGACCCCGACGAGTGCATCGACTGCGCCGTGTGCATCCCCGAATGCCCGGTCAATGCGATCCTGCCCGAGGAGGACGTGCCCACCGAGCAGCTCTCGTTCATCAAGCTCAACGCCGAGCTCTCGCGCAAGTGGCCCAGCATCACCAAGCGCAAGGCCCCGCCGGCCGACGCCGACGACTGGAAGGACAAGACCGACAAGCTGGACCAGCTGATCCGCTGAGCCCGCCAGAAGCGCCCCCGACACGCCTGCCATGCAATCCGACCTGAACCCCGCCATCGCCGACACCGCCCGCACGCACGACGGCCCGATCGAGACCGACGCCGTCATCGTCGGCGCCGGCCCGGTGGGCCTGTTCCAGGTCTTCGAGCTGGGCCTGCTGGAGATCAAGGCCCACATCATCGACAGCCTGGCCTATCCCGGCGGGCAGTGCATCGAGCTGTACCCGGACAAGCCCATCTACGACATCCCGGCCGTGCCCGTGTGCACCGGCAAGGAACTCACCGACGCGCTGCTCAAGCAGATCGAGCCCTTCGGCGCCACCTTCCACCTGGGGCAGGAGGTCACGCGCGTCGAGAAGCAGGCCGACGGCCGCTTCTTCGTCGAGACGAGCAAGGGCACGCGC
>CAZUPH010000045.1:0-23208 GCA_964621995.1 uncultured Rubrivivax sp. | reverse complement strand
TGGACTACGAGCAGCGGCGCTGGATCTTCATGCCCACCACGCAGGCCTGGGCGCCCGGGGTGGCCGCCGCCGAGGGCATGCAGGAGGTGTGGATCCCCTACGTGTCGCAGCACCCCGAGCAGCGCGGCCGGCCCGTGCGCCTGCACGGCCTGTGGCTGCCGCGGCCCGAGGCCGACGCACCGGTGCTGCTGTTCCTGCACGGCGTGCGCTGGGACGTGCGCGCCAGCGCGCAGCGCCTGCGCCGGCTGCATGCGCTGGGCTTCTCGGTGCTGGGCGTGGACTACCGCGGCTTCGGGCTCTCCAGCCCGGGCGGTGCCGACCCCGCGCTGCACCCGCCGGCCGGCGCCGGCGAGGCCGCCGGCCCGGACCTGGGCGCACGCGGCAGCGAGACGGTGCCCTCGGAGACGCTGGCCGCCGAGGACGCCCGCGCGGCCTGGGCCTGGCTGGCCGAGCGCCACCCGGCGCGGCCGCGCTACATCGCCGGCCACTCGGTGGGCGCGAACATGGCGGTGCGCCTGGCCGCCGAGGTGACCGACGAGGCCGGCGTCATCGTCGAGGGCGGCTTCCTCTCCGCCGGCGAACATTTCCGCAGCCTGCGCTGGGGCTGGCTGCCGATCACCGGGCTGATCACGCAGCACTTCGACGCCGGCTCGCGCATCGCCGCCGTCGGCTCGCCGGTGCTGGTGGTGCACGGCAGCCGCGACACGATGATCTCGCCGGCGATGGGCCGCGCGCTCTACGAACGTGCGCGCGAGCCCCGGCGCTTCCTGCTCGTGGAGGGCGCCGTGCACGAGAACGCCGACGAGATCGGCCACGCGCAGCTGCGCGAGGCGGTGCAGCAGTTCTTCGGGCTGCGGCTGCGCGCCGAGTAGGGCCGGGCAGCACCCATGCCGGCGGCCCCGGTGCAGCACGCAGGCGCGGCGGTGGCGCTGCTGCGCGGCGCCTTGCCGCCGGCGCTGTGCGCGCAGTGGCTGGCGCAGCTCGAACAAGGGCGGGAACCCGGGCCGCCGGTCTCGCGCCCGCTCGCCGCGCTGGCCGCGCCCGATGCCGCCACGGTGCTGCAGGCGCTGCACGCGAGCCCGGTCGCCGCGCACGTCGAGGCGGTGCTGGGCCCGGCGCCGCCGTGCAACCTGGACCAGAGCTGGGTGCGCCACGGCCGGCCGCCGCATGGCTGGCACCAGGACGGCGCGCTGCGCTTCGACTTCATCGCGCAGGCCGGCCGGCCGCTGCGAGACGACGACCTGTTGAGGATGATCACCTGCTGGATCGCGCTGACGCCCTGCGGCGCCGACGCGCCCGGGCTGGAATGGGTGGACGCGCCGCAGCCGCGGCTGCTGCGGCCGGCCGAGCTGCAGCCCGAGGCGGTGGCGGCGCGGCACGATCCTTCGCAGCTGCGGCGCCCGGTGCTGCAACCCGGCGATGCGCTGGTCTTCGACGGGCGGGCGCTGCACCGCACGCACGTGGCGCCGGCGATGACGCGTGCGCGCACGAGCATCGAGCTGCGCTTCTTCGCGCGGCCGCTGGCGGAGCGGGTGGCGGGGGACCGGTTGGCGGCGTGGACGAGGGGGTGAGGACGGGGGACTGCTCGCGGCCATCGGCTGCCGCCGGCGAACGGCCGCGATCCGGCCAGTCGGTCATGTGCTGCCTCGGCCCCAGCACCAGCGCAGCCAGCCGCTGCATGAACTCCAGCGGGCTCGCCCCCAGGCGCGTGGTCCCATCGCGCAACGGCGTCCATCGGTAACTTGTCGAACAGCCCGTCCTTGTCGGCGCGCAGGCTCACCGCGCGCGCTGCTGCCGCTCTTGACGATGCCCGCCACGCCGGTGGTGCCCGGGCCGCGGTGCACCGGGATGCCCCAACCGGTGAGCGCCTTGTCCCCCGCCGCCGCGCGGCGCCTCCCCCGCCGCGCGGCGCCCCTGCCGCTCAGCGGAAGAAGCCGCTCAGGATGGGCGACTGGCTGTAGTCCGGGGGGCTGTCGCCGCCGTTCAGGGCCTTGCCCTCGTTGCGGCCCCAGGCGTAGACCGCGCCGCTGCGCGTCAGCGCCATGCCGTGGAACTCGGCGCCGTTGACTTCGACCACGTCGTTCAGGCCGGGGATCGTGGCCGGCGCGATGTCGTCGCCGCGGTACACGCCGACGCGCCCGTACCAGTTGTCGCCCCAGGCCTTGACCGTGGCGTCGTCCATCAGTGCGAAGGCGGTGTAGTTGCCGGCGCTGATGGCCTTCACGCCGGACAGGCCCTCGATGCGTGCAGGTGTGGTGTCACCCGGGCGACCCAGTACCAGGCTATGGCCCCAGCTCCAGACCCGGCCCGTCTCGTCGAGCGCGAAAGACGTGTAACTGCTGGCCGCGATCGCCTTGATCGGTGGCAGCCCCGGCACCTTGACCGGGATCAGGCTGTCGCCGCCGCCGCCGAGCTGACCATGGGTGTCCACACCCCAGGCCCAGACCGTGCCGTCGTCGCGCAGGGCCAGGCCGTGTCGCTCGCCGTCGGCAATGGCTTTCACCCGGTCGATGCCGATGCGCACGATGGAGCCGCTTGGCGATGACGGCGACCGCCCGAAGCCGTACACCTCGCCGCTGCTCAAGAGCACCAGCGAGCCCCGGTAGCGCGACGCGATGGCGATCGCAATGCCCGGCACGTTGACGCGCCTGGCCGTCAGCACGTCGGCCGTGCCTCCCCCCGTGGCCGGGCCGACGTCGGGGCCGAAGCCCCAGGCGTAGACCTGCCCGCTGCTGAGCAGCGCCAGCGAGTGCCACCCGCCCGCAGCGACCGCCTTGGCCGTGAACTGCGTCGGGATCCCTTCCACGAAGTTGGGCAGGGACGAGGGGTTCTGGCGCCCGAGCGCGCCGCCATGGTTGCTGCCCCACGACACCACCCGGCCGGCGCCGTCGATGGCCAGCGAATGCGTGCCGCCGCCGGCGATCAGGCCCTGCGCGCCCACGTCGCGCGCGCTCACCGCGCCGAGCTCGAAGGGGAAGAAGCCGCTGACCAGCGCCAGCGGCTTGTCCACCACGAAGGCGTAGAAGTTCGGCTTGCCGCTGATCGGGTCGCGCACCTCGCCCGCCGCGTCGGCGGTCCAGTCCAGCTGGAAGCGGGTCTGGCCGTCGGCCGCCGCCGCCACGGCGACCGGCTCGGCGCTGGTCGTGTTGCCGTGACGCAGGCGGTAGATCCGGACTTCCTTGACGTTGTAGCCGACGAGCGGGAAGTTCACGCTGGACGCGGCGAGCTCGACGTCGAAGCGAACCGGCTCGCCGGCGGCGAAGCTCGACTTCTCGGTCGAGACCGCCGTCGCGCCGGGCGTCTTGGCGATCGACGTCTCGGTCTTGAGCGTCAGGTCGATCGCCTTGGACGAACCGAAGATGCGGGTCAGCGCGGCCGCGACGTCGTCGCCCGGCCCGACGCCGGCCTTGGCCTTGAGCTCGTACTCCGAGGTGTAGACGGCGTCGGTGGCCACGTCGTAGCTGCCGCCGAACTTGGCCTCGAACTCGGGGCCGGCGAAGATCTCGACCAGTTCCAGCCGCGCCAGCACGCCGCCCAGCGCCAGCCCCGACGTCAGCCCGACGAAGGCGGTGGTCTTGACGCGCAGGCTGGCTGCGGTGGGAAACGACAGGTTGCGGGTGAACTCCGGGTCGGACAGCTGCAGGCGCTTGATGGCCTGCATCGCGTCGCCCGTCGACCGCGCGATGTCGTAGTCGAAGCCGAAGTCGAACTCGGCCGACTGCTTGATCTCGGCGCTGAAGGTGAACAGGTTGACCTGCACCAGCGCGCCAAGATCGAACTTCGCGTTCAAGGGCACGATGGGCGCGATCAGCGGCGACAGCACGCCGGTGATCGGGATCGGGATGAAGCCCAGGGTGGCCTTGCAGGTCACGCCGCCGCTGACCGCCGCGCCCAGGTTGATCACCGCCTTGCCCGCGACGTCCAGGCCACCGAAGGCGGCCACGCGCGCCTTGCGCACCACGCCGCCGCCGATGTCGAGCACGAACTCCGAGCGCAGGCGCGGGTCGATGCGCGCCTCGAGCTCGCCGCTGATCGCCGCCAGCGCCGGCGCGTCGCCCTCGCAGCTGGCCCCACCCACGCTGCGGATGGTCTTGTTGCCGGCACTGGCGGGCCGCTTGACGCCGGGCTCCAGCTGCATCAGCTGTTTCATCTGCTCGACCGAGAACTCCAGGTCGATCGCGAGGTTGTCGAACAGGGCCCCCAGCGGCACCAGCTCCAGCACGACGTCGGTGTGCGCGGGATTGGCCGGGTTGGCGCTGCTGCTGACGACGCGCCCGCCGACCGGCTGGGTGCCGGTGCCGACGACGATCGCACCGGCGGTCAGGCCCGGCACATCGGACAGCGTGACGCGGTAGCGAAAGCCCAGGCCGCGTGACGCATCCGCGTCCACCGGCGCCGGCTCGCTGCGCACCTGGGCATCGGCCACCGCCACCGCGCCGGCCACCGGCGCGGCGGCGAAGAAGACCGCGGGCTGCGCGCTCACCGTGCCCACGCTGGCCGTCAGCAGCGACGAGCGTCGCATGGCCGTGGCGCGCACCTCGAAGCCATTGCCGGCGCGGCTGACCTCGATGCCCGTCGGGTCGGACGAGACCAGCCGCAGATCGGCGGCCGGCACCGGCACTTCGATGCCGGCGGCGTCGAAGGCCTTCACCGTGAGCGTGCGCCGCTCCGAGGTGTCGACCAGCATGCCGCCGGCGGGCAGCAGTTCGACCCGCGCCACCGGGCCGTGCTGCGGTGGCGCCGCAACCGGCGGCGTCACCGCCGCTTCTTCGTTGCCGCCGCCGCCGCAGGCGGCCAGCATCAGGGCAGCCGTCAGCGCGCCCAGGGCGCCGAATCGTCGAAGCCGTTGAATCATGATGGTTGCTCCCGGGACCCGATGCGGGCCACGGATGCAACCGTAGAAACTCCGGCGTCACGCGGGCGTCACGTGGCGCCCGGATTCGGCTCGTCCTTTGTGGGGGGCGACTCAGCCGCCGTTCGGGCGGCGCTGGGAAGCGGCGGCCAGCAAGGCCCGGTTGACCGGGTTGCGCTCGCGAAAGCTGGACCGGAACTCGGGCGGCAGCGTGGCCGATGCACGCTCCACCCAATCGAGTGCGCGCTCGAGCGCGCGCCGCGCCGCGGTGGCGTCGCCGCCGGCGCCGAGGACCGCGTGCGCGATCGCTGCGACCGTCGGCGGGTATCCGGCGGGCGTGGTGCTCTCGTCGGCCAGCGCAATGCGCGCCAGCGCGGTCGCGGCGTGCACCTGGCCTTGGGCCAGCAGCTGCCGGGCCAGCTCGGCCTGCACGGTGCAGCGTTCGTCGGCCAGGTCGAACTCGTCGGCAATGCGCAGGGCGTCGTCCAGCAGCGCCGCGCGCTCGTCCGGCGGTGCCAGGGCCGACCAGGCGCGCAGCAGCTCGCAACGGCGGCGCGGTTCACCCTGCGCCAATGCAGTGGGCAGCAAGGCCGCCGAGGCCGGCGCGGTCGAGGGACTCAGGGCGCGCAGCTGCAGCTCGAGGTACAGCGCGCGCTGCTGCTCGGCCAGCGCCAGGCGGGCGGGCGCGCGTGCCTGCGCCAGCTGGCGCTGGGCCAGGTCGGTGCGGCCGAGATGGAGGTAGGTCTGGGCCAGCTCGAGCCGCAGCCGATCGGCCACGGCGAGCTCCCGGGCGTCGACCAGGCCCAAGGGTTCATCGATGGCGGCCAGGGACTCGGCATAGCGTCCCAATTGCCGCAATGCCATCGAGCGCGCCAGCCACACATGGGCCAGCATGTCCAGCGGAGGTTCGGCCGCCAGCGCGCTGCCCAGCGCGCGCTCGGCGGCTTCGAGCGCAGCGGCGGGACGGCCGCTGCCCAGCAGCGCGATCGATGTCTGCTGCTCGACCATGGCCAGCCGGAGCAGGTGCTTGCCGCGCCCGAAGAGCTCGCGCGCCGCGTCGAGCGCGGACAGCGCCCGGACGCGGCGACCCAGGCGCAGCAGGATCGTGCCCTGGGCGGACAGGCCGGCTGCCTGCAGCTCGAGATCGTCCAGTTCGGCGCCCAGGACGGCCACGCGCTCGAAGTCGGGCAGCGCTTCGGCCAGTTGCTGCAGGTTGCTGCGGGCCGTGCCGAGCGCCATCAGGCCGATCGCCTCTTCCCGCCGCAGACCCTGTGACCGCGCCAGCTCGATCAGGGCCTGCGCCTCGCGCACGAGGGCCGGGCTGTCGCCCTTCAGCTCGTGTATGCGCAGCCTGAACACGGAGGCGGCCGCGCGCTCGGCGAGGTCCGGCGCCGAGTCGATCAGACGCTCGACCTGCGCGGCGTAGTCCTCGATCGACAGGTCCAGCATCGAGGCCTGCTCGATGGCCTGCCGGAGCGCGCGATGCCGTGCCGGCGCATCGGCCAGGCTGCCGAACAACTCGGCCGCCCGCTCGAAGCACTGCATCGACTCGCGAAACCGCAGGCGGCGGTCGGCCACCTGCGCGGCCTCGAGCCAGGCGTCGGCCGCCCGGCGGTGCTCGCCCGCCGCCTGCCAATGCGCCGCCACGCGCGCCGGCTCTGCCTGGCGCCGGCCCAGCCACGCAGCCAGCAGCGCATGCAGGTGCTCGGCGATCGGTGCCGGGATCGAGCGCAGCACGGCGTCGACCACCAGATCGTGCGCGAAAGCGTTGTCGCGCAGCACCTGCGCACTTTGCAGTTCGCCCCAGGCGTCGCTGAGTTCCACCGCCGGCACCGCCAGGGCCTGCTCGGCCAGCTCGACGCCGAAGTCCACCCCGGCCACCGCCGCCACCCGGGCCAGCGACAGCGCGCGCGGGCTGAGCTGGCGCAGCCGGCGCTCGATCAGGCTGCCCACCGCCTCGGGGCGCGGCAGGCGGCCGGCCCGCAGGCTGCCGTCGGCCAGCCCCAGCTTCAACGTCTCCAGCAGGTACAGCGGGTTGCCGCCAGTGTGCCGCACCAGGGCCGGCGCCAGGCTGTCGCCCTGCAGACCCTGGATGGACAGGGTGTCGATCAGGGTGGCGGTGGCCGCCGGATCCAGCGGCGTCAGCGGCACCACGCGCAGGCGGTTCAACTCGGCCAGGCCGTCGCGCAGCGCACCCACCGCGACCGAGCCTTCGGCCGGGCGGGTGGCGAACAGCCAGCGCCGGGACATGTCGGGCGCCGCCGCCAGGCCGGCCAGCAGGTCCAGCGTGGCGTCGTCGGCGAAATGCAGGTCGTCCAGCGCCACGGTGTGCACGCCGGCGCGGTCGAGCAGGGCGGCCACCGCGGCCTGCAGCGCGCCCGGACGCAGGCGCGGTGCAGCCTCGCCCTCCAGGGCGCCGCCGGACGGCCCCGAGTGCAGCCCCGGCGCCAGCAGCGACAGGGCCTCGCGCGCACCGGCGTCGAGACCGGGCGCGCCGGCGGCCAGCAGCGGGTGCAACAGGCGCGTCAGGGTGGCATAGGGCGCGCCGGCATCACCCGGCCGGCCGGCGGCCAACAGGTGCAGGGCTGCCGCCGCGGGGCCTGCGCTGCCTGTTGCCGTGGTTGTTGCCGCGGTTGTTGCCGCGGTTGTTGCCGCGGCAGGCGATGGGGTCACGCTCTGCGCCACGCCTTCGGCCACGAACCCGCTCACGATCTCGCTCATCAAGCGGCTCTTGCCCAGCCCGGCCTCGCCTTCGAGCACGACGGCCTGCCCCTGGGCCCAGGCCTGTTGCACGGCGGCGCGCTCGGCCTGGCGTCCGACCAGGCGCGGCGGGCGCCTGAGCGTCACCGGCAGCTGGCGCTGCAAGGCCAGCGCGCCGGTCGGGGCCGCTGCGCGCGGCTCGCCCGGCGCGCTGGCCGGGCTCGATGGCTGGGCGCGCCGCAGCGCCTCGGCCAGTTCGGCGCTGGCCCGGGACGGCCGGCTGGCGTAGCGCACGCGCAGCATCTCGTCCAGGCGTTGGTAGGCGGCCAGCCCGGCTGCCGGCTCGCCGCGCAGATAGTGCAGCCGCATCAGGGTGGTGTGCGGCGCCTCGTCGTGCGGATCCAGCGCCAGCAGCGAGCGCGCCTGCTGCAAGGCGGCATCGAGATCACCCTCGGCCTCGGCGCGCGCCAGCGCCTCGTGCAGTGGCGCACGCCTGGCGCTGCGCTCGCGCTCGCGCTGCACCTGCAGCCAATGGCCGAACTCGTCGTCGCCGGCGCTCTCGGTGCCCAGCAGCTCGGCGCCCTGGGCGGGCTGCTGCAGCACCACCTGCTGCGCCAGGCGCAGTTGCTCGTCGCCTTCGATCAGCGGCCCGCCCAAGGCCTGGCGAAAGCGCAGCAGCTGCTGGCGCAGGTTCTGGCGCGGGTTGGGTGCGTCGGGCCACACCAGGGCGGCCACGCGCTCGCGGCTGATGCCGGGCTCCAGCGCCGCCAGCGCCACCACGGCGGCGGCGCGGCCGCGCAGCGGCAGGCTCGCTGCGGCCTGGCGCGAGACGCTCGCTTCGCCGTGCAGGTGCAGGCGAAGCTGCGCCATGGCGCCATCGCGCGGCGGCGGGTTGCGGGGTGGCTGCCGGGTCACCGGTAGATCATGGCCGATCTGCCGCGCCGGCGCGCGGCGGGCATGCGGCGCGTCGGGCGGGGTCGCATGAATGGGCAGGGTAGGCCGCCGGCCGTCACGCTGGCGTCACGCCGGCGCGCGCTCGGCGCACCGCTGCCAGCGCGCGGCCCCGGCGCCGCAACAGCGGAGTCGTGCGGCTGTCCATGCACGGGTAGACCTCGCGGTACAGCTCGTCCTGCAAGGCGTGGTGGGCAGCCACCGGCTCGAAGCTGCGGCCCGGACACGTCATCGCCGCCACCGCGTCGATGGCCGCGCCCAGGACCGAGGTCTCGAAGAGCTGCGGCCGGGTCGCCGGCGGGCCGGAGATGTCGGCCGTGACCTGCATCGCGCCATCGGACTGCGAGCCGCCGCCCGAGACACGCAGCTGCGGGATCGACACGGTGGCGGTGGTGCCGAACGACAGCGCGCCGATGCCCGGCGTGCAGGCGCCAGCGCCGGCGAACACCGGCAGGCCCACCGGCACCAGTTCGGGCAGCTGCTCGCGGTGAGCTCCCCATCTCTTTCGCCCGGCAGCTTCTTCGCGAAGGGTCATGCTCCCTGAAGGTGACCGGCCCGATGGTCAAACCCGTTCGGCAGCGCGGAGTCGGTCCAGTTGCAGTTGTTCAGGGTTAGCGTGAGATCCCTGCGCGGTCGCTTCTGACGCTGCTTCGCCTTGACTTGGATGCTGCGCTAGCACGGTGTGTTGACTGAGATGGACGCAAGGCTGCACGCTATGGGCATCGAGCCGCTGGGCACGCTGGAGCGCATGGCGGCAGTGGTCGAGAGTCGGCCATGGCCGCTCTTCAGCGCATCTGGTTCAGAAGTGTCGGCCAGTGCTGCTGGGTTCGCCAGGGTCCAGCAGCCGATGCTGGTGCAGCAAGGCTAGCTGAGCCGATTGGACCGAACGACCGAGACGGGCCCTGAGCAGACAGCCGTGCAGCCGGCCCGGTGCCCGCAGGCGCTGAACGAGCTGCCGGTGCCCGGCGCGAACCGCGGTGCCGGATGACGCACAACGGCGCCGCCAACGCCACGGGCTCGGCCCCTCGTCACGCGCCATCACCGTCGCGGCATCGGCCGCTGCGCCGCCGCGCCAGGCCACGCGCCGGTCCAGGCAGACCGGCACCAGCGGCAAGCGCCCCCGGCCGGGCTGTCAATCACTAGCTTGGCACGCTCCTGAACCCTCGCCCCGCGGTCCGGCCGCGGGCAGGCGCTTGCGTGCAGGCGGCGTCGGTGGGAATGTCGCGCCGCGGGCTCGTGCCGAGCGCCGCCCACACCCACACAAGGAGAAGCCCGTGATGTCGAGCCGCCCCCTGCTAGCCGCCGCCCTCGTCGCCGTCCTCGGCGGATGCGCCACCGGCCCGTCCAAGCAGATCCACAGCACCGGCGAGATCTATCCCGCCATCGGACCGTACTCGCAGATCGTCCAGTCCGGCCACCTGTATTTCCTGTCGGGCGTGATCCCGCTGAACAAGGCCGGCAATGCGGTGCAGGGCACGACGATCGAGGAGCAGACTCGGCTGGTGCTCGACTACATCGGCGCCAAGCTCAAGTCGCAGGGGCTCGGCTTCGAGCATGTCGTGATGTCCACCGTCTACATGAAGAACCTGAACGACTTCGCGACGATGAACCGCATCTATGCGGAGTACTTCAAGACCGCGCCGCCCTCGCGCGCCACGGTCGAGGTCGCGCGCCTGCCGCGCGACGTGCTGATCGAGATCGCCGTCGTCGCGAGCAAGCCCTGAACGGTGAGCGGTGCGGCGGCGGCGCCCGCCCTCAGCGGGCGGCGTGCGAGACGCGCACGTCCTCGCCGAGCAGGCCGCGCGGCCGCAGCACCAGCATCAGCGCGATCAGCACGCCGATCAGCATCACCTGCAGCGCCGCGCCGCGCGCCTGCTCTTCCTGCGGGATGAAGCCGCGCAGCGCGGCGCCGGCGGCGGCCCAGAAGCCCCAGACCAGCAGCGCGCCGACGATCGCGCCGCGGTGGTTGCCGGCGCCGCCGACGATCAGCATGGCCCAGATCTGGAACGTCAGGATGGGCAGGAAGTCCTCGGGCGCGATGTAGCCGACGAAGTGCGCGTACACCGCGCCGCCCAGGCCCATCAGCATGCTGCCGATGACGAAGCTCTGCAGCCGGAAGACGAAGGCGCGCTTGCCCAGCGAGGCCGCCGCGTCCTCGTCCTCGCGGATCGCGCGCAGCACGCGCCCCCAGGGGCTGCGCACCAGCCTCTCCAGCGCCAGGTAGGCCGCGGCCAGCAGCGCCAGCACGATCGCCAGGTAGCCCAGGTTCCACGCCACGCCGGTGCCCAGCCAGCCCTGCAGCGGCTTGGGGATGAACTGCACGCCGAAGGTGCCGCCGGTGAGCGCCTGCGCATTGGTGGCCACCAGCTGGATCGTCACCGCCACGCCGAAGGTCGTGATGGCCAGGTAGTCGTGGCGCAGCCGCAGCGCCAGGGCCCCCACGGCCATCCCCGCCAGCCCCGACACCCCCATCGCCGCCAGCCAGCCCGCCGCCACCGGCCAGCCGAAGCCGCCGATGCGGTCGGCGGTTTCCGGTGTGGTGAGGAGGGCCGAGGTGTAGGCCCCCACCGCCACGAAGCCGGCCACGCCCACGTTGAACAGGCCCGTGTAGCCCCACTGCAGGTTCAGTCCCAGCACCACGATGGCGTAGGTGCAGCCGAAGACGAGGAAGAAGCTGCCGTAGGAGAGCCAGCCCTGCAGGTCGCCCATCAGGTCTTCTCCGACGTATCCGCGAACAGGCCGGTGGGCCGCACCAGCAGGATCGCGATCAGCACCGCGAAGGCCGCCGCCGCGCGGTATTCGGCGCCCACCACGTGCACCGCCACGCTCTCGGCGATGCCGACGATCAGCCCGCCCAGCACCGCGCCCCACACCGAGCCGATGCCGCCCAGGATCACGGCCGCGAACAGCGGCAGCAGCAGGTCCAGGCCCAGCGTCGGGCGCAGCTGCACCGTGAGCCCGGCGAAGACGCCGGCCACGGTGGCCAGCACGGCGCCGATCACCCAGGTGGCACGCAGGATGCGTTCGGGGTCGATGCCGGCCACGCGCGCGAGCTGCGGGTTCATCGAGGTCGCGCGCATCGCGCGGCCCAGCGTGCTGCGCGCCAGGAAGGCGTGCACGCCCACCACCGTGGCGGCGGCCAGGCCCAGCACGAAGAGCTGGTCGGGCGTGATGCGCATGCCGCCCCACAGGCTGCGCGGCAGCAGCGCGACGGCGATCTGCAGCTCCTGCGAGTAGTACTGCGGCACGCCGCCGTAGACGAACAGCAGCAGGTTGCGCAGCGCCAGCGCGGCGCCGAAGCTCGCGATCACGAGCGTGATCGCGCCCTGCTTGCGCAGCCGGCGGAAGAGGGCGGCGTCCAGCGCCAGCACCAGCAGCGACACGGCAGCCGCCGCCACGGCCAGCGCCGCCAGCAGCGGCCAGCCGAAGGAGAACGGCCCCAGCGGCTGCGCACCCCCGGCCAGCGCGGCGAACACCGCCAGCGCGCTGAGCGCCACGTAGGCGCCCCAGGCCAGCAGCTCGCCGTGCGCGAAGTTCGCGAAGCGCAGGATCGAGAAGCACAGGCTCAGGCCGATCGCCCCCAGCGACACCACCGAGCCGATGACCAGTCCGTCGGTGAGGATCTGCAGCATCAGGTCGCCCCGGCCACGGCGTGGCGGCCGAGGTAGAGCTCGGCGAGGCGCGCGTCGCCGCGCAGTTCGGCCGCGGTGCCCACGATGCGCTCGCGCCCTTCCACCAGCACGGCGGCGCGGTCGGCGACGGCCAGCGCCGCCTTCACGTTCTGCTCCACCAGCACCACCGTCACGCCGTGATCGCGCACGCGCCGCATCTGCGCCAGCACCTGGCCGACGAGCCGGGGGCTCAGGCCGGCCGAAGGCTCGTCGAGCATCAGCACCCGCGGCTGCGCGATCAGCGCACGCGCCACCGCCAGCATCTGCCGCTGCCCGCCCGAAAGCCGCCCGGCCAGCAGCGTGCGCTGGCGCTCGAGGTCGGGGAACATCGCATACACGGGCGCCAGGCGCTCGTGGCGGTCGGCCTCGAGGATCGCCGCAGCGAGTTCCAGGTTCTCGGCGATCGTGAGGTTGGCAAACACGTTCTCGGTCTGCGGAACGAAGGCCAGGCCCTCGAACACCATGCGGTGCGCCGGCACGCGCGTGATGTCCTGCCCGTGCAGCAGCACGCGGCCGGCGGTGACGGGCACCAGCCCGGCCACGGCCTTGACCAGCGTGGACTTGCCGGCGCCGTTGGGGCCGAGGATCGCGACGATTTCGCCCGGCTGCACCGCCAGCGTGGCGCCGCGCACGATGGGCAGGCCGGGCTCGTACGCGGCCTCGAGCGCCTGGATGTCGAGTGCGGCGGTCATGCGGCCCTCATGCCGCCCTCAGGCGGCATCACCCAGGTAGGCCTCGACCACCCGCGGGTCGCGCAGCACCGTCTGCGGCTCGCCCTGCACCAGCAGCCGGCCCTGCGCCATCACCATCACCGGGCTGCACAGCGTCATCACGAGGTCCATGTTGTGCTCGATGACGAGGAAGGTCGTGCCCAGGCGGTTCAGCGCGGCGACCTTGTCGACGATCTGGTCCAGCAGCGCCGGGTTCACGCCGGCGCCGGGCTCGTCCAGCAGCACCAGGCGCGGCTCGGCGACCATCACGCGGGCCAGCTCCAGCAGCTTGCGCTGGCCGCCGGAGAGCACGCTGGCGGGCTGCTGCTCCAGCGCGGACAGGCCGACGAAGTCCAGCCAGTGGCGCGCCGCGTCTCGCGTGCGGCGCTCCTCGGCGGCCACGACGCGCGGCTGCAGCCAGTTGGCCCAGAAGCGCTCGCCGCTCTGGCCGGGCGGCGCCAGCATCACGTTCTCGAGCACCGTCATCTGCGGAAACGGGCGCGGGATCTGGAAGGTGCGCGCCAGGCCCGCGGCAAAGACACGCGCCGGCGACGCACCGGTGATGGACCGGCCGTCGAGCTCGACATGGCCGCCGCTCGGCCGCAGGTGGCCGGCCAGGCAGTTGAACAGCGTCGTCTTGCCGGCGCCGTTGGGCCCGATCAGCCCGCCGATGCAGCCGCGCGGCAGGGCGAAGGACACGCCGTCGACCGCCCGGTGGCCGCCGAAGACTTTGGTAACCTCCCGTGCCACCAACAGACTGCTGCTCTGCATCGCGGCGCGAGCATAGCCGAGGAGCCATGGACGACGACCGCTTCGACGACGGTTTCGAGCTGTACGACCTGCGCGTCGAGGTGGTCGCGCCCGAGGGCGCGAAGATCCAGTGCCATGCGAAGGCCGGCGACTGGTTCGAGGTGCGCGGCGAACTGCTGCACTTCGGCCAGCCGTTCTCGATGTACTCGCTGGCCGCGCTGCTGCCGCTGCTGCCGGCCAAGCAGCGCGCCACGGATCCGAACGACTGGATGAGCACCGACGCCGAGGTCGCGTGCCCCGACCCGCACTGCCCGACGCGCTTTCGCATCACGCGGCTGGGCCGGCGCCGCTTCCGCCACGCCGAGACCACCGCGGTGCCGCTGCCGAAATGATCGAGACCACCGAACTCGCGCCCGGCTACCGCATCCCGCGCATCGTGCGCGGCGGCTGGCAGCTGGCGGGGGACCATGGGCCGGTGGAGCGCGAGCGCGCCATCGACGAGATCGCCGCCTTCGTCGACGCGGGCCTGGACACGGTGGACGGTGCCGACATCTACACCGGCGTCGAGGCGCTGTACGGCGAGTTCAACGCCCGCCGCCGTGCGCAGGGCCTGCCGCCGCTGCAGGTGCATACCAAGTGCGTGCCGGACTACGACGACCTCGCGCGGGTGGACGCGGCCTACATCCGCCGCATCGTCGAGCGCTCGCTGCAGCGGCTGCGGCTCGAGCGGCTGCACCTGGTGCAGTTCCACTGGTGGGACTACGCGGTGCCGGGCTGGCTGGAGGCCGCGCAGACCCTCGCCGCGCTGCAGCGCGAAGGTCTGGTCGCGCACCTGGGCGGCACCAATTTCGACACCCCGCACACCGCGGCCATGCTCGACGCCGGCGTGCCGCTGGTGGCCATGCAGGTGCAGTATTCGCTGCTCGACCGCCGGCCCGGGCATGCGCTGGCCCGGCTCGACCGCGGCGTGCGGCTGCTGTGCTACGGCACGCTGGCCGGCGGCTTCTTCAGCGAGCGCTGGCTGGGTGCGCCCGAGCCCGGCGCCGAGCTGACGAACCGCTCGCTGATCAAGTACAAGCTGGTGATCGACGACTACGGCGGCTGGGGGGCCTTCCAGCAGCTGCTGCAGGCGCTGAAGCGCATCGCCGACCGCCACGGCGTGGGCATCGCCACGGTGGCCACGCGCTGGGTGCTGGACCGGCCCGGCGTGGCCGCGGCCATCGTCGGCGCGCGCTATGCCGACCACCTGCCGCAGACGCTGGCCGTCTTCGGCCTGCGGCTCGACGCCGCCGACCATGCCTTGCTGCAGCCGCTGCTCGCGGCCCACCCCGGGCCCGAGGGCGATACCTACACGCTCGAGCGTGACAAGGCCGGCCGCCACGGCCGCATCATGAAATACAACCTCAACAAAGGCTGAACCCCATGCGCACCTTGCTGTCCCTCACCGCCCTGGCGCTGGCCGCCACCACCGTGCCGCAGGCCGCGCAGGCCCAGAGCTGCACGCACACCGTGGGCATGGTGGTCTCGCTCACCGGCGCCGCGGGGCGCTTCGGCCAGGCGGCCTCGAAGTCGGTCGAGCTCGCATTCAACGAGCTCAACAAGGCCGCGGGAACCGCAGGCATCGCCGGCTGCCGGCTCGGCTTCGACCTGCGCGATGCGCAGAGCCAGGGCAGCGTGGCGGTCGACCAGGCGCGCCAGCTGGTCGACCTGCGCAAGGTGCCGGCGATCATCGGCGGCATCATCAGCTCGGTGTCGATCCCCATCGTCACCAGCGTCACCGCACCCGCCGGCGTGGTGCAGATCTCGCCGGCCTCGACCTCGCCCACGCTGACCAGGCTGGGCAACGAGGGCAAGACGGGCGGCTGGTTCTTCCGCACCATCACCAGCGACGCGCTGCAGGGCACCGCGGCCGCCAAGTACGCCATCGACCAGGGCATGAACGTGCTGACGATCATCCACGTCAACAACGACTTCGGCGTCAACATGCTGGCCGAGTTCCGCCGCGCGTACGAGGCGCTGGGCGGCAGGATCGTCGGCGTCACGCCCTACAACCCGCAGCAGCCCAGCTACGCGGCCGAGGTCACGAATGCGCTGAAGGGCGACGCGCCGGCGCTGTACTTCATCGGCTACCCGGGCGACGGCACGACCATCGTGCGCACCTGGATCCAGCAGGGCGGGCCGCAGCGCTTCCTGCTCAACGACGGCATGAATGCGGCCGACTTCATCAAGGGCGTGGGCCCGCAGTTCCTGGCCAACGCCTTCGGCACCAGCTCGGGCACGACCAAGACGGCCTCGACCGAGTACTTCGCCAGCGCCTACCCGGCGATGAGCGGCGGCTTCGACGCCGGCGCGCCGGCGGCCGACCGCGCGTTCGATGCCGGCGCCATCCTGGGCCTGGCCATCGCGCATGCGGGCAAGTTCGAGGCCGCGGCGATCCGCGACTCGATCCGCAAGGTCACCGACCCCGCCGGCGAGGTGGTGCACGCCGGCCCGGCCGGCTTCGCGCGCGCGCTGCAGCTCATCCGGGAGAAGAAGCCGCTGCGCTACGTGGGCGTGATCGGGCCGGTGGCCTTCGACAAGAACGGCGACATCGTCGGCCCCTTCCGCACCTGGCGCATCAGCAACGGCGAGGTCAGCACCGTGGGCCAGATGTCCATGGAGGACGTGGCCGCGGTGCAGGCGCGCCTGCCGAAGTGAGCCGCCCGGACCGCGCGCAGCTCGCGCCCGGGCTCGAGATCTCGCGTGTCGTCACCGGCCTGTGGCAGGTGGCCGACATGGAGCGCGGCGGCACGCTGCTCGACCCGGTGCAGGGCGCCGCCGCGATGGCCGAGTATGCGGCCGCCGGCTTCGACAGTTTCGACATGGCCGACCACTACGGCTCGGCCGAGGTGATCACCGGCGAGCTGCTGAACTCGCCGGCCGGCCGCGGCGTGCGCGCGTTCACGAAGTGGTGCCCGCCACCCGGACCGATGACGCCGGAGGTCGTGCGCGCCGGCGTGCAGCGTTCGCTCGATCGCATGCGCACCGACCGCATCGACCTGCTGCAGTTCCACTGGTGGACCTTCGAGCACCCGGGCTGGCTCGACGCGATGGGGGAGCTCGCGAAGCTCAAGGACGAAGGCCTGATCGGCGCCATCGGCCTGACCAATTTCGACACCGCGCACCTGCGCGTGCTGCTCGCCGAAGGCGTGCCGGTGGCGAGCAACCAGGTCTGCATCAGCCTGCTCGACCGCCGCGCGACCGAGGCGATGAGCACGCTGTGCCTGGAGCGCGGCGTGAAGCTGCTGGCCTACGGCACGCTGGGCGGCGGCTTCCTCGCGCAGCGCTGGCTCGGGCAGCCCGAGCCCGCGGAGGTCGGCGACTGGAGCAAGATGAAATACCGCCGCTTCATCGATGCGGTGGGCGGCTGGGGCGCGCTGCAGGGCGTGCTGCGCGCTGCCGACGCCATCGCGCGCCGGCATGGCGTCTCGATCTCCAACGTGGCGTCGCGCTGGGTGCTCGAGCAGCCGGCGGTGGCGGCGGTGATCGTCGGCGCGCGGCTGGGTGCATCGGAGCACCGCGCCGACAACCTGAAGCTCTTCGGCTTTGCGCTCGACGACGAGGACCGCGCGCTGCTGGACGCGGCATTCGCCGGCACGAAGCGCATCCCCGGCGACTGCGGCGACGAATACCGCAGGCCGCCGTTCCTGACCGCCAGCGGCGACCTCAGCCACCACCTCGATGCCCTGCCGCCGGTGTGGCCCAAGGTCGCGGTGCCCGGCCGCGCGGGCCGCTGGCGCGTGGACAGCGGCAGCCTGTGGGAGCCGCTGGCCGGCTATTCACGCGCGGTGCGCGAGGGCCATCGCATCCTCGTCAGCGGCACCACGGCCACGCATGGCAGCGGGCGCCTGGTGGGGGGCTCGGATGCCGCCGCGCAGGCCGTCTACATCCTCGACAAGATCGCCGCCAGCCTGAGCGCACTCGGTGGCCGGCTGGACGACGTGGTGCGCACCCGCGTCTACCTGACCGATGCCGCCGACTGGCGTGCGGTCAGCGAGGTGCATGGCCGCGTCTTCGGCGACATCCGGCCGGCCAATACGCTGCTGCAGGTGGGCGCGCTGGTCGGCGAGGGCTACCGCGTGGAGATCGAGGCCGAGGCGGTGGTGGACGACTGCGTCTGAGAGGCGCGGCCAGGCGCCCGCGCATGGGATCGCCTCTCACGCCCTGAGTCCGCGCGCCGCTTCGTGCCGGCGATGGCGCGGTGGAATCGACGGCGCGCGCGTCCTCAGCGGAACTGCTCGAGCAGCTTCTCCAGCGTCATCGTGAACGGCGCCTGCAGCGCCGGCAGCGTCATCAGCAGGCCGAGCAGGCCCACGCTGAGCGTGACCGGGAAGCCGATCGCGAAGATGTTGATCTGCGGTGCCACGCGCGAGATGGCGCCCAGCACCAGGTTGACGAACAGCAGCATCGTCACCAGCGGCAGCGCGATCCACAGCCCGGTGGCAAAGATCTCCGCGCCCCAGCGCTGCGGCTGCATCTGGCGCAGGAAGGCGAAGGGCTCGGGTCCCACCGGGAAGGCACTGAAGCTCTGCACCAGCGCGGCGATGACGATCAGGTGCCCGCCCATCACGATGAACAGCCAGGCCACCATGGTGCCGAAGAAGCGGCTGCTGGCGGTGGCGGCGCTGGCCGAGACGGGGTCGAAGAAGCCGGCGAAGTTCAGGCCCATCTGCAGGCCGACCACCTCGCCGGCAAACTCCACCGCGGCGAAGACGATGCGCACCGCGAAGCCCAGCGCGAGCCCGATGACCAGCTGCTGAGCCACCAGCAGCAGCGACAGCGGCGAGCCCAGCGCCACCGCGGCGACCTCGGGCGTCGGCGGCGGCAGCGTGGGCTGCGCGGCCAGCGCGATCAGCGCCGCCAGGCCGATGCGCACCCGCACCGGCACCGTGCGCGTGCCCAGCACCGGCAGCGCGGTGAACAGCGCCAGCGCGCGCAGGAAGGGCCAGACCAGCGGCGCGATCCAGGCCGCGATCTGCGCCTCGGTGAAGCTGATCATCGCCGCGCGCGCGGGCCGTGGCGCTGCCTCAGCCCACGGCCGAGGGGATGGCCAGCAGCGTGCTGCGCACGAACTCCACCAGCGTGGACAGCATCCACGGCCCGGCGATGCCCAGCACGACGACGGCACCGACGATCTTGGGCACGAAGGACAGCGTGGCCTCGTTGATCTGCGTGGCGGCCTGGAAGATGCTCACCGCCAGGCCGATGACCAGCACCACCGCCAGCACCGGCGCGGCCACCATCAGCAGGATGCCCAGGCCATGCTGGCCGGCGGCGAGTACCTGTTGTGCGTCCATGTCAGTTGCTCCGGTGCGCTGTGCGCTTGGCGTGGTGTTCGGGAGGGCGGGCTTCGTTGGATGCGGGCTTGCGGCGTGTTGCGGATGGTCGAGACCCCCCAACGAACCGTTCGGGCTGAGCTTGTCGAAGCCCCGAGGACCATGCGCGCTTCGACAGGCTCAGCACGAACGGTGGTCTGCGCAGCCCGGCGTGCAAGGTCCGCAAAGCGCCGCGAACGGCCCACAGGGTCAGCTTCACGGGCTAGGTCGCGAAGCTGGCCGCCAGCGACCCGAGCAGCAGGTTCCAGCCATCCGCCAGCACGAAGAGCATCAGCTTGAAGGGCAGCGCCACCAGCACCGGCGAGAGCATCATCATGCCCAGGCTCATCAGCACGCTGGCGACGATCATGTCGATGATCAGGAAGGGCACGAAGATCATGAAGCCGATCTGGAACGCGCTCTTGAGCTCGCTGGTCACGAAGGCCGGCACCAGCACCGTCAGCGGCACGTCGGCCGGCTGCACCTCGGGTGCCAGCTTGCCCAGCCGCGCGAAGAGCTGCAGGTCGCTCTGGCGCGTCTGCTTGAGCATGAACTCGCGCATCGGCAGCACGCCCTGCTGAAAGGCCTGCTCGGCGGGCAGCGTGCCCGCGCTGTAGGGTGCCCAGGCGCGCTCGTAGACCTGGTCGAAGGTCGGCGACATCACGAAGAAGGTCAGGAACAGGCTCAGGCCGATGATCACCTGGTTCGGCGGCGCGGACTGCGTGCCCATCGCCTGGCGCAGCAGCGACAGCACGATCACGATGCGCGTGAAGGCGGTCATCAGCAGCAGCACCGCGGGCAGGAAGCCCAGCGCGGTGAAGAACAGCAGGGTCTGGATCGGCACCGAGTAGCTGGTGCCGCCGGGCCCCTGGCCGATGATCAGCGGCAGGCCGCCGCCGGGGGCCGGCGTGCCGCCCGTGGCCTGCGCCCAGGCGCCGCCGGTGGCCAGCAGCAGGCCGGCCGCGCCCAGCGCGGCCCTGGCGAGGATCTCAGCGCGCATCGGGACCGGTTCCTGGCGGAGTCTGGCGCAGCCGCCCGAGCAGCTGCGCGAAGGCCGCTGCCGGGGGCGGCGGCGCGGCCGGCAGCGCGGCGGCCTGCGGCGTCATCGTGTGCAGCGTGCGGATGCCCTGCGGCGTGACGCCCAGCACCAGCCACAGCCGCTCCTCGCCCTGGCCGACCTCCACGGTGACCAGCCGCTGCGACGCCGACAGCGGCATCACCGCCACCGCGCGCGGCGTGCCCGGCGCGCCGCCGCCGCCGGCCAGCGGCGTGCGCTTGACGAGCCACAGCACGAGCGGGATCGCGGCGATCACCACCGCGAACCACAGCAGCGCGGTCCAGGTCTGTTGCACGGACGCGGCCTCAGGTCCGGGACAGACGGCGCATGCGCTCGCTGGGCGTCACGATGTCGGTCAGCCGGATGCCGAACTTGTCGTTGACGACGACCACCTCGCCCTGCGCGATCAGGTAGCCGTTGACGAGCACGTCCATCGGTTCGCCGGCCAGCGTCTCCAGTTCCACCACCGAGCCCTGCGCGAGCTGCAGGATGTGCTTGATCGGGATGCGCGTGCGGCCCAGCTCCACCGTCAGCTGGACCGGGATGTCCAGGATCATGTTGAGGTCGTTGCCGGCCCCGGTGGTGCTGGTGGGCGTGAAGTTCGTGAAGGCAGCCGGCGCCACGGTCTCCGCCGGCGCGGCGACCTCGCTGGCAACCTCGTGGCCGCCGCCCTTGGTCTCGGCGAGCGCGGCGGCCCACTCGGCGGCCATGCGGTCCTCTTCGCTCATGCCTTCGGCTTGCGGTTCAGCGGCCATGGTTGCTTGCTCCGATCCAGCCCTGGGTGTCGCTGGTGATGAGGCGGTCGATCTTGATCGCGTAGCGGTTGTTGGAGGTGCCGTAGTGGCAGTCGAAGACCGGCACGCCGTCGACCTTGGCCTGGATCATCGGGTCCAGGTCCAGCTCGATGAAGTCGCCCGGCTTGAAGCTCAGCAGCTGCTCCACGGTGGCCGGCGCGCGGCCCAGCTCGGCCACCAGCTCCACCTCGGCGGCCTGGATCTGGTGCTTGAGCAGGTTGACCCAGCGCCGGTCGGGCTCCGCCGCATCGCCCTGGATGGTGCTGTAGAGCACGTCGCGGATGGGCTCCAGCGTGCTGTACGGGATGCAGAAGTGCACCGAGCCGGTGGTCTCGCCGATCTCCAGCGTGAAGTTCGTCGCCACGACGATCTCGCTGGGCGTGGCGATGTTGGCGAACTGCGGCTGCATCTCCGAGCGCTGGTACTCCAGCTCCACCGGGTAGATGCCGCTCCAGGCCTTCTTGTATTCGGCGGTGATGACCTCCACCAGGCGCAGGATCACGCGCAGCTCGGTGGGGCTGAAGTCGCGGCCCTCGATGCGGGTGTGGAACTTGCCGACGCCGCCGAACAGCGAGTCGATCACCGCGAAGACCAGGCTGGGGTCGCAGACGATGAGTCCGCTGCCGCGCAGCGGCTTGACGCTGACCAGGTTGAAATTGGTCGGCACCACGATCTCGCGCAGGAAGGCGCTGAACTTCTGCACCTTGATGCCGCCGATGGCGACCTCGGGGCTCTTGCGGATGAAGTTGAACAGCCCGATGCGGATGTTGCGCGCGAAGCGCTCGTTGATGACCTCCATCGTCGGCATGCGGCCGCGGACGATGCGCTCCTGGCTCGCGAGGTCGTACTCGCGCAGCCCGCCGGTGGGGGCCTCCTCCTGCTCGAGCTTCTGGCTCTCGCCGGTGATGCCCTGCAGCAGGGCATCGACCTCGTCTTGCGACAGGATCTGCTGGTTCATGCGCTGCACCCATGCATGGCGCAGGGGTCCGCATCGGATCCGGGTTCCCCGGTCCGGCCCGTGGCCCCCTCGGGGGGGCGGCACCGCGCCGAGCGGGCGCCTGCGCGCCCGCGGGTGGCCGTGCCGCGCCGGACGGCCTGCCAGCCGGCCGGCAGCGGGCGAAGCGAGCTCGGGGGCGCCATGATCACTGGATGATGAAGTTCGAGAAGTGCACCCCGCGCACCGGGTGCTCCTCGGCGACGGCGCGCTTCTTCGCGGCCGGCGCCGCGCCGGCGGGGGCCTCCTCGGGCACCTCGTAGCCCAGCGCCCGCGCGGTCTCGCGCTTGACGCGTTCGGCGAGCTGGGTCTTGCCGTCGCGCCCCATCAGCTCGCCCGCGGTGCGGTCGGCGATGGCCATCAGGATGTTGTTGCGGATCGCCGGCATGAACTGCTTGATGCGCTCGCCGGCCTTGGAGTCGTCCACCTCCAGCGTGATGCCGATCTGCGCGTAGCGCTCGGCTTCGCGGTCGGCCAGGTTCACCGTGAACATCTCCAGCGCCACGAAGGTCGGGATGATCTTGGGGTCGCGCCGCGGCTCGGCCTGCACGGGCGCGGCCTCGCCGTCCTCGGCCTCGTCGCCCGCCGCCGGCTTGCCCTTGAGCAGGAACAGCGCGGCGCCGCCGGCCACCAGCAGCAGCACCAGCGCCGCGGCGACGATGAGGATCAGCTTCTTCTTGCCCTTCGCGGGCACCGGGGGGGCGTCGACGGCAGCGGCGGCGGTGGACATGGACTCTCCTGCGTGGGCGGCCGCGCCGAAGCTCGACCTGTCGCAGCCATTATTGAGAGCCCACCCCCCGGCGGATGCCGCGAAAAGGGCGGTCAAAACCGCGCTTCACGCCACGGCGGCGGGCCGTCGGCCCGCACGCCTCAGGCAACCAGGTCGACGACGCCGCGGCGCTGCACCGGCGCGACAGCCACTGCAGCGCCGGCCTCGCGCGCGGCGCCGGCGGCCAGGCCGTCGCGCGCTGCGCTGCGGCCTTCGCCGGCGTCGTCGCGGCGCGCATCACGCGGCTGCTCGAAGACGCCGCCACCGGCCAGCGTGAGCCCGGCCTCGCGCAGCGCTCCGGCCAGCGTGGGCAGGGCCTGCTCGAGCGCGGCGCGTGTATCGGCATGGGCCGCCGACATCAGCACCAGCGCGGCCTGGCCGTCGAGCCGGATCTGCACCGCCAACGGGCCCATCCCGGCCGGGTTCAGGTGCAGCCGTGCATGTTCGATGCCCTGGCGCACGAAGGTCGCCAGGGTCGCGCCGAGCGCGGGCGCGAAGCCGGCGTGGCCCGGGGCCAGCGCGAGCCGCGCCTCGGCCGGCGACAGCGTGGCGGCATCGCCGCCCGCAGCGGCGGGGGCGGCCGGCAGCGAGGCGAACTGCGGCGGC